>JAEXHR010000302.1 GCA_023449855.1 Pseudomonadota bacterium | reverse complement strand
TGAATTAATCAAACAGCGCGAATAGAGGTAGAGAAACAGATACTTGCCTCACTCGTCATCGTCTGAATTGCGATGGGTCCCCTTTGATTTTTGGTCTCATTGCGTATGCTTCTTGGGCGCCGGTCCCGCGTCGAAAGCTTCTGAACTTTTGACCCGCCCGGGGGCATGGGCTAACCCTTCGGCCTATTCCATGGATGATCGGGTGCGATCGGGCGACCATCGATGTCGGTGCCGATCTCGTAGCCCCTCGCTTCGATGCCCTGTTCAACGGTGTCGTGGCAGTCCTTGCATGACGATGCGAATGGACCGGACCAGAAGATCACCGGGTCACCATCGTGCTTGATCGTATGATGGCAGATCGTTGCTTCGACCACCCGACCTCTGCCCAAACACCGCTCGCATAGCGGCTGCTTGGCCAGTTGGGCACCCCTGATATCCCGCCATCGCTTGAGCTTGTACCACCCACGATAGGGCTTCTCATCCCTGCGCTTGGCTTCGTACTCACGGTTGCGGGCGCGCCGATCGAGCGGCTTACCCAACCGGCATCTCGCACGGTGCAATGTCGGCATCCCGCAGCATCAAGTCGTCAGCCATGTCCGGATGGCGCATCCATCATCGGGATTTATGATCCGAAACCACGTAGGGGCCCAACTCGGCTTGCGTGAAAGTTCTCTTTATGGTTGATTTGATATATTTCCACACGTGATAAATTGGTGATTGAGCATGCGACGCACTTTGAGCGCCATCGTTACTGCCCTAACGCTCCTCATCTGTAACTCTGGATCAGTTCGAGCACAGGCACCCGGCATCATTGGACAATGTAACGATACGGCTCGCGGTCAGGCATTCGCGCTGCGAGCTGACCTTTTCATGTTCCAGATTGGCAATCCAATGAACTCCGGTTTCGCCGTCAGAGATCCCTCTGGAATGATGTTCCTTCGCATGCCCGCATCGAACCCGATGTATCAAGCATTCTTCCTAGGCTGGAACGGGCAACTGATCGAGATCAACCCAAACGGAGCCTATCCGATAGGCTTTTGCTCGCTGGCGCCTGGCGTCATCCCGCCGAACCCAAACGCTTTTGCATATCAACCTCCGGCCATGTCCGGCGGACATTTCGTTACGGGCGCAGGAGGGACACAAACTCCTGTGCCAGCGGCGATGGCCCAGGCCGGTTCCCCGTTCGGTCGACCACTTATCACAAGTGAGCAAAAGGTCGCCCAATGCGTCAGCCAGAACAGCGATCAGAATGCGATCACCAATTGTGTTGTGCGCTCAATGCTAGGGACCAGAGAGAGGCGAGTATACGATTGTTCGCGAAACAATACCGATAAGACGGGCTTCGCAATTTGTAGCGTTGGTGCCTTGGGCGGAAGCAACGAGCAACAAGCCGCGCAGCAGCTGGGCAAATGCTATAAGGAATACGGCCAGGACTATAACAAGTATCCGCTCTGCATGGCTGAGCAGAATGCCGACCCGAACACAGCAAGGCTTCTCTCATGCGTACAAAAACAAGCGGAGTCGGGCTCCGTCACGTGGACGGGTACCGCCGTTTGCTACGGTGTCGGATCCCTACAACTAAATCCTGAGCTACAAATCGCCGCCGAATGTGCAGCGACGTCCGGTGGTCAGCCATACGTTTTCGCCGGATGCGCTGGCGGACAGTTGACCGCACGGGAGCTAACCAAATGCATGAACCAGGGCTTTGGAGGCAGCGGCTGTTTTGGGCCAAACAATGAAGTTGTAAAAGGCCTGAGAGCACTAGGAGTCAACATCAACGATGCGTTCGGGCCTGAGAACACGATTGTTAAAACCTGGAATCAGGGCATCAACGACCTGCAGAATGGCCCGGGCCCAAACAACGATGCGATCAAGTTCACTCAGAACGTAGCCAACGACATTGCCAAGGGCCCCGGTGAGAACAACGACATAAAGAAGGCCGTCAAGAAAGTTCTCCCCTTCATCAGCTTTTGATGCCGCCAAGCAGGCCTTTCGCGAAGTCTAAGCAGACAAATGCCCACGCAGCAACGAGGCGGCGTGGGCATTAGGCACCTTGGGACCATATAGCTTCGCACCCGCATTTCGCAGGAACTGACGCTCAAACGCATCGAGGCGTGGATCATCGACACTTGCCACAACGATCCCCTGCTCCTTGAAAGCATGAACCTTGATGGCGTGATGATCGACAGGATGACCGATTGCTCGGGTCGGATAGTTGGTGTGCAGCGACATTACATAGCTGTGCCCATAGAAGCGGAAACCCGCCACAGCGGGCGCCGGGCGGATCAACTCTTTCAGATATTTCTGGATTGTCCGCATATTGTCAATGATTTGCCCCCAAAGCAAGAACTTTGATACTTACTCACAGGCTATCTCGAGAAGGTCGACCGTGATGTCGATGACCTACGTTATCCCTGATTTGCATGGCCGCAGTGATTTGCTGGCCCTCGCTCTGGAACGCATCGATGCGCATGCAGCGGGGAACGCCGCCACGCTGGTGGTACTCGGAGATTACGTGGACAAGGGACCGGACTCACGCGGCGTAATCGCACGGCTGCGGGCAGCAATGCCGACGCTGCGGCGCACCGCGATGCTGAAGGGCAATCACGATGCACTGATGGTGGCGGCGCTGCGCGGTGACATCGCCATGGATGACTGGCTGGCCAAAGGCGGCGATGTGGCGCTGGCCTCCTATGGCGGTGACGCCGCGGAAGTGCCGATGCATGACATCGCCTGGCTCGACGGCCGGCCGCTGTTTTTCGAGGATGCCCATCGCATCTATGTGCATGCCGGCGTTGACCCCGCGCTGCCGCTGCGGCGGCAGCAGCCACTGGTGCTCCTGACGAAGCGCTATGCGGATGACGACGACAGCGGGCTCGGCGGAAAATATGTGGTGCACGGCCATGACAAGCATTCGGACGGTCCGCTTGTGCTCGCGAACCGCTGCAACCTCGACACCAATGCATGGAAAACTGGACGGTTGGTGATCGGCGCCTTCGATGACGACACCCCCGGCGGACCGATAGAGGTTCTTAAAGTCGACCTGCCCTTTACTCGCTAGACCCATTTCGACCGTGGAACTAGGCTGGGTCGCTGGTCAGTGGTTCAGCAATAGGTGAAATAGTTGCAGCCGAATTGCGGCCGGCCAATCAGCAGGTCCTGCGGCGCGCCGTAGTGGCTGTAATAATAGGAGACCTGCGGCGGACCGAAATAACGGTGGACCTGCAGCGGCCCGGCGCCTTGAGCAGCGGGCGAATAGGTGTTGATCTTGTCCCATGGCGGAGACTCGACTGCTAAGTAACGTCCACGGCCCGCGAGCGGCGCCGGATCCATCCCTTTGCCGTAGCCGTGGCGCGGATAGCCCGCAAGGTCGGCGGCTGCGGCCGGCAGTGATGCGACGGCAACGATGCAGATCAAGGCAAGCGGGCGCAGCATCCCTTTATCCTTCTGACAGGCAACTCATCGCCAACCGCACGACGACGCATAGGCTATGCATCGTTGTCAGAAAGACCTTGTGTGGGACTTACGTTGGGAGCGTCGCGATCATTCTCCCTTCAGCGCGAACCTCTTCCTCAGTTCCACCGCCACATCGTCCGCCATCTTCTGCGCATAGGTCGCGTGTTTCGGCGCGGTGATCACCATCGGGCGCCAACCGAGCAGCGGATCGGGACGGACGGAGACATAGACACCACCCACGACGATGCGCTGGGCGATCATCTCTTCGAGTTCGGCTTCTGTCTTTTCTTCCTTGCCCAAGTGGCTTTCCTCCCGGCGGTGAAAGCTACTCATCCATGTGGTGACGCGTTTCGGATTTGTACGTTCACAAACCCTTGAGGCCGCGTCGCGCGCGCAGGCGCTCAGCAATAGCCATACCAGCCGCATCCATAGGGCGCGCGGCTGAAGATCGTCTCCGGCTTGGTGCCGTAATAGGAGCGATAATAATATGAATTCGGCTTGCCGTAATAGCCGTGAACGATCGACGGAATATAGACTTCCGGCGCATAGGTGACGATCGGCTCCTCGACCGGCTTTTCCTTCTCCGCCACAACCACGCGACGGGCTTTCGGCACCGGTTCGGCGAACACGGCGCCGAGGCGGCTGTGGGCAGCGAGATCGGCGGCGTCAGCCGGCGCAGCGCACAGCGTGCAGGCGGCGAGGAACAGGAAGGCGATGATGCGGTGCATGATTCGCCGAGGATAGCGTAGAAGGTTTCACGAATGTTAACGATGGAACGTCAGAGCGCGACGCCCCAAGCCTTCGCGGTCTGCAATATCCAGTCGCGGTAGAGCGTCAGCGGCGTAACGCCGGTCAAGCCGCCGCATCCCGCAGTGTTTTTCGGTCCGGTGGACCAAGAAATCACACCGATGACAACGCTACGGCCGTTTTGCTGTTGCAGCACCGGGCCACCCGAGTCCCCTGTGCATGCGCCAAGGCCGGCGCGCTCGTTATTCGTAGCGGGATCAAGCAAGCGGATCTGCAATTTGCCGGGATGGCTGGTGGAGACGAGCCGCGCCGATCGAACCATGCCGCCGCTCTTGCCGTCGCCACGGGTGGCAACGCCGATGCCGGCGATTGTGTAACCTTGCCCGGCGTCGAAGGGCTCAAGGGGAACGCCGAGCGACACTGGCGTCTTACCCGCCAAGGGATCGTTGAGCTGCAAGAGCGCAACATCGGCGCTTGCTCGATGTGCCTTGATGCCCTGGACATTGAACTGAGGATGATCGGCGACGCGTTTCACGGCCAACAGCTGAGGTTGCCGGTTCGCATCATACTGCACGATCTTGTAGCTGGCGCCCGGCGACACGCAATGCGCGGCCGACAGCACGAGTGTGGGCGCTATCAGCGTTCCCGAGCAGAAATTGCCGCGAGAGCCGACAATGGTGAGAACGCTGCGACCAAGCGCGTCGGCGTCGACATTGGCTCCGCCAACGAGAGCATAACACGGGGAACTAGCGAGAGTTGCCAAAAGAAGTGTTGATAAGAAACGCATATCCCACAATCGAACGACATGGATCGACGTGTCAAGGCTCGATCAGTCAGTAGATAGACGACCAAGCGCAGGCTTGCGCTCACCGATAAACGGCCCCTTCATCACCAGGCCAATAAAGGTGTCCTTGAGCTCTTCAACGAAGCCAGGAAATTTCTCATCGAGATAGCTTCGCATGTCCTTGTTCTGAATAACTGGAAAAAAATACTTCCAAGCAACCACGAAATCTAGCACCGCATCGGCCGCTTCTGATGTGCCATGCGCATGAACGAGACGTTTTGGCGCCCAGTCAGCCCTATGGAGCTTGGCCAAAGCGATGAAGCCTGAATCTGTAATGATCTCATGAGCAGTCAGCAAAACGCGCGACAATTGGCCACGCCTTGCGATCTCTTCTTCCTGAGCGATTTTTGCTCTTACTGCCCGAGCGGACCGAGCGCGCTGCCTTGCGACCTCACGTGCACGAGGCATGCTCACCTCCTATTCGTTCACGTGCGCAGAACTCAACCAAGCGTTTGAGTGTCTGCGAGCGAAACAACGCCATTCGAGCAAGGCGCCGCGTAGATAGCGTGAGCCATGTTGTATTGGTCATGAAAAGAGCGGGAATGAAAGAATAATCGTGCGGCACATTTTGTCCGGCATTTAGCCGGGCCATAACGATAATGTCAGGCTTGCTCCAGCCGGCGCGCTTCACCAACCATTGATTCTTACCGCAAGCGGGCTCTGCCGAGACCACAACGATTGCGATGACCAACTCCTCGTTAACGACTATCTGCGAGCTGCCGGACGGCCAATCCACCTGACAACCTATGTTCCTCAACTGTGCCACCATTTGACTGAGGACCACGAAGCGAGACTGCGTATTCTTTCCAGAGCGGAATGCCGGCCGATAGCCTATGCGCTCATAAGCCTGGGCTAACCCGCCGAAGTGCTCTTTGTACGCATTGATGCTGGGAGACATGGGAAGCGCCTCAATTGTTGCGGCGGTTACCAAGCGTTTCGCGCACCAGATCGCTGTCAACGAGTCCAACATCTCATTGTCCGTGTAGGCCCGCGCGTTGTAGGCAAGCTGCGCTTGAGCACGACGGAACAACTCTTTCGACACGACCTTCTGATAAGCGTCGGTAGCTTCGATCCACTCCCGTCGATCATTCCTTCTTGAAGGTGTCCCGAGCTTCCGCGAGGTTTTGTTGAACTGGACTGTGCCGATGTATTTCTCATTCGACAGGATTTCACGCACAGAGACGCCGTTCCAGGGCCGGCCGGTGGAGTTAGAAATACCTTGCTGGTTCAGGCGACGCGAAATAGCACTCAGTGACAACTTCTCTTCCAGAAACCATCGATAGATATCTGAGATCACGTCGATCTCTTCAGGTGGACCTGGCACAAGGATCACGCAGTCCGTCGATAGCCGCTTCCTCTGTCCATCTCGCAGTACGGTCCGCTCATGTGTCACGTTGTCCACGAGACATCTGCGCAACCCGTAACCTGCAACAGACCCCCGATGAAATCCGTTGCCAGCGGTCTTTGCCTGCCCGGCAAACACTTTCATCGAGAGCTCACGACTGAATTCACCAGCCATAGCGCGCTTCAAGGTTTTGAGCACCGCCGCGCTCAAACTGCCGTCATTCCTAAATTGCTCGACGCAATATTCGATGGATATGCCGTGCGATCGGCAAATATATTCGTAGTATGCGCTTTCGTCGGTGTCCTGGAATCGGCCCCAGCGACTCACGTCGTAGACGAGAATTGTCCGGAAGTCGGCGTCTCCGCACAGCACGTCAGAAATCAGCCGCTGCAGCGCCGAACGTCGGTCAAGGGTAAGACCGCTGCGTCCGAGATCCTCGTAGCTGCGGACAATCTTTAAACCGTGGCGCGCAGCATAGAGCGCGATTGCCTCGGATTGTATCGCGATGGAACTCTCTTGCATGTCCGTAGACATGCGCACGTATTGGACTGCCCTAGTCTCGATAAGATGCATGTGAGGACGCCCATATAATAACGGACCTCTCTCGCCCCACCTCTCGTCACGTATTCTTAGAAGCCTTGCGATAACTTTCTCAACTCAACCGCGTTACAGACAAAAGGCCGCAACGCGAACGCTGCGGCCCCGAATATCCAAGCTGGACCGTTCCTACTTCGGATATTTGAACTCCGGCGCCGCCTTCAGCGCATCCTTTGTGGTGTTCATCTTCGCGACCCACTTGTCATTCTTGGCATCGTGAGTGATCGCCACCGACGATGGCGAAACCGCAACATAGCGTTCACCCATTCCGAGGAAGCCACCAACCGACAGGATCAGAGCGTCCACCTGATGGTTCTTGATGGCAAGATCGGTTATCTCCCCGACGGTCTCGTTCGCCTGATTGGTAATGTTCAGCCCCTTCAGCTTGGATGAGAACATCTCTTCCTTGCCAACCGTGGAGAATTTCGCTTCTGCCGGAGCAGCGCCCGTGGTGGTCGTTGCAGCAGTCTGAGCGAGGGCCGGGCTGGCGAGAGCTGCGATAGCAACGGTAACGAGAGCAAGCTTTTTCACGATAGTCTCCTGTGTTGGAAGTGCGGCTCCAACGTTCGATATCTTGCTTCGTTCCGTGGCGATGCGAACTCCTTATCCATGATTGGCCCGCTCCAAAGATAACGCTCTGCGCAAGGGTGTCCGAGCACGCCCGCGCGCCGGCGTAAGCGGCAATGTGCCGTACGCGCTTACGCTGTTGCGGCCATTCGGCACTACCGGGATAACGCGCGACCTTTCCTCCCGCTCGACATTGTCGAACCACGGCGTCGCGGGTGCCTTCGGCGGGAGTGCTACGAACTTGTCCAGGACCAGCGTCTCGCTCAGCATCACAAGCCCGCGATGCCAAGCAGCGTAGTCGGCCCGGCTATGGACGACCGAGAGCGGCGACGGCTGGTAACGCAGTGGGCAGTAGGACCCAGTGGTGTAGAGATCCTTCCCGCGGCACTCCCCGACGATCTTGGCGTGGGTCCCACGTTCAGCCTGGACGCGCTTCGGGTGTGGCCGCTCCTCGTACCAGTCCGGGCGTGTGCCTTTGATGGCGTGCATCGCCACCAGCACGTCGGCCCGGATCCCGGCCACCATGATGACATCGCGCGGACGATCCTGGCGCAGACGCTCAGCGCCGGGGCCGAACATGCCCTTGAGCGCTCGGTCACCTGCCTTACCCCAACCGACCTTCGGGATACGCTTCGGCGCGGTGGACGGAGCCACGTCGTTTATGGTGATCAAGCCTCCAAGATCGCCCGCAATGGCGTCGATGCTCTGGTGCCAATCAATGATCTGCTCGTCCAATGCGGTCACCGCCCGCTCGATCCGCTCAGCATCCGGGTCCGGCAATCCGAAATGGGCGTAGCGCTGGCCGGCGCCGTGGTGGCTACGGTCGATGCCACCATGGTGCTGGTTGTCCTGGATACGATCCCATATGCCCTCGGCGGCAGAGACTTGGCGCTTTGACAGCTCGTCACGGTACGCCCAGCGCAACAGCATCTCGATATCCATCTCAACCTTCGCCGCGCTCATTTTCTTGCTTCCTTGCTTGTGTTCGATATGTACGGAACCCGACATTGACAATTTGGATACCGTGCTATGGCGAGGCATGAGTAATGGAATCAGCCTTCTTAAAGCCCGGTACTGCCTGTCCGTGATGGGCGCCGCCAGCGGCTCGAGCGACGAACAGGCCCGACATCTTATTGACTGCCTGACCACCGAAAGCCCTACTGGCGGGACTTCGCGAGCCGTGGCAGAGGCTGAAGCTGACGCCTACGAAGCGATTCACCGACTTTCCCAGCGGATGGCTGACCGCAGCATGGCCGCCGTCTCCGGTGAATGGGACCGCGCCAAGCAGGCCGTCCTTCGCTGGATTCAAGCTGCCAGTTGATTTTTTGATGGTGATAGGGGTGAGGCTTCCGGCTACATGACCTTCGGACCGTTTCTTGTTAGGTCTCCGATTGGAGATCAGCGTATCCAGACAACCGACGATGCCCTTCGCTACGTTCGCGCCACCGGGGGCAGAGCAATCCCCCATTGGCGCGTGGCAGAGCGAATGCTCGAGGTGGCATGGATGAGCGCCGATGACGCCGCTGCCGCAGAACACGCCTTCAGAGAAGCGCTGATCAAGGACGGGCTTCTGATCGAATGATAGCTGGTCACTCATGCTGCGTCCTCTGCTGATGGGGGAATCCGTTCGCCGAAGTCGTTGAACTCCCTCAGGATGGCGCCGACCGATCGGTCTATCCGATTGTGGATGGTCGTCTCGCTCACCCGGGGACGCTCTGCCAGCCGCCAGATGGGGTGCTCGTGAGCCCATGACACCAGCAACTCTACGCCGCCCTGTGTCCGACCAAGCCACAGCAGCCAGTCGCCAACGATCTCGGCCTGTGCGCTCTCGCGCGCGGTAGGCACCAGCCTGACCCGCGCCCGGTTCTGCCCGTAGGCGTGCCAAGCATCATCGACAGTGAGGCCCCAGATCCCAGCGCTCCGGAACTTGGCATCAATGTCGCCCATGGCATCGAGCACAAGGATGCCGCGCTTGATGATGATCTTCAGGGCGGCGTGCATCTGCTTAGGGGTCATGCTGCCGCCCCGCGTGCGTCGTGCGGCGAAATGATGCCGCCAGTGGTTTTGACCGATCTCACCAAGCTGATATCCTGACTAGGAATCGGGCGGGGATTTCGACGATGAAGCGACCGACAATGTTGGCCGCCTGCGGTGCCGCGGCGCTGGTGCTGATTGCGATCTGGTTTTTTCTCAAACCGCCATTGGCGTGGGGTGTCTCCGGAGAGATCACCGTTCTTCGGATCTTGAGACACGCGAGCAAATGGCAGGTTTTGCTTGCGGCGTTCGTCGCACTTGTAGCCGCTACGCTGGCCTATCGAGGCGCCATGGCCAAGGTGAACTTCGACCGCGAAGCGCGGGATTATGACATGACTGCCAAGACCTTGGCGCTCCTGCTCAAACTTCATATGGCGACCATGACTTTGCGTGCTGAGTTCATGCGTCGCCGGCGATGGTTCATCCCGAAGGTAGACGAGGAAGATCCAACCCGGGTCGTGTCCAAAACGCACCTGAAGGTTTTCAAAACTCCACCAGAGTTCGACGAGGCTTGGAACAACCTCGATCAGCTCTCGGAAGCCGCCATCCTGGATCTCACCAATTTGCGCAACCAGCTTCGCTCTGCAACTATCGGAGTGAAATCCCTCGATGAGGATGTGACTTGGTCCTACGGGCTGGAAGGTGAAGTTCCTGCCGAGATCATTTTTGTGGTTAGGAAGCTGGAGGAGATTGAGAAGCTCGCCGAGTCCCTGGAGACGAACCTGAAGGCCCAGCTTGAACCGCTGGTTCTGAAGAACAAATCGACTTCTCAGGTTCCTCAGCACGCTGATTGAGAAGTTCATCAATACCTCTGAGCTTCCGCGACGGTGGGCGGCAGATCCTCGCAGTGATCGCGGACGATGTCCCACAGCTCGCGGGCGACGCGGTCGTTTACATCTGCGATCTTTTCCGCAACAGCCTTCTTGAAGGTCTCGTTACGGTACGGATAACTGCCAATCAGGCGATAACGTGCGAGCTGCTGGGCGCTCGGAGTTGTCATCGCACTCTTCAGCCGGCGACAGAGATGGTCGGCAGCGGCGTTGGCCTGAGCCGGCAGCATCTTGTGATCGTCTCGCAGCGTTTGCGCGATCATGCGCTCGGCCTTGGCGGCATCGATACGGATCTCACTCATGGGAGGTTCCGTCACTGCCATCGTCACGCGTAACGTCGGCCGCAACGTTATGCGCCGGCATGCCGGGCAGTCGCCGCGTCTTGTAAATCTCTGCGCACTCGGCAATCGATAATGGCTTGAACGGCGCCTTCGTAGGTCCGGGCGGACCAGCAAACTGCGCATCCTTTGCACGCATCACCTCGACCAAAGACCTCAGTCCCTCGCCGATCAACTTCTTAACGGCCGCCGCTTTCTCTGGATCGTCCGGCGGCACCTGCGGCGCCTGCAGAACTTCCTTGATCTCGCGGGCTTCGTTGTGGACCGCGCTGACATAGCCATCCACGAGCTCGCGCAACCGCGGCGACGACGGCGGGAAGTCTCGATTGAGGCCTGGCACGGAACCGCGCGAGACGTCTTGGCAGGCGCTCCTGACCGCCCACAGAGGCGTTCCGAGCAGATCCTCTGCGTATTGCCGAACTCGCAACATCGCATCGATCTCGCTGTGCCCACCAGTGACCGGCCACGCCAGCATGAGCTTGGCAACCTGCTCCTCCAGCTCGCCGATGGATGCCTGCTTCACGGATCGGCGCAGGAGATCCAGCCGGCCGCTCAGCTTGCCAGCCAGCACCACCGAGAGCTGCCTGGTGAGGCCTCCCTCGCGCATCCCTGACCGAACGACTGAGAGCTCATGCGCCAGTGACGGGTCCAGGGGCGGAGAAGTCGGGCAAGCGCTGCTGGTCGTGGTCGAAAGTGACTGCGACATCGTTGTTTCGCTCCATGTGTCGATCGACGAGAATTTTGGCGTAGCCGCCGCGTGGCGTGCCGGTTGTCGCCCGCGCCTGCTGGCGTTCGGCTTCAAATTTCACGGTGTTCTTCAGCCACGTTCGCCCGGCAGCAGCCCAATCGGCGAACAACGTGCCCTTCGCCCGATGGTGATCCAGGAACCGATCGAACTGCTCGGCAGTCACCGGCGCGGGAATGCGCTTCGCCTCCGCGTGCAACCGGAAGCTCTCGCGCAGATCCTCCAGCGCCTGCCCGTCCGGCACTGGGGTTTTTGGCTTAGCGCGCGATTTCGATTTCGTTGGCGGTCCCTCATCCGAAGGATGAGGAGTGATAGTGATAGTGTCGGTGATAGTGATAGTGGCTTCGATGGGGCTATGATGGGGCTTCGAAGCCCCTTTGATGGGGCTTGCAGCTTCAGGGGAGACTTGCGGCTCCGGTAGCTGATACGCAGCACCGTACTTTGCGAAAAATGCCTGCTTTATTCTTACATTCTCGATGTTCTCATAGAACCGACGAACATGCTTGGCGCGCTTGTCGCCCCCCTTCAGCTCGGTCCCGATCTGGTAGTTCGCCATCTCGTGCACCCAGACCGTCTCAGTGTCCGGATCGACGGTGCAAAAGCCGAGTTCGCAGAGCTTGGTAAGCCCCTTCGAAGCCCCTTCGATGGGCCTTCCTGTTTCGAGTTGGATGAACTGGATGGGGCATCGGAAGACCCCGATGATGTTCGCGTGCGGCGATGTCATGAGGTAGAGCGCCACAATCTGCGCATCGACATCCTGACGCAGCGCACGACCGGTCGCTCCGGTCCAGAATGATGGAAATACGACTCCGTAGTTCATGCTCATGCGACACCGCCGGCATTACTGTCGGTCTCGATTGTCGGATCAATCCACAGCGCCAGACTCTCCGCCCATTTCGCGGAGCAGCACCCGAGACGGAGGCAGCCGCGCGCTATCCGGCGCCGGAGCGGTCGCTTCGAGCAAGCTTTCGAGCCGTTCGACCCGCGCATGAAGCGTTGCAACAAGTTCATCAACATCTGCCTTAGGTTCTTCGCGCTGGCTCACCAGCGCTCGCAATTGCTCGACTTCGGCCGCCCGGATGCGCACACGCTTGTCGCAGTACCAGACGTCCTTGATGCGCGACGGGGTCCAGTCCTTGACCACGCGCCCTACGCGGCGGAGTACAGCCTTCTTCGATTCATCGGCCCGGCGATTGCCGGCGACTTGTCGAAGAAGGCTCGACGCCTCACTCAACAGATACTCACTCATACGCTCCGACCGTTTTTCGGATTTTTCCGACATCACCTGTGTCCCTATGGCTGGGACGAGAGGCGCTACACCACGCAACTAACAAAACGCAGCAAGCCGGCTTCGTGTGGAAACTGGACGGCATGATGTGAAACTGGATCGCCTGCAGGCTGCATTTGCCCCGGTGCAGAGCGGGCGTGTCGGGACGGACGGGTGCGAAATCCCACGTACTCGTCCGTCAGCCGACCAAATTGAGAGAATGATATGAAGCCGCCAAAGATCACGCGCCGCCTCCCCCGCCCGAATTGGGAGCGTCAGCGTGCGGTCGAGCTGTATCGGCTATGGGATGCGGCGATGATCGCGGAGCATGGTCCGATGTACCATCGGGAGATGGGGTACACGGTGCATTGATGCCAAAGGCTGGATGGTTAGGATCGACGTCCAAAAAGTCGCACGTGGAAAGCGTGATTCCCAACTCTGCGGCGGACGACAGAATTTTGGCGGTGTGCTTCGGCAGAATATGGCCCGACGCCTTCCACCGCTGGACAGTCGACTTGGGGTATTTCAGAGCTCGTGCGCAGGCGCTTATGCCTCCGAACCGATCGATTGTCCTGCTAGCGGGTGTCGACATTAACGTCTCCGATACGTTACGTACGCGTATCGCATATATTTTAACGCATTGTCAATGCCGCCCCGCCTTGGTGTAAAGGTTCATCCCGGCTCGCTTCAATTTGTGGACGCCAAAGTGACGAAACCCACGACCCCATCTCTATTCCGAACGCAATTAGAAGACAGAGCCCGCGCGATCGACAACCTTCGCGCGCGAGCGGGGCTGTCGATGGACGATCTGGCAAAGGCCATGGGCTACGCTGGGCAATCCAGCATTCAGCGGTACCTATCTACGCAATATGAACTCGCATATCGCCCGGAGATCGTAGAACGCTTTAGGAATGCGCTTCTGGGACGGGGCACTCCCCCTATAACTGAAGAGGACCTGGAGGCGCTTTGGGTGCAGGCGGGGGCCGATAGAATAGCCAGAACATTAGAAAATCCGCGTCGAACGGCGATGAGGTCCGAAAAGGACGGCGTGACGGATGCGATCCTAACGCTTCCCGAAGGAAGGGTTGTCCTCGTCCTCCCGCACAACATGTCTGCCAAGAGCTCAGCACTCGTGCGGCTTTGGCTCGAAAGAGTCCTCGATTCGACCCTCGAAGATGACAACTCACAAAAATAAGCGCAGCCAACGTATAGAGTACGCATTTTGCGTTGACATGTACGTATCTCCAGATATGTTTGCTCTCGTCGATGATGGGAGCAACCGATGCCGCTTCGCCACCAGCCTGCCACCTTACTCAATAGCCGCGTCACCGCCGCGCAGCCGTCGCTGACCATCGCCGCGACGCTCGCGGCCTCTGATTGCGATCTAGGCGACGAGAGGGAAGTCCTGCGGTCGCTTCGGGCCGCCTTTCCTGCCGAAGACGCCCCCCATTTTCCCGACGATGCGATCGAACTCGCGCGCGAAATCCGCGCGAGCAGCCTCGACCTTGAGCATTCGTAGGGGCGAGCGATGTCCAGCGCATCCACTCCGCCCTCTCCTGCGCCACCGCCTGCTACGGAAGCGGATTTGCTGCGGCTGCTCGTCACCGCCTGCACCCACGCGCGGCGCGACATGCAAGTCATCATTCCGATCGTCGAGAGCGGCGCCGGCATGTCCGCATCGAGCCTCCGCAACACGCTCGGCCTGATCAACAAGGCTCTTGTCGCCGCTCACGCACAAGCATCGCCGGAGCGATGACGCGATGTCGGACGACACCTTCAATCACGCGATTTGCATCGCGATCGGTGTCGGCCTCGTCCTTTACGCAATCCGCATTTGGCTACGTCGCTAAACGAACCATTTTCAACCGAGGGCAATCAAATGACGACTACACAGACTGCAGAAACCGTCTCTCCTCCCGTCTTCGCCACGTCGGCCGTCACACCGAAGCGCCGCCGTCGCAAATCTCAGGCATCCGAGCTGACGCAACTTCGGGACGGCCTGCCCTTCTTCAAAAAGGATGATCAGAACGGACAGACCTCGTGGTGGCACGTCACGCCGACCGGCGACTACGCGACTGACATCGCTACCGGCCGGGCTTTTGCGCGCGAGTTTCTTCCGATGCTGACGTTCAATGCCGGTGCTTCAACACTCGGCGCCATCGCCTCCGACATGGCGAAAGCCGGCCGATATTCCGCAAACAGCTCAATGGGCAAGCGCGGCATCGACAACGTTGCGCTCGGCTTCATGATGCAAATTGCCGACAGCCTGCAATCGGCAATCGTTGGCATTGCCATCGCTCAGGTCGCAATTCAGGATCCAGCATCCGACCTTGGTCCGAAATTCATCGAACAAGTCGAGAGCGGCGCCCTGCTCCGCGGTTCCAGCCGGAGCTCGCTCTTCAGCGATCCAGACGCCAGCATCTTCGACCGCCATTAATCGTCGTAATCATCACTCCGCTATTCCACGGATGAGCGTGACGACCGCGCGTCGTCGGAGGACAATAAAGTGCTTCAGACCCTTCTTTCTAACACCGATCAGACTCTCCCAAACTTTTCGAACGACTCCCCTGGCGCACCGGAAGCGACGGGCAATCCACCGCCGGTAGTCGTCCCGTTGAAGAACGGCCTTCACCCGATCTTTGGAAACATTCCGATCGGGAAGGACGGCTGCGCGCTCGCAGGCCAACCCATTGAGTGGCTGAACCACTGCCATAAGAAGGCGAGCAAGCTCTTGGAACCTTGGAATAGGCCCGGCGATATCTCTGATGAGGATGATCAGAAGTATGAGGCCATCAACGCTATCAGATGGGACATTTTCCGCGCCGCCACCGAAACCGAACTGAACAGCGCTAGCCGCTGCGCCACGTTCCTCGAACTAAGCTATCGCCACTATCGTGAACACGAGGGATCTGATTGCGCCGACTTCGTCGTTAAAGGCCAATGGCTCGCAAAGATCACAGCCGACCTGAAAGCCGCCACTGCATTCCCGCGCCCGACAAAGCGGATCGGCGCGCTCAGCAAGGGCAAGAAACTCACCCGGGCCGGGCTGATGCTCCGTTATCACGCGTTCCTCATTGGCGAGCTGAACACGCTTGGCATCGCGTTCTATGGGTGCCGCGAATACCCCGAACGGATGATTCCGATGGATGACGCCGTCAACGTCCGAGCCAGATCGGGCTTCCGAAACGGAAAGTACGACGAGAAGCAAAACCGTCGAAAGCGCTACCCGTTCTTCGACGAAAGCAAGCTCACGGACCGCGCGAAATCGGTCCTGAAGAGCCTCAAAATCGATATCACCACCGCGGATAAGCGCTGAGCCATGGCCCGCGAGCTGCCCCCCATCCCGATGTACCCCGACGAGGACCGCATCGCTTTGGAAGTGATGGGGGCGGCTCGCGCGAAAGAGTGGCCAAGCAAGGCCAAATACCTGGAAGACAAGCACGGCCTGCCCCGGGTGGACGAACTCATGGGCGGCCGTTTCTGGCCCGCCGTGGTCGAGTATTTCAAGACGCGCCACGGAATAGCATTGCCACCGGCCGTTGACGGCGGCTCAAATTCGCAGACGATAAGCGCCCGCGTCCGGGTGGTGCCGTTCAAGCCGGACGGCAAGGAAAACTTCGATGGCCCGGAAACACAACGCCCTGCTGGTCGGCGGCATCGAAGTCGAGATCACGGGTCGCGGGTTTAGGATCATCACGCGTCCATCTGGGGCGCGTGAGGCATACTGGTACGCTGCGAAACGCGCCGCCGCCGCCGGCTTCCAACCACCAACAGTCCGCCTCCATGGCGATCTGAATTCGCTGGCTGGCGTGCAGGCCATGTTCGACCGCTGCAACGACCTTTGGTCGGAAATGCAGGACTGGCTGAACGCTGGTAAGGTCGATACCCGACCGGTTTATGACGGCACTGTCGGATCGCTGATCCGCTGCTATCAGACCGACAAGCAATCGCCTTTTCACGACGTCCGATACAACACGCAGCGCGGCTACGTCACCTGGTTGACCGCCCTGGACAAGATCGCTGGCCGACGCCGGATCTCTGCCCTCACCGGTGCGGATCTGCGACACTGGTTTCGCGAGGTTCGCAAACCCGCCAAGCCGGGTGGCCTGCCGCGTGAACGACTGGCCAAGGCCATCATCCAGATATTCCGGATCATCCTCGGTTACGGCTGCGAGCTCGGCCTCGCCGACTGCTTGAAGCTCGCCGAGATGACCGACGGCATGGAGTTCAGGAAAGAGAACGAGGAGAAGAAGCTCGGCAAACCGAAGAAGGCGCCGAAGGCCGTAATGACCTATGCGCATGCAGAAGCGATCGTCTTGAAAGGCATCGAGATGGGGACGCGCCGTGGCCGGTCAGTCGCCCTCGCCGTCGCCGCACAGTTCGAGTTCACGATCAGCCAGATCGACGCCATCGGCTACTGGATGCCGGCGCGCGCTGTCGAAGTCACCGGCGACATGATCCTGCGTGAAGGCAAGGTGTGGCGTCCGGGCCTGCGGTTCGAGGATTTTGAAACGGGTATCCTGGATCTTTCACGGCTGAAGACTGGGCACGCTGCCCAGTTCGACGTGATGGAGTATCCCCTTTTCCAGCTCGCGCTGGCGGCCGTGCCGGAAGACCAGCGCACCGGCCCATACGTCACCGACGAGAATGGCGATCCCGTCCGGTACCGTGCCTTCTATGGGATGTACCGAGACGTCGCCGATGCAGCCGGCGTGCCAAAAGAAGTTTGGAACGCTCGGGCCCGTCACGGCGGCGGCACGGAGGCCCGCGCCTCAGGTGCTTCGATCGAGGACACCACCGACCACATGCAGAAGTCGGATATAGAAGGCACAAGACGCGATTACATCGCTGGCAATGTCGAAACGACTAGGCGCGTGGCGAGAAGTCGAGTGGCCGTCCGCAAGAAACTAGATGGGTCGGAATAACAGCAAAGAATGCTATTTCAGCGTCGGATCCACGGAAGCCGTGTTTTTCGGAGTTGAGCTCAACGTTTTTGGTGCAAGCGCACAAAGTCTCTCAATCCAATCAGCACTCAATGCCAACTCGTTCAGGATGTCCTCCGGCTGCTTCTTCCCACTTTCAAGAAGTATCTCGGCAGCCCTCTTTAGGAGCCTAGGCTGCTCGATAGCAATCTTGCTTGGATCGTCAAGCGGCTCCTTCTTCCGCCAACGACGAAACGAGATCTGCTTGTATAGATTCAACGCTTGATCCGCGTCGATGATCTCCAGATCTTTACATCGATAGACCATCGCTTGGATTGAAACCTTCCAGCGCTCCTTCAAAGGTACGAAGCCATCAAGTCGTGGCGTGTAAACCTCATTTGGAAACGATGTACTAGGCAGGAGAAACGCGCCGGCGAACTTGTCCGCCTCACCCTCAATATGCTTCAGAGTCGCCTTATCTTCTAACTCCGATTGCTCCACCCATCGATGAAGCACAAGATGTCCCAACTCGTGAGCAAGGTCGTAGCGCAACCTCGCCCCCGCCTCCTTCTCTGAAGCCATAAAGATAAATGGACGATCACCGTTCCAGAAGGAGAACGCTTCAACGCTTTCTCCCTGCATCTCATACCGGCAAACGATGACGCCTTTGCTCTCGAGCAAGGCTAGGACATTGGAGATCGGCCCAGGGCCAAGGGACCACTTCTTTCTAACGTCGAGCGCAATCTCATTGATTTCGTCGAATGAGTAACGACCTGAAGGGGATGTTGGAGCGCATTCCGGGATCGATGGCGTTGGATAGTTTAAAAACGCGTCGAAGTATTTGGCGGTTTGAACCAACCAGCTGCCGAGCACCGCACAAGCTTCGTTTCGACGAACGGTATCCGATCCAAACTTTCGGTAAAAGCAAGCTCCAGCAGTTCCAAACTCGGGCCTGTCTGCGCTCGTGAAAAACGATACTGGCTGCTTGAGTACATCGGCGATCTTCTGGAAGGTCGCAGGCTCTGGCGACTTGTCGCCGCGTTCATAAGCCGACACCGCTTGTCTCGAAACTCCAACCAAATCACCGAGATCACCCTGAGAAAGCCGCGCAACTTTGCGGGCGTCGCGGAGCTTGGACGGAATCAAAAGCCGCCCGGCCGGTTGGGCGCGGGCGGCGGGCGTTGGAAACTGCAAAACCCTGTTATTCACCATGATCCCTACGCCACTTGTCGATTTCTTCTTTCAACGTCACCACAGCTTCCGCGTCCGTCTCTTCTACGGGCGCCTCTGTTGACGTCACAACATGTGGCATCAACATCAGATTCGGCGTTCGGAAGTGATAGCCTTTATGGTGTTCATCACGGGGAATACCGAGATGAGCAAAATTTAGCTCTTGGTGGCCATGAATGAGCAAGATGTGCGGCACACCACCCGACAGCTTCTCATCCTCTGGCTGCGGCAGCCCAGTAAGCCATCCTTGGCCGCTCAGACGCTTGTTCGCACGGAAGACAACGTCGCGCGGCTGCTTTAACGGATCCGCGACTTGACTAATTGTCATCACTGAATGCGACGGAAGTATCTCCAAATAACGTCCCGTCGGTCGCTCAAAATGTCGCCAACGGAAATCGAAGGGCCATTGCCCACTTTGGCACAACCGCTCAAAGCCCAGATCCACTGCCCATTGGATTATTCGGCCAGGCTGGGCACTGCCGACATTCAAGATCGGCTCGTCTCGAATTAGCAAAGCTGCCGCCTCATAAGCGGTCTTCATTGTTGTTGGAACCATTGACCTCAAGGTCAAAGGCACCTGGTCGCGAAGAAAAGCCTCTGCGTAATCCACGATAGCCTCGAATCTAGTTGCCCCGAGTCTGAAGCAACCTTATCCGAAAAATTTCCATTTTTGTCAACCACGAAACGCACGCGGCTTCCGCTTGGCAACCGAACACAAAGTGAACATCCAATTGCTTACAGAATTGCTTACGGATTGCTTACAAGCCGCGGCGCGCCAGAGCTAATTTCTGAGTGAAATCAAAATGGTGGGGGAGGCAGGACTCGAACCTGCGAAGCCATAAGGCGGCTGATTTACAGTCAGCTCCCTTTGCCACTCGGGACACTCCCCCGCTCGACGCCATCGCACCATCCGCCCAAAAGGGCATGCACCCGGATGGGTGCTGGACGGCCTTGGATGACGTGGAAACGCGCACCCGCTCAGCGGGCTCCCGGCGGCGCTGGTTATCGGGAAGCCGACGCCCAAAGTCAACCGATCATGACGGATTTATCCGCCCCTTCCCGCATCATTGTTCCCACAGGCAAATTGCCATTCCCCGGCCCCCGTGAGACAAGCCGGCATGAGCGATCGAGACCGCAAGCAGCGATTCCAGCAGGGCCCGCAAAAGGGCCGCGATTCCGGCCGGAATCAGGACCGGCGGCACGAACGGCAGGACAAGGGGCCGAACCGCCCCGACCGTGACCAGGGCCGCCGCCCGCCCCGCCGCGGCCGCGATGGCGGCGGCGACGGGCCGGCGATCCTCTATGGCTGGCACCCCGTCACCCTCGCGCTGGCCAATCCGAACCGCACGATTCGCAAATTGTGGCTGACCGAGAACGCCGCCCGCCGCCTGGCCGAGGAGAACATCGCCACCCGGGTGACGCCGGAACTGGTGCGCCCGGACGAGATCGACCGCCGGCTGGGGCCCGATGCCGTGCATCAGGGCATGCTGGCCGAGGTCGATCCGCTGGAGGGCCTCGATCTCAGCGAACTCCCCCAGGACGGCATGGTGCTGGTGCTCGACCAGATCACCGATCCGCACAATGTCGGCGCCATCCTGCGCTCGGCCGCCGCCTTCAAGGTCAATGCCGTGATCACCACCAACCGGCACAGCCCGGAAGCCACCGGCGTGCTGGCGAAGTCCGCATCCGGTGCGCTGGAACTGGTGCCGATCGTCGCGGTGCCCAATCTCGCCCGCGCGCTGAACCAGCTTAACGACCAGGGCTTCATGACCGTTGGCCTCGACAGCGAGGGCAGCGAGAATATCAGCGCCGTGCCGCTGAGCGCTCCCCTCGCCCTCGTGCTCGGTGCCGAAGGCCAGGGATTGCGGCGGCTGACGCGCGAGACCTGCAGCGTCGTCGCACGGCTCGACATGCCCGGCGAGATCAAGAGCCTCAACGTCTCCAACGCCGCCGTGCTCGCGCTCTATATCGGCGCCAGCAAGCTCGGCCTGATGAGCTGACATCCACAGCGTCAGGGCCGACTAGCAAATCCCAGCCATTTGATACTACCTTCACCGCGCTGAGGTTGTGGTGGGGGAATGACAATGGATGCGCGCGTACTGGATCTGGTCGGCTCGATCTACGATGCCGCGCTGGATCCCGGTCGATGGCCCGAAGCTCTGGCAGGCGTTTGCGATTATGTGCCGGGCACCATGGGCAACATCTTCTCCCAGGACTCGCTGGCGCTGTCCGTGAACCGCATGTTCACCTGGGGGGACGACCCGCACTACACCCAGGCCTATATGAGCACCTACGCGCCGCTCAATCCGCTGTTCCCCACCGGCATGTTCTTTCCGCTCGGCGAGGTCTACAGCTCCGCCGATATCATGCCGCTCGATCTGATGCATGAGAGCCGGTTCGCGCAGGAATGGCTGGCGCCGCAGGGATATGTGGATTTCATCGCCGCCAATCTCGAACGCACCGCGACCGCCATGGTCGCGCTCACCGTTGTGCGCCATCGCGATCACGGCATCGCCGATGACGAGGCGAAATCGCGCGTCGCCCTGCTGGTGCCGCATGTGCATCGGGCGATGACCATCGGCCGCAGCATCGAACTCGCCAAGGCCGAGGCCGAGACCATGGCCGATGTGGTCGATGGACTGTCGGCTGCGCTGTTTCTGGTCACCGCCGATTGCCGCCTTGCCCATGCCAATCGCGCCGGCGTCGCCATGCTCGACGACAAGCGCGTGGCGCGGATCGCATCGGGGCGCATTGCCTTCGGCGAAGCAGGGCGGGAAAACATGCTGGAGGCGCTGGTCACGCGCGCCTCCGAAGGCGATGGCGCGATCGGTACCGGCGGCATCGCCGCGCCGCTCGGCCGCTTCGGCGATGATGAACTCGTCGCCTATGTATTGCCGCTCACCTCGCGTGAACGAACACGCATCGGCAAGGCCTATGCGGCCACCGCCGCCGTGTTCATCCAGAAGGCCTCCATCGACTTCAAGAGTCCCCTCGCACTGATCAGCGAGCGTTTCAGTCTCACGGCCGGCGAAGTGCGGGCGCTGAGCGGCCTGCTCGCCGGCGACAGCGTCAAGGAAGCCGCGGCCCAGCTCGGCCTTGCGGAATCCACCATGCGCAGCCACCTGCACCGCCTGTTCGAGAAGACCGGCACCAGCCGCCAGACCGACCTCATCAAGCTCGTGACAGGATTTGCCGGGCCACTCGGCTGAAATATTTCCCGCTTTCCATCATCTGATGGATGCGAGCTTGCAGGTCGTCCGTCACCTTCGCCGCGCTGAGAAGTGGGGCGCAGATGAAATTTCGTCGATTCGTCGAAGGTGTCGGCATCGTTGCCGTGCTGATCGGGGCAACGAGCGCAGGACGCGCCGATCCCGTACCGGCCTCGAACTGGAATGTCAGCTACGGCACCGATATCCGCATCTTCTCCTGGGATGCGACGCGCAAGATTCCCGGCACGCTGCCGGAGACGCGCGAGACCGGCACGCAGATCATGGTGCCGCTCAGCCTGCAGCTCACCGGCCGCCCCAATGAAGACTGGAAGCTGGATTTCCTCACCCGCGGCGGCTTCATCTCCAGCCGCGTCACCAACAATGGTGCGCAAGGCGCCTATGACGGCGCGACGGATACGTCGGTATCCGGCACCGCCACCTATTCCGGCTTCGGCTGGTGGCAGCCTTTCGGCTCGATCGCCGTCAATCTGCCGACCGGCCAGACCGTGCTGCGCGGCGCCGATGCAGCCGCGCGCGGCGATTCCGATACGGCGCTGATCCCCGTTTTCGGCGAGGGCCTCAATGTCGGTCCGACCATCGGCACCAACATCCTCTTCAACGCCTCGCTCGTCGGCTCCATCGCCATCGGCTACACCGACCGGGGCAAGTTCGAGCGCGAAGGCCCGACCATTCTCGGCGTGCCCACCAATGACCAGCTCGATCCCGGCGATGTCACCACCGCCACCGGCACGCTCAGCTATCGCGGCGAGCGCCTCTCGCTCAAGGGCTCGGTGGCCTATTCCTGGGAAGGCGTAACCAAACTCAACGGCCAGTCGTTCTACCAGAGCGGCGATCGCGTGATCCTCACCGGCGCCGCCGGCTATGCTTTCGATGCCAACTGGTCCGCCAAGGGCCAGGTCACCTTCTCGCATTTCGATCGCAACAAGGTGCGCTTCATCGGCATATCGAGCCTGCTCGAGGAGTATTTCAACTCCAACAGCAATCTGACACGTGTGGTCGCCGATCTGACCTATGCGCGAGACGGCTGGTCGGTCGGCCCTGTCGCCTCCTATCTCTATCGCGACCACAACGGCTACGACCCCACCGCCTTCGAATTCGTCAGCGCCAAGACAGCGTGGACCGCGGGCATCGGCGCCGGCGTGACGCCGACGCCGATGACGCGCCTCACCATGCGCGTCGAGCACTTCTGGGCCGCCGACGACAGCAGCCCGAACAAGGTTCAGTTCAACACCGTCATTCCGAATTCCGGCAATCCATCGGTGCAGACCCGCGGCTGGCTCGCTTCGGTCGGCGGCGTGATCCGTTTTTGAGAGAGGCTTGAGATGATGCGCTCTGTCTTGCTCGCCGGCTGTCTCGCTTTCATCGCTGGCGCAACGCCATCACTGGCACAGAACGCCTGCCCCGGCGGCGCCCGCGCTGCATCGGGCCAATGTGTCGATCCCATGCTCGTCGCCGATACGCAGGCCACGGCGCTCATTCTGGCGCAGCCCAAACTCTCGCAGACCCAGCCGCCGATCCCGCTGGAGCTCGACCGCACCAATCCGGTGACGCGCGATTACATCGAGAACCAGATCGTCGACCGCTTCTCGACGTCGCGGCTGGCCTCCCCTCGCACGCCATAGCGGAGCGCATCCATGCGCATGACCTCCATATGGCGATGCTGGTTCGGTGCGCTGGCGATCCTGTGGGTCGCGATGGCTCAGCCCGCGCGCGCGAACTTCTTCGACGATGTCGGCGACAAGGTCGATCAATGCATCGCGGCGGCACAGAGTGTCGGCAGCGCCTATATCGTCGCTGCCCAAAATGCACCGGGCATTGCCGAATGCGCGGGAACGCTCGGATCCTCCAATGTGGTGGGAACGGCCATCACCGGCGTGATCGCCGGCATGTATCTCGCCGGCGTGTTCGACACCGTGGATCAATGCAACGGGTTGATCGTCGGCGCGGTTGCAATGGCCCTCGGCAACAAGATCGCCGAGATACCGGGTCTCGAAGACGCGCTTGTGGAGCTTTTTGGCGAGAGGGCGGTCAAGAAGCTGATCGATCTCGCCGCCGAAGCCATCGTCGAGGAAGCGTCGAATATACCTGGCCTGTCCGTGGTGTTCAGCTACATCACCTGCGGCTGCACCCTGATCGGCGGCCTCGCCGAGATCAAGGATGCCATGATCGAGGCCAAGCAGGACTCGAAGGAATGCCTCGGCCCGATCGGCGATGCCATCGGATGGCTGGAAGCACAAGGCGACTGGGTCTGGGACCACACACTCGGCGCCATTCCCTCGCCATTCGCCGAGGCCGATCTCGGAGATCACTACTACATCGATCCCAACAAGACATGTCCGGTGGACGAATATTGGAGCAGCGGCAACGACGTCTATACCAAGGCTATGGCCGAAGCGAAGTCGGGACAACTGGTGCTGCCGGACAATTCGGTGAGCAACTTCAAGTCCTACGGCATGTGCACCTGCCCGGCCGGCACGCTGCCCGTCAACAAGATCATCGACAATGTCGGCTACATCGGCTGCGGCTGCGGCGAGGATCAGGTGTTCAACGACGCCAAGCAATGCGTGGATGCCTGCACATACGGGTCGAAATACTCGTTCAAGCATCACCAGTGCGAGCCGATCTGCAAATACGGCGTGTTCCAGGGCTACGACAATCACAAGAAGCCGATCTGCTTCACGAGCTGCGACGATCCCGCCGCCGTGTTCGACGTCACGAAGGGAGCCTGCGAAGTCTGCCCGGCGAATTTCTTCACGATCCGCACGGGTATCGGCGGCGATGCGCGCGGCCATTGCATGCCCTGCGGCGACAATTTCCAATCCAAGGCCGGAGCGACCACCTGCGAGATCATTTGCGAGGATCCGTGGACAAAATACACGTCCACTTCCTGGAAAGGCGTGCCGACCTGCGAACCGAAATGCGCGTCCGGCCTGCAATATATCGAGACCAAGGGCGACGGCGATGCCGGTCCGCCGAAATGGGAATGCAAGGCGTGCCCTGAGAACACCCAGCTCGATCCGCGCACCAATAGCTGCGAGCCATGTGCACAGGGCGCGAGCTGGTCGGCGGGCGGCGGTGCGTTCGGCGGCAACAGTGTCTGCACCTGCCCGGTCAGCATGGTCGCCATCGACGGCGTCTGTCAGCCGTGCCCGGCCGGCTCGATGCCGGGCCGCGACGAATTCGGCAATATGGTGTGCAGTGCCTGCCCCGGCGGCTCTTGCGGGCCGGACCGGCAGGCCGCCGAATGCCGCAACTCGAACGGTGTCTACGATGCGACAGCGAAAACCTGTACGCCGTGCGGCAAGAACGAACGCGTGATGGGCAATGTCTGCATCTCGCAGACCGTTGCCAAGCCGCCCGCAAAGGTCGACGCCTCCATACCGAAGCAGCCGGGCTCGCTGTCCATGGCGCCATGTCCGGGACCGAACGAGGTGCGCGAGGCGCTGAGTGGCCAATGTGTCTCCTGTGGCGACGAAGCGCGCGCCACCGGCGGCATCTGCATTCCCATCGAGAAGGCAAAGCCACCCGGCCAATCGCTCGCCGGCTCGGCATCGACGCCAACGGCTCCGTCGCAGTTGCTGCAGCCCTGCAACGACAAGACGCAAGTGCGCGATCCCTATTCGCTGCGCTGCGTGAGCTGCGGCGACAAGGCGACCGCGGTCAATGGTTTCTGCATCGCCAAGGATGCACCGATGTCCGTGCCGGCTGCACCGCCCAACGCGCTTACGCTGCTGGCAACGGCACCGAGCAACAAGCCCTGCCCGCCCGGCACCTATGCGTCCGGCCCCTATTGCGTGCAGGAAGTGCTGCCGCAGAAGGACGCCGGTCTGAAGCGCTGCGCGCCGCGCGGGCGTGATCAGGTGATCGACGGCCGCGCCGATGGCGGCTGCGTGCCCTGCGGCGCAGGCAGGCGCGCCAATGCCGAACGCACGGGCTGCCTCGTCCTGGCCTCGCTGCCGCCGCCGGCGCGGCCGGTGGCCAAGAAGGAAACGCGTCCGGTGAAGCCAGCGCTGAAAGGCGAAAGCGCCACTGTCGCTGCGCCCAAACGGCCAGAGCGTCCCGAACGACCGGCGACGCCGGTGCGCCCGTCGCTGGCCCCCGCTCTCGACTTCGATGGTCCATCCATGGGCTCGCAGCCCGGCGCAAGTGGCAGGCGGCAGACGCGATGATCATGCGCCGCACACTCCTCGCGATCGGCCTCGCTTTAGGCATGACGACATCCGTCATCGGGCAGACGCTACAGCCACCCTTGACCAACCCGGCCAAACCACCGCTGGGCTCCGTCTGCGAAACGCCAAAGCTCCGCGGCCAGGGCATCATCAAGGAAGACCTGTGCGGCCGGCTCTATTGCGGCATCCGCGATTTCGCCGAGCCGTTTCAGAAACGCGACTACAGCCGCAAGCGGATGCCTTGCGAATTCAAGGTCGTCAAAAACATCTGCACCTGCGTGCCCGAAGGAAAGAAGTGATGCACTCCCCCGTTCGCCGGCTGCTCATCGCCTTGACCTTGATCGCGCCGCTGCTGCTGTCGCCGCAGGCGATGGCGCAGGCCCCGAAAGACGAGATCGAGACCGTGCTGCGCGACTATCTCGCGACGCGGCCCGATCTGGTCGAGCAGATCATCCGCGACGCCATCGCCAAAAATCCGCAGATCCTGCGCAGCGCCTTCGCAGAGGCGCTCAAGGCGCGCGTCGGACAAAACGCACCAGCCGCTCCGAGGCCTGCGGCAGCCGCCCCCTCGCCGCCCGATCGCGCCGAAGCGATCAAGGCCAACGCCGATGAGCTGCTCCGCTCGCCGCGCCAGACCACGCTCGGCAATGCTGGCGCCACTGTCACGGTGGTCGAGTTCTTCGACTATAATTGCGGTTTCTGTCGCCGCGCGGCCGAAGACAAATATGCGCTGCTGGCGAGCGATCCCGATATCCGGGTGGTGCTGAAGGAGCTACCGATCCTCGGTCCGCAATCGCTGGAAGCAGCGCGGGTCGGCATTGCCGTCCGCATGCAGGATGGCGACGGCGGCCGGATCTACACGGTCTTCAACAAGGCGATGTTCGGTGGTGGCCAGGCCAATCGCGCGGCCGCCATGGAAGCGGCGAAAAGCGCCGGCGCGGACATGGCTCGCCTCGAGCGCGATCTTGCCAGCGATGAGATCAAGGCGACGCTGGAGGAATCCATGCGTCTGGCCCGCGCGCTGGGGATTACGGGCACGCCAAGCTATGTGATCGGAGACCGGGTCATCGCCGGCGCGGTCGGGCTGCCCGCCCTGCGGGAACAGGTGCAACTGGCGAAGGCATCGGCTGCCAGGTGACATCCGAACAGAAACGACGACCCCCCCCCGGCTAGGGGGGGGGGGGGGGGGGTGAT
>JAEXHR010000185.1 GCA_023449855.1 Pseudomonadota bacterium | reverse complement strand
GCGGGGGCACCCCCCCCCACTTCCGCAACCGATCCTCGAAAGCAGCGCAGCGATCGACAATCCTGCAGGGCAGCCAAGCGCAGCCAATGTGTCGAGCAGTGATTATGATGCCGCAGCAACCATAAGCTGGGATATCGATCTGTTCGGTCGGCTGCGTGCGGGAGCGCTGGCCGCCCGCGCTGACGCGCAGGCGCAAGCGGCCGCGCTGGATGGTGTGCGCGTGGCCGTGGCGGCAGATACCGTGCTCGCTTACATCGATCTATGTGCGGCGCGTCAGAATGGGGCGGTGGCCTACAAGATTGTCGATGCGCAGGAACGCAATCTCAAGGCCGTTCGCGAACAATTGTCGGCAGGGGAAGTGTCTCCCCTTGAGGTCGCGCAAGCCGCCAGCCTGCTTGAAGCATCGAGAGCTACGATCCCGGCTTTCGATGCCGCTGCCGCCAGCGCAAGATTCCGGCTCGCAACGCTTCAGGGCTTGCCGCCTACCACCCCCCAGATGGCCAAGGTTGATTGCACGCTGCTGCCCAGAGCGAGCAGCGAAGTGCCAATAGGCGACGGTGCTGCACTGCTGGCACGTCGGCCCGATATTCGCGAAGCAGAGCGCAAGCTTGCTTCGGCAACAGCCAAGATCACCATCGCGCGGGCCGAACTCTATCCCAGGATCACGCTGGGCGGCGCATTGGGACTTCTGTCCGGCGCTTTTTCTGCCAGTGCCTCACCGCTAATTTCCTGGTCCTTCCCCAACCAGGCGCCGGCGCGCGCCAAGATCGCGCAGGCGCAGGCAGCCGAACGCGCTGCGCTGGCTTCGTTCGACAACGCCGTTCTGCGCGCCCTCAGGGAAGTCGAAACCGGACTTGCAGGCCTACAAAGCGAAGCCATCCGGAACCAGGCGCTTGATCGGGCAAGAGAGGCAGCAGGGCTTTACGCCCGTCGAACCAGTGCCCGGGCCAGGATTGGCGACGCGTCGCCATTGCTGGTGATCGATGCCGAACGAACCCTTGCAACGGCTGCTCTTCAAAAGGGACAGTCGGATCATCTGCTGGCACAATCCTATATCTCCCTGTTCCGTGCGCTGGGCGGTGGATGGCAGCGAGCACCTGAGCCGCTCGATCCGGTCAGGGTGATGGAGTAGAAGAACGCATGCATATCCTGATTATCGAAGACGATGGGGAAACACGCGAATTCCTCAGCCGAGGCCTCAAGGAAGTGGGGCATGCCGTGACCCTTGTGGAGGAAGGACGAGAGGGACTGTTCCAGGCAACGGACAGCAATTATGACGCGATCATCGTTGATCGCATGCTGCCAGGACTGGACGGTCTATCCCTGCTCAAGATGCTGCGCGCGACCGGCGACCTCACGCCCGTTCTCATGTTGACCGCAATTGGTCGAATAGCGGATCGGGTAGAGGGGCTCGAGGCAGGCGCCGACGACTATCTGGTCAAGCCCTTCGCCTTTTCCGAGCTCCTCGCCCGCTTGAATGCCCTTGGTCGACGGCAGGCACCGCAAGTCGAACAGTCCCGGCTGACCGTTGGCGACATCGATATCGACTTTCACAGGCGCACAGTGCATCGCGGAGGAAAGAAGGTCATTTTGCAACCGCGGGAATTCTCGCTGCTCGCCGAACTCATGCGCAATTCTCATCGCGTGGTTACCCGAACGATGCTGCTCGAACGCGTATGGGACTTCGACTTCGAGCCCAAGACCAATATCGTGGAGACCCATCTCAGTCGGCTTCGCTCGAAGCTGAATGCGGGCTTCGATGTCGATGCGATCGAGACGGTTCGCGGCGCGGGTTACATGATCAGGAGCAATTAATGCCCCGCCCATGGAAAACGACCTTTGGCCTTACGGCACTGGTTAGCCTGGCCTTCGTTCTGGCGACGCTTGTGATCGGGCTCTTGGCCTATGCGCTGACCCATGAGGCGATGGAGGTGCAACTGGACCATCGAACCGCCACCGAGACGAGCGCCTTGCTGGAGCGGGCGGGTGCTGGCGGAACCCCGGCACTGGCCGAACTCATTCATCAGCGCGATGCCGGGCACAGCACGGCAAGCCTCGGATATATTCTGGTCGATCCCCAAGGACGACGGCTGGCCGGCGCACTGGATGCGCAAATTCCGGCAAAGGCAGGATATTTCGAATTACTGCACTACGGGAAGGATGGCGCCATAGCCCAGGCACTCATCACCGATCTGCCCGACGGCAGCCGCCTTCTGGTGGCAGCAGATCGCACGGTGATTGACGAGATGGACATCACGATCCTGAAGCTGTTTTCGGCCTCATTTGCCGCCATGCTTCTTCTGGCTGTCGGGGGCGCCTGGACCGTTGGCGCTGTAACGCGCAGTCGATTGCGCCGATTCGACGATGCGGCCCAGGCCATTATCGGAGGAGACCTGACCCAGCGCATGCCGCTGGACGGATCTGACAACGAGTTCGACGGCGTCGCCAAGTCGCTCAATCATATGCTGGACCGCAATGCTGCCCTGGTCGAGAATCTTCGACAGGTGTCGAGCGATGTTGCGCATGACCTTCGAACGCCACTGACGCGCCTGAATAATCGTCTGGATGAAGCACTCGCCTTCAGCGGAGACAAGCGCACGCGCGCGATCGAGGCGGCAATAGCAGAATCCCATGAACTGCTCGAGGTCTTCTCGGCCATCCTTCGCATATCCGAAATCGAGGCGGGCACGCTCAAGCGAGATTTTCAGGAACTGGCGCTTGGAGATCTGGTCGAGGATGTGGTCGAAACCTATGCGCCCGATTTCGAGCTTTCAGGTCATGCGCTGCATTCCACCATCCATATGGGGCTTCGCATCCGGGGCGATGCCCGATTGCTGTCCCAACTCATCACCAACCTGCTGGATAATGCGCTGCGGCATACGCCGGCTGGCACGACGGTCGCGCTCAATCTGACTGCCAGCGAGGCTTTCGTTATTCTTGAAGTCTGCGATGATGGTCCCGGTGTTCCGGCAACCGAGCGTGATCGACTGTTCAGCCGTTTTACGCGGACCGAAGCCAGCCGCACCACCGACGGACATGGTCTGGGCCTGGCCCTTGTCTCTGCTGTCGCGCAAATCCATGGGGGCTGTGCGACCGTTCTGGACAAGCCCGGTTTTGCTGTAGAGGTTCGTCTCGCGCGATAAGTTACCGGAACATTGGGGGGCATATACAACATCCCAACCTTATCCCTGGGCCAGTTGCACGTCCCGACCGAAGCGCTAACCCCCCTCGCGAATGATAACTATTCGCATTAAATGAAGGGGATCTAACCTTGCAATATTCAGCGATTTTCCGATCGGCGCTGCTTGCGTCGACTGCGCCCGGCATCCTCCTTTCGCTGGTCTCCCCCTCACTCGCAATAGCCCAGGAGCAGGTTCTCGGGTCCGTAACGGTCACGGACACCGCGATCGATGATCGGGAAGCCGAAAGCTCCTACAAGGTCAGCCGCAGCATCAGCGCGACGCGCACGGATACGCCGCTGATCGATGTACCCCAGTCGGTCAATGTGGTGTCGGTCAAGCAGATCGAGGATCAGGCAGCCAACAGCATCGGTGACGCCATACGCTATGTCCCGGGCGTTTTCTCGGCCCAGGGCGAGGGTAATCGCGAAACGCTGGTGATCCGCGGCAATTCGACCACCGGCGACTTCTTCGTCGATGGCATGCGCGACGATATCCAGACCTATCGCGACCTCTATAACATCGAGAAGCTGGAAATCTTCAAAGGACCGAACGCGATGATCTTCGGCCGGGGCGGCGTAGGCGGCGTGGTCAATCGCGTTACCAAGGTTGCGGACTGGAATCTTCATCGTGCCTTCCGACTGGAAGGCGGAAGCTTCGAGCATAAGCGCGCCCAGTTTGATCTGGGCACGCCGATCAGCGATTTTGCAGCTGTCCGACTGACCGGTGTCTATCAGGACAGCGACAGCTATCGCGATGGCGTCAACTATAACCGCTGGGGCTTCAACCCGACCGGCTCATTCAAAATTGGTCCCGATACGACCATTTCGCTTGGATATGAGCATTTCGAGGATGAGCGCGTCGCCGATCGTGGCGTTCCCGCTCGGTTCGGCGCTTCGGCGACCAATATCGTTGGCCCGCTTCGCACGCCGCGCGGTCAGTTCTTCGGCGATCCGACCCAGAGCCCTACCGGTACGAATACCGACGCCGGTTCGCTGTTCATCGAACATAAGTTCAGCGACACGGTCTCGATCCGCAACCGCACCCGCTATGCCGACTATGACAAATATTATTCCAACGTCTTCCCCGGCGCGGTCAACGCAGCTGAAACGAGCGTGAGCATCTCGGCCTATCGTGCCACCACGCAACGCAAGAATTTCATCAACCAGACCGATTTCAATGCGATCTTCAATACCGGCTCCATTGAGCATACCCTGCTCGTGGGCGCTGAATATGGTCACCAAAAATCCGACAATATTCGGGAAGAAGGGCGTTTTGCAGGCAATGCAAGCTCGGTGACCGTGCCGATCTCGGCGTCTAATGTTCGTTTGCCCACCAGCTGGACCATGATTTCGAGCAGCACGAACAGCAACGGCGTGGCGGAGGTCGCGGCCGGCTATGTCCAGGACCAGATCGCCATCTCGCCCATGTTCGATATCGTCGTGGGCGTGCGCTACGAGCATTTCAAGACCACGCTGCACGATCGGCGCAGCCTCGCCTTCCGGACGAGCGGCAGCACCATATCTCCCGAATATTATGACGTGACCGACAATCTCTGGTCTCCGCGCGCCGGCCTCATCTTCAAGCCGGCCGAGAATGCCTCCATCTATGCAAGCTACTCGCGTACCTACCAGCCGCGTGGTGGCGACCAGTTGACCGGCCTTTCGCTTTCCAACGCCAGCCTGGCGCCGGAGAAGTTCCAGAACTACGAAATCGGTGCGAAGTGGGACATTCTCCCCACGTTCAACCTTGCCGCCGCCATCTATCAACTGGATCGCGACAATGTTCTGGCGCTGAGCGATCCCAATAATGCGGCCTCGCCGACGGTGCCGATCGGACGGCAGCGCACCAAGGGCATCGAACTCAGTGCTGCGGGCAGCATTACCAAGCAGCTCAGCATGGTCGGCGCCTACACCTATTCCGACGGCACCTTCCTCGACAATGTCTCGGGCACTGTCCAGGCAGGGAACATCCTGCCCAACATGCCCAAGCACAGCGCCTCGCTCTGGACCCGCTTCGATCCGATCGAACAGCTCGGCGCTGCGCTGGGCGTGATCTACCAGGGCAAGCGCTACGCCTCGACCGACAATTTCGTCGCGATGCCCGGCTATACGCGGCTCGATGGCGCCGTCTATTTCGACATCGCGCCAGAGCTGAGCCTGCAGGTGAATGTCGAGAATATCCTTGGCAAGCGTTACTATCTCTATGCCCATAGCAACAACAACATCACGCCAGGTTCACCGACTGCGGTGAAGGTCGGCCTCAGCGCGAAGTTCTGACCATGTCCAGCCGCTTCCTTCCTTTGAAGCGCTTCACAAGGGAGGAGCGGCTGGCAATTTGCCTTCTGCGTGGTGGCAGCAGTGCCAAAGTCGGAGAGGCCGCTATCCGGGCATTCGCAGCACTGGGTGAACACGCCACCGAGCGAGGCTTCGTGATAGCGACATTGTCCAGCCCATTTGTGAACCAGGATGAGATCCGGCTTCTTGGGGGCATAGCAGCATTCCAGCGCCAGATACCGCCGATGGACATCGGGCTGCCGGCGCACCTGCACGCATTGCTGGACGCGTGCGCAGCAGGCCTGACCCGGCGTGGCGGCAAACTTGATTTTCGTAATGTCGCCCGGTGCCCAGGTCTTCCTGAACAACGGGCAAAGAAGCGACAGGATCGTTCGATCCGGCTCATAAATCGCACATATGGCGCCCCCAAACAGGCAGTTGTCTTTGCGGTTTTGCGCGATCGTGACACGGCAACAATCGCCGATCTCGGCCGAATGGGCGTGTCTCGCTCGGTCGTCAGCAAGATGACCAAGCGTGGCTTGATCGAGAGGGTGGGCTACGGCGTTTATGCCTCGCCGGCCTCGAAGCGCCGAGGATAGTGCATATGTCGCGCCTAGAGGAACATGCGGCCGGACATTCGTCCGGCCTCACACATCAGTCTGAAGAGGTGACATAAGCAGGACCAAGTTCGTCCAGCGATTTCACGCCGACTTGCGCCATGGCGAGTTCGAACTCTGCCCGTATCATGTGAAGCATATGGGCAACGCCGGCCATGCCTGCCACCGCGAGGGCATGAAGTTGCGGCCTACCAATCATGACCGCGCTGGCACCAAGGCTAATCGCCTTGAGGACATCCGTGCCGGTACGCACACCGCTGTCGAGAAGGATCGGGCATTTTCCATCGATCGTACGCGCGATCGATGGAAGCGCTTTCATGGGCGTGATGAGACCGTCGGTGACGCGTCCGCCATGGTTCGACACGACAATGGCATCAACGCCATGATCAAGTGCCATGCGAGCGTCAGCAGGAGAAAGGATGCCTTTCAATATGATCGGCAAACTGGTCTGCTTGCGCAGCCACGCGATATCGTCCCAGGTTGGTGCGGCGTCGGCCAGCGCCGTTCCAAAGATGATCTGCCCGCCCGCAGCCGCGCTGTTCTGGACGCTGCGGGGCATTCCACGGAGATTGGCGGCCTCGACCCCTTCCGGCAGTGCGAATTCGGATCGCTTCATGGCCGCATCGATCGTTACCATGAGGACGCAATAGCCAGCAGCGTCGGCGCGTCGCACCAGTTCAAGCGAATGCCCTCGATCAGCCTGGAAATAGAGCTGGAACCAGAGCCGCGGCGTCTGGTCACGCTCCATGGCCTGGCGCGCGGCATGCGCAGCCCAGGCAATGTCCTCGAGAGGAATGCTGGAAAGAGTGCTGACCTTCTGGGTATGTCGCTCAGATGGCAAAGCTCCGCATGGTGGGCGGCGACTTTATATTGGCAGCAGCCATGGCATGGCGGATCCTGGCAAAAGCTGTCGGTCACATCAATGACGCCAAATGTCTTGAGTTGGTCGGCACGAGCCCTATAGCAAGTCCTGCGCATCCTCGTCGGCAAGCGTTCTGCAGAAGGCCAATGTGGCCAAAGGAGAACGATCATGGAGATGCCTGAAACAGAACTCATCGCCACCAAGCGCCCGGTTTGGAATGCAGGAAGGACCGTGGGCGCCAAGCGGGCGCTGAAACCGAAGCAGATTTGGGAAATCCGTTTCTACCTCAATCAGCGCCGCCGCCTACGAGATCGGGCGCTGTTCGATCTGGCGATCGACAGCAAGCTTCGGGGCTGCGACCTCGTGCAGATCAAGATCGGCGACCTTGTAAGCGGCGGGCAGGTCCGAACGCGGGCAATCGTCATGCAGCAGAAAACAGGTCGGCCCGTTCAATTTGAGCTGCTGCCAGATGCTCGAGCGAGCTTGCTGGCATGGCTCGAACGCCGGGGCGGAACAGTGGACGATTATGTTTTCCCAAGCCGGGTTGATCACAATGGGCACCTGAGCACACGGCAGTATGCTCGGCTTGTCGACGAATGGGTGACAGGTGTCGGCTTGATGCGGAGCGAGTATGGCACGCACTCACTTCGCCGAACGAAGGCATCGATCATCTACAGGGCGACGGGCAACCTTCGCGCCGTTCAGATACTGCTCGGCCATAGCAAGATTGAGAACACGGTGCGCTATCTAGGGATCGACGTAGAGGACGCGCTTGCCCTTGCAGAAAACACGGAGATCTGAATCTGCTGGCGCCCGTGCCCAGGGCGTGCCGGGCACGGGCGCTGGGACATTCCCGACGTTCGCCTGTGACATGTTAAACGGCAGCCCTGATTACAAGCCGACGTTCCCGCACCTCCCGACGAACGGCCTCGGCATTATGCTCGGCTTGTAGATGAATGGTTGACAGGAGTTGGCCTGATGCGGAGCGAATACGGCACCCGCTCACTCCGCCGAGCGAAGGCATCGATCATATACAGGGCGACCGGCAATCTACGGGTTGTCCAGATCCTGCTCGGCCATAGCAAGATCGAGAATATGGTTAGCTATCTCGGGATCGACGTAGAAGACGCCCAAAAATACCGAAATTTGAGTGTTGGCCTCTCACCTATGGCGAGGGGCCATTTAGCGTAGCCACCAGCGGAGCATTCCGCCCACAAGCGCCAACGCGAAAACGCTAGCAGCCCAAATGCCGAAAAACCATCCAAGGCGACTCAGCCAGAGCGGCATCAATGATACCCCTCAATGCCAACCTTGCCCCGGAAAACCCAATAGGACCAGGCCGTATATGCCAGGATCACGGGCACCATGATCGAGGCTCCAACCAGCATGAACAACTGACTGCGGACGGGCGCTGCAGCTTCCCAGATCGTCACCCGCGCCGGAACGACATCGGGCCAGATCGAGACACCAAGGCCGACCAAGCATAGCCCGAACAGGGCCAACGCCCAGAAGAAAGGCTGCGCATCGCGCTTCAATCGGAGGCTACGATAAAACAGGAATGTTACGACGAGCGTGGCGAGCGGCACCTGCGCTGTCGCGACCACGCCCGGGAAACTCAGCCAGCGCTGAAAGTATTGCGTTTCGAGCCGCAGCGTTGCGAGGCTGATCACGCCGATCATGATGAGCAGGCCGATGCCAAGCCGCCCGGCATAGGTCACCGTCTGCCGTCGCAACCCGCCTTCAGTCTTCCAGTTGAGCCAACAAGCCCCGAGCAGGGCATAGCCGACTAGCAGCCCGACACCCGTCAGCAGACTGAACGGCGACAGCCATTCCCACCAACCCCCGGCATAGCTGCGCCCCTCGACCGTGATGCCCTGTAGCAGCGCGCCGAGCGCAATGCCTTGCGCGAAGGTGGCGACGACCGACCCTGTCGTGAACGCCTTGTCCCAGAAAGCACGGTGCGCCGGGTCGCGCCAGCGGAACTCGAATGCCACGCCGCGGAATACAAGGCCAAGCAGCATTGCGATCATCGGCGCGTAAAGCGCGGGAAGGATGATGGCATAGGCCAGCGGGAATGCGGCAAACAGGCCGCCCACGCCCATAACCAGCCAGGTTTCGTTTCCGTCCCAGACCGGAGCGATGCTGTTCATCGCGGTGTCCCGATCCTGCCCGACCTTGAAGAACGGAAACAGGATGCCGATGCCGAGATCGAAGCCGTCCATCACGACATAGGCGATGATAGCAAAGCCGATGATACAGGCCCAGATGACGGTGAGATCGATCATGACGAAGCTCCCTCGATGATAGCCGGCGCCGGGGTGATCCCCGCACTGCGAATGGGCGCATCACTGGGCGGCGGTTCATGTGCTTCAGGCGGCTTCTTCATGAGTTGAAGCAGATACCAGATGCCCATCCCGAAGACGGCGAAATAGACGACCACGAAGGCCAGCAGCGACGAGGCGACCGCAGGAGCATCCAGCGGTGAAGCGCTTTGGGCGGTCCTCAGCAGACCATAGATTGTGAAGGGTTGCCGTCCGACTTCCGTCACGATCCAGCCGGACAGCACTGCGATCAGTCCCGACGGCCCCATCAGCACAGCGAAGCGATGCAGCAGCGGCCAGTCGTAGAGCGCCTTGCGCCAGCGCGCGATGAGGCTCAGGATCCCGATCCCGAGCATCGCGAAACCGATCCCGACCATTACGCGAAAGGCCCAGAAGACGATACCGACGGGAGGACGATCAGCTGGTGGCACGGTGTCCAGGCCACTCAAGGGCGCATCGAGTTCGTGTTTGAGAATCAGCGACGACGCCTTGGGTATCTCGATGGCATAATACACCCGCTGTTCAGCGCTGTTGGGGATGCCGAACAGGATCAAAGGCGCACCGTGCGGGTGGCTCTGAAAATGGCCTTCCATCGCCATCACCTTCACCGGCTGGTGCTTGAGAGTATTGAGCCCGTGCATGTCGCCGGCGAAGATCTGGATCGGAGCAACGAGCGCCGCCATCCACATCGCCATAGAGAACATCTTGCGTGCGCCGGGATTGGTGCGGTCCTTTAAGAGATGCCATCCTCCGACGGCACCCACGATAAAAGCGGTCGTCAGATAGGCGGCAAGGACCGTGTGAAAGAGCCGATAGGGGAAGCTGGGATTGAAGATGATTGTCAGCCAGCTTGGCCCCGGCAGGAACTGGCCGTTGGCGCCGACCTCATAGCCAACGGGCGTTTGCATCCAGCTGTTGACCGACAGGATCCAGAATGCGGAAATAAAAGTCCCCAGCGCGACTGCAAGCGTCGCGACGAAGTGCAGCTTGCGCCCAACCTTGTTGATCCCGAACAACATGACCCCGAGGAATCCGGCTTCTAAGAAGAAGGCGGTCAGCACCTCATAGGCCATCAGCGGTCCGATGACAGGTCCCGCCTTGTCCGAGAACACTGACCAGTTGGTGCCGAACTGGTAGGACATGACAATGCCCGAGACGACGCCCATCGCGAACACGACGGCGAAGATCTTCAGCCAGTAGCGAAACAGGTTCGCATAGACGCCCTTGCCGGTCTTCAGCCACAGAGCTTCGAGCACGGCCAGATAGCTTGCCAGCCCGATGGAAAAGGCCGGGAAGAGGAAGTGAAAGCTCACCGTGAAGGCGAATTGCGCCCTTGCGAGAATGATGGCGTCCATGAATATCCCCGTTCAGCTGGCGAGTTCGGACCAGCTCTTGAATAGCATGTAGATGGCAACGACGAGCACGAAGACTGCGAAGAGGCTGTTCAACCGGCCCTTTTCGGCGGCCAGTACCTGCGATGCACGCGTGCCGATGACGCTCCCGACAATGCCGCCCACGATGAACACGCCGGCCAGACCCCAAAGGACGTAGCCCGAAAGCGCATAGTTGAGCGCTGTCGTCAGACCGAAGGCCGCGACCGCGACGAGCGAGGTGCCGATCGCGCGCAGGATGGGCATGTGGGTCGAGGCGATCAGCCCCGGCACAATGAGGAAACCGCCGCCGATCCCGAAGAAGCCGGAAAAGGCGCCGGTCCCGAGACCATAGCTGACAACCTTGCCGACATTCTCCCGATTGCATTGCGCGCCCTCGACGCCCTGGTCGCCGCGACCGCGAAACATCAAGACTGCCACAACGATCATCAGGATCGCGAACAGGAACAGCAGCTTGTGCCCATCGATGCTCTTGCCAAGCGTTGAACCGCCGAGCGCACCGACGACGCCGGCAGCAGCATAGATCCCCCCGCACCGCCAGTTCACGGTGCGGGCATGGGCATGGTTCCAGAGGCCAGTAAGCGCATTGGCCGCGACGGCCAATGCACTGGTGCCGATCGCCTCATGCGGATTGCGGACGCCTACGAGATAGAGCAGCAGCGGCACGGCGAGGATCGACCCGCCGCCCCCGACAAGCCCGAGGACAAAGCCCACCAGCGCGCCTGACAGTCCGCCGAGGGCATATTGAAGCGGCTCAAGCATGGCTCAGTGCGCCGCTTCGATCGCGTGCGGCGCGACCATCCATTCCCGGCCCTTGAGCATGCCATGCCAGTAAACCGGCGGCAGGATGGTGTCCTTGAGGAGCCAGGACAGGCGCGAGGGCCGCGTTCCGTCGATCAGCCAATTGGGAAAGCTGGGCAGCAATTTGCCGCCATAGCCGAACTCGGCGAGCACGATCTTGCCAGCCTCGACCGTTAGCGGACAGGAGCCATAGCCGTCATAGTCAGCGGTCGGCGGCTTGCCCTCGAGCACGGCAAGTACATTGACCGCGACAACCGGCGCCTGCTTGCGCGCCGCAGCGGCGGTCTTGGCATTCGAGGCGGAGCAGGCGTCGCCCAATGCAAATACATTAGGATAGCGCACATGTCGAAGCGTCGCCTCGTTGACTTCGATGAAGCCGGAGGCTGCTGCGAGGGAACTGGTGCGCACGAAATCCGGCGCGACCTGTGGCGGCACGACGTGAATCATGTCGAAGCGCTCTTCGACGCGTCCGGTGCCGTCGCTATCCTTGCGTTCGAAAGTCGCCACTTTTGCGGCGCCATCGATCGCGACGAGCTTCGATTCGAAGTTGAGGTGCGCGCCATAGCGCTCGACATATTCCATCAGTGCCGGGACATAGGCGGCAACGCCGAACAGCACCGCGCCGGCGGTGTGGAACTGGACGTCGATGTCTTTCAGGACGCCTGCCTTTTCCCAGCGATGACAGGAAAGGTACATCGCTTTTTGCGGCGCGCCGGCACACTTGATCGGCATTGCGGGCTGGGTGAACAGCGCCCGTCCGCCCTTGAATTGCTTCACCAGTCTGTTGGTGTAGGGCGCAAGATCATAGCCATAGTTGGACGTCACGCCGTTCTTGCCGATCGTATCGGCCAAGCCCGGAATAGCGTTCCAATCCAATTTGATACCCGGACAGGCAACGAGAACACGGTAGCGGACTTCGCCGCCATCACTGAGGATCACCTTGTTTTCGTCGGGGGCAAAATCCGAGGCTGCTGCGCGGATCCAGTTCACTCGGCTCGGCATGACCTGCGCTTCAGTGCGTCGTGTGAACTCTCTCTCGAAGACACCGGCGCCGACCATAGTCCAACCGGGCTGATAATAATGCTCCTCAGATGGCTCGATAACTGCAATATCGAGCTTCGGATTGCGCTTTAGAAGGCTTGCTGCCGTCGCAATCCCCGCTGCACCGCCGCCGACAATCACGACATCGTGAATATGGACTACAGGGGCCGATTGGCTCCGAGAGGAGGAGAGGTCATACAACTTCGTCGACCTCGCGCCGGAGCGGCAAAAGGCGAGAATCGGCCTAGGAAGGCGCGCTAGCGCACTTGCCATGGCCTCAACATTCGCATCGGTAATCGCCCCCGAGACTGCGGGCGCATGCGCGAACTCTAAGCCCAGTCGTTCGGCAGCTTCACGAAGCTCCGTAGCGGCAATCTGACCCTTCTCCTCGTTATCAGGTCGATTGCAGATGATCGCCTTGTAACCTTGGGCGGCGATTGCCGGAAGGTCGGCGAGATCAATCTGCGGGGAGATTGCAAAGTCCCGATTGAGCGGCTTGATGTCCATGGCTTCTCCTCGATCCCGCTCTGAAGCGGGCCTCTTTTCATTTTGTAATGATGCGGTGCGCGGTCATGCCGGCGAGCATGGCGGCGACGAAAATTCCGGCTTCAATTGGTGCGATGGCAAGGTCGGCGAGTGCAGGGCCGGGACATAGTCCCCCGATCGCCCAACCGATCCCGAACAATGACGCTCCGCCAAGCAACTTGGCATCCAGCAAGCTTGTACCGGGCAAGTCGAACGCCTCGCAGACGATCGGTCGCGGCATCCGCTTCTGGACCAACCAGGCGATCGCCATCGGCACCATCGCACCGACCATCACGAAGGCAAGCGTGGGATCCCAGGCCCCGAACAGATCGAGGAAGGCGCGCACCCGCGCGGGGTCAGCCATGCCGGATATGGTGAGCCCAGCTCCGAACAAGGTGCCCGCTAGCAACGAGATGGCAGGGACCTTCACTTCCCAGTGCCGCAGGTTGAAAGGCCGAGCGGGCGGTAGAGCGGACAGAAGCTGACCGCGCTTGTCAGAAGGAATATAACTGCGACGATCGCCAAGCCGACACCGAGGTCCCCGCTGATCGTTCCGGTCCACCAGAGATAACCGATCGCCAAGGCTGCGATGGTGCGCAGCATCCGATCGACCGTTCCCATATTCCTCTTCATGTCCGGTGTCCTCCGACTATCCGTTGATGAAACCGAAAGCGCGCATCAGCCCAACGGTGGCGAAGCCGCTGACCATGAAGGTCAGCGTTGCGACCATCGACCGGCGCGAAAGTCGGGAGAGACCGCAGACCCCGTGACCGCTCGTGCAGCCTGAACCAAGGCGCGTGCCGAAACCTACGAGCAGTCCGGCAATGGCCAGTTGCAGGACTGATCCTGTAAAAAGCGGTCTGATACTGCTGGAAGACAGTATGACGAGGAGCGCACCAAGCGGCAGTCCGGCGATGAACGCGAGCGCTATGGCGCGCGGTGTGCCCGTATCGGAAATTCCCGACGCGCGGGCCAACATACCGCTTACACCAGCGATGCGACCAAGTCCGAGCAGCATGATCGCTGCCGCAAGCCCGATCAGCAGGCCGCCAACCAACCCCGCGACGGGGGTGGCATTGGGGAAGCCGGGCAGCATCATACTGCGTTGACCGGAATCTTGAGGTACGTGACGCCATTGTCCTCGGCAGGCGGGAAATGACCGGCGCGCATGTTCACCTGGACAGAAGGCAGAATGAGGCGCGGCATCGCGAGCGTCTTGTCGCGGGCCTCGCGCATCGCGACAAATTCGTCTTCGCTTACCCCGTCATGGATATGGACGTTGGCTTGGCGCTCGGCCTCTACGGTCGTTTCCCAGACATAGTCCTTGCGCCCTTCCGGAAGATAATCGTGGCACATGAACAGCCGCGTTTCCGGCGGGAGCGACAGAAGCCGCATCGCAGATTGATAGAGGGTTCGGGCATCGCCACCGGGAAAATCAGCACGTGCCGTGCCGTAGTCGGGCATGAACATGGTATCGCCGACAAAGACGGCGTCGCCGATCACATAGGCGATACAGGCCGGCGTGTGCCCCGGCACATGCAGCACGGTTACATCAAGATTGCCGATCCGGAAGTGATCACCGTCTTTCCACAAATGATCGAAGTCGGAACCGTTGCGCTCGAAATCGGTGCCCGCGTTGAAAAGCTTACCAAATGCCTGCTGCACCGTGATGATTTGCTCGCCGATGGCGATTTGCCCGCCCAACTTCTCCTTCAGATATGGCGCAGCTGACAGGTGATCCGCGTGAGCGTGCGTCTCCAGGTGCCAGTCGATAGCAAGCCCCTTCTCCTCGACAAAAGCGACAAGCGCGTTTGCCGAGGAGAAGGAGGTGCGACCCGAGGCGGGGTCATAGTCCAGCACGCTGTCGATGATCGCAGCGTGGCGGCTCTCGGGATCATGAACAACATAGGTCACCGTGAAGGTCGGCTCGTCAAAGAACGCCTTGATCTGGGGGGTGTCCGTTTGAGCGGCTGAGATCTGCGATGAGGCGGCTGCAAGAGCGGAGTCGGCCACGGAAAACCTCACAAATTCACATTTACATATATCGTGTAATCGAATAATCTTGTTGCGTCAAGAGGGAGGAGCGTCGAAGGAGACGTCATGGAAATGGCCCAAAGAATTGAATCTCGCTCACCGCGCATTGGAGAGCCCGCGCCAGACTTTCGCGCCCGTTCGACCGGGGGCGAAATTCAGCTTTCAAAGTTGCGTGGACGATGGGTGATCTTTTTTTCCCATCCCGCTGACTTCACGCCAGTTTGCAGCACCGAATTCGCTGAACTCGCCCGTCGGCAGTCGGAATTTGATGCCCTTGAAACGTCGCTGTTGGGACTGTCAGTCGACAGCCTTTACTCGCACATGGCGTGGGTCAGAGCGATCCGAGAGACGCTCGGAGCGGATGTCCGCTTCCCGATAATCGAGGATCCGAGCATGGCGATTGGGCATGCCTATGGCATGGTTGACGAGCAATCTGCTGACAGCATGGCTATGCGTTCGACATTCTTCATCGATCCCGAAGGGGTCATAAGGGCGATCACATGCTACCCCCATAATGTTGGGCGATCGGTCGATGAGATGCTGCGGTTGCTTAAAGCACTGCAAGTGGTGGGCAGTGCCCAGAAACTTGCGCCTGAAGGATGGCGGGAAGGACAGCCTTTGCTCTGCCCACCATCTGACATCGCAGAAGATCGCCAGGACTGGTTTTGCCGCTTTGCGGACGCGCTATGAACGAGGCATTTTACGAGGACCGCGAAGCTGCGACCGTCGCGTCCGAAAAGCTCAAGGTCTTTGCGCAACCACAGCGCCTCATGATCCTCTCTTGCCTGTTACGCGGGGAGCGCAACGTATCGGAGATCGGCGAAGCGACAGACATTGTCCAACCAGCACTCAGCCAGCAGCTAGGGGAGTTACGCCGGGCCAATCTCGTTCAAACGAGAAAGGAGGCCAAACTCGTTTGGTACGCGCTTGCTGACGAGGGGGTCGCTTTGTGCGTCCGAACAATGGAAGCGATTTTCGGAGGCCTGGGTAAGGTCGAAGAAATCCGGCCGTCTGCCAAACCGGAGCGTCGTCCATCATTACCTGAAGGGGTGGCCGGATTTGCTCAAGTGCTTGATTAAGATATTTACGCGCTGTTTGCCTCGTTTGGCTTTGTAGCGAGTGCTGCGGTGGTCGCTGCAAGCGACACGCTCTTAACGTCGTAGAAGAAGTTTCATGTGCGCAGCTTTTGGGCCTTTGTCCTAAATTGCTTTCCCGACCAAGCTGCCAATGCCAGCGGTCAAACCCATGGCCAACGCCCCCCAGAACACCACACGACCGACAGGTTTGAGCGGGTTTGCACCGCCAGCGGCAGCTCCCACCCATCCCAGGAGCGCCAGGAACAGGAGCGATCCCAGCGCTTCGCCTGTTACGGTGAGCGACGCCGGCAGCAAAGCCGCAAGGATGAGAGGCAGCAGGGCTCCGGCCGTGAACGTCGAGGCAGACGTCAATGCCGCTGTGATCGGGCGTGCGGCAGTCATCTCGGTGATGTGGAGTTCTTCGCGAGCATGAGCACCCAGTGCATCATGCTCCATGAGTTGTTTCGCAACCTCATGCGAGGTCTTTTCGTCGACCCCTCGCTGAACATAGAAACCAGCCAACTCTGCCAATTCCGCATCGGGATTGTCAGCGATTTCCTGCTGCTCCCGGCGCAAGTCCGCCGCTTCGGTGTCAGACTGAGAGCTTACCGACACATATTCGCCCGCCGCCATCGACATCGCGCCGGCCACCAGACCCGCTATACCAGATATCAACATGGAAGAACGGGAGGCACCGGACGCAGCGACGCCGATCATCAGGCTAGCCGTGGATACGATGCCGTCGTTGGCGCCTAGCACCGCGGCACGAAGCCATCCGATACGAGAGACGAGATGGGTTTCCCGGTGGCTGCGCATCGTAATCCCCTTTGAAGCCAAGCCATTTCTTTGACCCGCATTATAGCCTGTTCGCTATCTCGTGCCAGTCCGGCAAGCTCGATCCGCACAAATTTGGAGGCGCGACGCCGTATCGGATCACAAGCGTCAGAAGAAATTCATATGGTCAGGACGATGTCAGATCGGTTCGGTAATATGCCGGGTAAAACCATCGCCGGATGAGAGCATGCGCATTCTGATCATTGAAGACAATCGCCACCTGGCAGATCTGACGGCGGAGGGCCTTACGCGTCGGAAATTCGTATGCGATTGTGCCTATTCGGCAGCGGAGGCGGATCTGGCTCTTGGGTCGGCTCAGTATGATGCACTCATCCTCGATCTGGGCTTGCCCGATGGTGACGGCGTACATTGGATCAAGAAGAGGCGTGACGCGGGCCTTGCGGTGCCGGTCCTGATGCTGACAGCCCGCAGTTCGCTCCAGCAGCGGGTCGATGGACTGGACGGCGGCGCTGACGACTATGTCGTCAAACCGGTAGAGGCGGATGAGCTGGCAGCGAGGATTCGGGCACTACTTCGCCGTCCGGGAGCTCGGGCAGCGCCCGTGTTGGAGGTGGGCAGCCTATCCTATGACACGAGCGCTCATCGCGCGCGGTATCAGGGTAAGGCCATCGATCTGTCACCTCGCGAGACCAGCCTGCTTGAGTTACTCATGCGGGAGGCTGGTGCAGTCGTTCGTCGATCTCGTATCGAAAATGCACTGTATAGTTTTCGAGACGAGATATCCCCTAATGCAGTGGATGCCGCAATCTCGCGGCTGCGTCGTCGACTTGAGGAATGCGGAGCTCGCAACATGCTCCATACGATCAAGGGGCTAGGCTACTTGCTAGAAGACCGGGAACCGTGCTGAAGCGACTTTCGGTTGGCCATCGGCTCATCGGTGGCCTGCTGCTGGTTGGCGCCATCGGTACGGTGTCGCTGATCTACGCTGTCCTCTCGGAATATGGCATACCGTTTAGCGCCTTGCTCGATCCGACCATGCGCGACGCGGCATCGACGGAACTGTTCGATCATGTTCTCATCCCACTGGTGGTGCTGATCCTGCCAATGGGCCTTGCAACCACATGGGTCATCAGAACGGCGTTCGAGCCCCTGAGCAAAGCGGCGCGTCATATCGAAACCGCACCGACCGAACGCGGGATGCAGATCGATGAAGCCGATATGCCTGCTGAAGCGAAACCGTTCGTGCGATCCATCAACAACCTGCTTCACCGACTCGACACCTCAGCTCAGCAACAGGCGGATTTTGCGTCTGACGTCGCCCACGAATTGCGGACGCCGTTGGCCATTTTGTCTCTAGAGCTTGATCGACGCGAGGGATCGGATGGAGATCCTCTGAAGGCGCAGGTCAGCGCCATGCGCCGTCTTGTGGATCAGCTCCTGCTACTGGCGCAGATCGACGCGGACGCCACCATGCCCATGACGCCTGAGCCACTCGATCTCGAGACATTGGCTGAAGACAGTGTCTCGTCCCTGGCAGCGACCGTCATCGCGCAAGGACGCGAGATCGCGATAGAGTCCGAAGGCCAGGTGCCAAAGATATACGGCCACAGGGAAGCGATCGGGGCGGGAATCCGAAACCTTATTGAAAATGCCGTCCGCGCGACGCCCATGGGTGGCACCGTGACGATCATATCCGGGCCCGGAGCGATCATCAGGGTGCGCGACCAAGGCGCCGGCCTCAGCGAAGAGAAGCTGGCGCAACTCATCCGCCGCCATCAGCGAGCAGACCATGCCAGCCCCCATGGCGCGGGTCTCGGCCTCTCCATAACCCATCGGATTATGAGCGCACATAACGGTCATATTCGAACGAGCGAGACCTTGAGAGAACTCATCCTGGATTTCCGCCTGCAGTAATTTCCCATCGTCAAGACGCCGTCAGGTTGAACCCGATATCGCGGCGAAATGGAAAACGGACGCAAATATCTGGTGGGCGGCGCCATTGTAGCCGTCGCAGTCGCGGGCTTGGGCTGGACTATGTTTCCTCGCTCGGAAACCGTCTCGGCGGGAACGCAGGTCAAGACCGAGAAAGCTGCCGGCATGCTTGCCGTGCTGCCGGACAGGGCGAGATTGCTCGGCATCAAGGCCTCTCCGGCATTGCCTGCATCAGAAGCGCCGATCGCCGATCTCCCCGCCACGATCAGTCCGCCCGCTAATGCGCGTGTGGCGGTGACCGCGACACTTCCGGGTGTGGTGATGCGCACCATGGTCGTGGAAGGCGACAGCGTACGGGCCGGGCAACCACTGGCCGTGGTTTCGAGCCGCGACATTCTGACGCTGGGCGCCGATCTCGCGCGTGCAAATGCACGGTTGGGCGTCGCGCAGACGAGTGCAGCCAGGCTCTCCCAGCTGGACAAGGAAGGGGTGATAGCCGGAGCGCGAGCCGACGAAGCCCGCGCAGTGGCCATGGAGGCGCGTGCGGACGTTCGCGAGAAAAGCCGCATTCTCAGCCTTGTCGGCGGGCATGGGAGCAGCGGCACCTACACGCTGACAGCTCCGATCGCGGGCAGAATCACGCGTGCCAAGATCCAGACAGGCGACCCGTTGGACGGGACGACTGCTCCCTATGTGATCGATGCGAATGGCCGTTACGAAGTCGTCGCCCAGGTTCCCGAGCGGCTTGTTGGACAGATCAGACCCGGCATGACGGTCAAACTCGGCGCGCTTTCTGGCACCGTCACATCTGTCGGCAGCACCATCGACGCGATGACGCGATCTGCCTCGCTGAAGGCGAGCCTTCCCGCTGCTCCAGGGGTCATTGCAGGCGCCACCGGCAATGTCACGATATTCGGGCCTGCACCGAAAGGCGCAGTCGTCCTGCCTGCCGCGGCCGTAGTAGATACAGACGGCAAGTCGGTGGTCTTCGTCGCGGTCCGGGGCGGTTATGTTCAGCGCGAGGTGACAAAGGGCGGCGCGGTGGATGGCCAAGTCCTCCTCCTGACCGGCGTCAGCATCGGTGAGAACGTCGTCACTACGGGCACAAGCGCGCTCAAAGCGCTCGCCATCTCGAAATAGGTCGGGCCCATGCTTCAGTCACTCGTCGCGAAGGCTCTGTCCTATCGCCTGCTCGTCGTAGCGCTTGCACTGGCTGTCGCCGGCCTCGGCGCATGGGCCTTCGTTCAGCTACCCGTGGATGCGTATCCCAATATAGCGCAGACGCAGGTCAAGATCATTCTCAAGGCTCCCGGCATGACGCCGGAGGAGGTTGAGAGCCGCGTAATTGCCCCGATCGAGATGGAGATGCTGGGCATTCCCCGGCAGTCTATCCTGCGTTCGTCCGCCAAATATGCGATCGCCGATATCACCATCGACTTCACCGACGGCACAGATATCTATTGGGCGCGCCAGCAAGTCGCGGAGCGCCTTTCCGGAGTGATGGCGGATCTGCCGGCGAGCGTGTCGGGCGGCCTGGCGCCGATTTCCACGCCTCTGTCCGATATCTTCATGTTCACGATCGAGGGGCCGCTCAGCCTCCAGCAGAAGCGGGAGCTTCTCGACTGGACCATCCGTCCCGCTCTGCGGACTGTGCCCGGCGTCGCCGACGTCAACGCGCTTGGTGGATATGTCCGTACATTCGAGGTCCGGCCCGATCCTCTCGCCTTGGCCGGAGCCCACCTCTCCGTTGCCGACATCAAGACGGCCATCGACAGTGGCAATCGCAACGACGGAGCCGGCCGCCTCGTCACTGGCGAAGAATCCCTGATCGTTCGGGCTGTCGGCGCGATCCGGTCCGTCGCCGATCTTCAGTCGCTGGTCATAACGAGCCGTGACGGCCGTATCGTCCGCCTGGGAGATGTAGCGAGTGTCGGGACCGGAAGCCTGACGCGCTATGGCGCGGTGTCCAAGAACGGCAAGGCAGAGGCGGTCGAGGGCCTTGTGATCGCTCTTCGCGGTGCCGATGCACGGCAGGTTGTGACCGGCGTCAAAGACCGTCTGGCAGAGGTCGAGCGTGGCCTTCCAGCCGGAACGCACATCGCGGTCTTCTACGATCGGTCCGATCTGATCGGCCGAGCGATTGGAACGGTTGAGGAAGCGTTGCTGGAAGCGACCGTCCTGGTCGTGATCCTTCTGATCGTTTTCCTCGGTGACTGGCGAGCCGCCGCGATCGTTGCGGTCACACTGCCGATGGCCGCGCTGGTGACGTTCCTGTTCATGAGCATGGCCGGGTTGTCCGCGAATCTCATGAGCCTCGGTGGACTGGCCATTGCTATCGGCATGCTCGTGGATGGTGCGGTCGTTGTGGTGGAGAACGTCGTAGAGCGTCTGTCGCACCAACAGGATGACTCCCATCCGCGCCTTCACCAAGTCTTCCGCGCAACCAGCGACGTGACTGTGCCGGTATCGGCGGGCATCATCATCATCGCACTTGTGTTCCTTCCTCTGCTCGCGCTGCAGGGGCTGGAAGGCAAGCTGTTCGCGCCGGTTGCCCTCACCATTGTCTTCGCCCTTGCGGGATCGCTCCTGCTGGCGCTGACGCTCGTCCCCGTCCTTGCTTCGTTCGGCTTGAAAAGCGGACATCATGGAGACCCATGGGTGATGCGCTGGCTAACGCCTCGCTACCGTGCGCTTCTGAATGGCGCGTTTGCGCGCAAGAGCCTGGTCTACGGCCTTTCGGCTCTCGGACTGGTCCTCGCCGGATTGGCCTATGGAGCGGTGGGCAAAACCTTCATGCCGACGATGGATGAGGGGTCGGTCATCGTGCAGCTGACGAAACTTCCCTCCATCAGCTTGGCCCAGTCCGTCGAGGGCGACAAGGCGGTCGAGCGCGCCTTGATGGGTGTCCCCGAGGTGCAGGAAGTCATCGCGCGGGTTGGTGCTGACGAAATCGGGCTTGATCCGATGGGACCTAATGAGACCGACACCTTCGTCCGTATGAAGCCGCAGTCCGAGTGGCGCGGCAGCAAGGAGTTCGTCCTGGAGCAGATCCGCAAGGCCGTCGACGGCCTGCCTGGCATCCAGCCCAGTTTCACCCAGCCGATCGAAATGCGTGTCTCGGAAATGCTGACCGGCGCCCGGGGCGACCTGGCTGTCAAGATTTTCGGACCGGATTCGGCGGTCCTCGCGGATCTTGCAGGTCGCGTGCAGCATGAGTTGGGCCAGGTGCGCGGCGCGACGGAAGTGTTGACGGTCGCGAACGACAGCGTGGACTACCTGCAGCTCGACATCGACCGAGCAGCCGCAGGCCGGTTTGGCATGCCGATCGATCAGTTACAGGACACCTTGCGCGCACAGGTGGAAGGCGTTCGGTCCGGTATCGTCGCCGAAGGTCAGAAGCGGATCCCGATCGTCATCCGCGGTGACGAAAGCATCCGCAATGATGCGACCCGGTTTGAAGACCTGCAGATCATGACGCCGGGTGGAACGCTCGCCCGGGTCAGCGACATGGCGCAGGTGAAGCATACGCAGGGTCCGGTGAAGCTCGACCATGAGAATGGTTCCCGCTTCGCTCTGGTCCAGGCCTTCGTCTCTGGTCGTGATCTGGTGGGCTATGTGGACGAGGCGAAGGCCGCAGTCGCGAGCAAGGTGCCGCTCCCGCCCGGCTATCGCATCGTGTGGGGTGGCCAGTTCGAAAATCAGCAGCGTGCATCGGCTCGGCTCATGATGGTCATTCCCGTCGCGCTGCTCCTTATCTTCTTCGTCCTGCTCGCCACCTTGCGTTCGCTGCGGGCCGCCACGCTGATCCTGGTCAACATTCCCTTCGCCATGGTCGGCGGCCTGATCTCGCTCTGGGCATCGGGAGAGTATCTGTCAGTGCCTGCTTCCGTCGGCTTCATTGCTCTGCTTGGCATCGCGGTGCTGAACGGCTTGGTGCTGGTCTCCTATTTCCGCCAACTCCGTCAGGAGGGGCAGAGCATGACGCAGACGGTGCGCCTGGGTGCCGAGCGACGCCTCCGCCCCGTCCTAATGACCGCGAGTATTACCGCTTTCGGCCTGGTCCCCCTGCTGTTCGCGACCGGTCCGGGATCCGAAATACAGCGCCCGCTTGCCATTGTGGTCATCGGCGGGCTGGTCACGTCCACGTTGCTCACTCTGGTACTTCTCCCGATCCTTTTCGAAAGGTTCGGAGAGGGCCGCGGCGAGCAGGATTTCGAAGAGGTGCTGGCCAATGGCTGAGCTTCTGCTGGTCCTCCACTGTTCCCCTCCGGATGCGGGAACTCTGGTGGAGGCTATTCGAACCGTTGCGTCCGCGCCGATCCATCGCCGTGAGGAAGCCGTTCTCGGTCGCGACTTCAGCGACGCCGGAACGCATGAGCAGGTAAGAGGAGTCCTCCATCGGATCGCATTCGAGCTCGTCGTCGAGGATTCCATGATCCCCGCCATAATCGCTGCGGTTGCCTCATCGCGCCGCAAACAACCTGTGCGCTGGCACTCCTTGCCGATCATCGAGCGCGGGAGGATTTCATGAAGAAGCTGACTGCCCTCTTGCCGCTATCCATCTCGATAGCGACTGCGCTCGCAACTGCCGCGCACGCGCAAGCGACTGGTCTTCAATGGTCCTTGCCGCCTGAGGAGCAGGTGGTGAAGGCGCTTGACGGTCATCCGACCGTCGAGGCAGCGGGCAAGCGCGTCGGCGCTGCATCGGCGGCGAGCGATATGCTCCGCGTTGGCCCTCACGAGGTCCAGCTCACCGGAAGCTACATCAATCGCGACGTGCGGCTGGAGCGGAATTATACGGAGTTCGACGGCACGGTCAGCCGATCTTTTCGCTTGCCCGGGAAGGCTGCCCTGGATCGCGAGGCAGGCCAGCTTGGTGTCGAGGTCGCGCAAAATCGGATGGAAGATACGCGCCATCAGGCGGCCTTGTATCTGTCGCAGCTCTGGTACGACTGGCTGACGGCAAGCGAGCTCAACCGCACGGATCAATCGAACGTCGCATTACTCGAACGCGGTCTCGCTGCCGTGAAGAGGCGAGTGCAGTTACGCGATGCATCGATGCTTGACACCGACCAGGCCCAGGCGGCGCTCGATCAGGCCAAGGGTGTCGCGGCAGCCAGCCTGGCTGATATGAAACAGGCGCGAGCGCTGCTGCAATCGAACTTCCCCGATCTGGCCCTGCCGTCGGACGCACCATCCTTGGCTGATCCAGTCCTGCCTTCTCAGGACCTGACTGCACTTCATGATCTGGTGATCCAGCGCAGTCATGAAATTGGGGCTGCTGATCGCGAAGCTCTGCGTCTTGAAGTCGTCGCACGGCGGGCGAAGGCTGATCGCTTGCCGGACCCACAGCTGGGCGTCCGGGCCTTTAGCGAGCGTTCTGGCATTGAACGCGGTGTCGGTGTCGTCTTCTCGATCCCATTGGGAGGACGATACCGGAAATTCCAGCAGGATCAGGCGGAAGCCAATGCCTCCGCTGCCTCTATGGATCTCGCGCAAGCGCGCCGGATGGTGCTGGCGATGGCCGATACTGATATGGCGAACGCCTCTGGCCGCTACGTCGCTTGGCAGCGGCTTCAGGGTGCTGCCAGAAGTTCGCTCGACGCCGCCACACGGACGGAGCGCGGGTACGAAGGGGGCATTATCGACCTGTCCGATCTGCTCTATTCCCGACGGCAAGCACATGATGCGGACCGGCTGGCCATAGACGCACGCAGCTCTGCGACACGAGCTATCGTGAAATTACTCATCGATTCTCATACGATATGGCAAGGTAACGAGAAGGAGCCATGAGGGCGTAGGTTGGCAATCGCTGTAGAGAATGAAGTCATCTTCCCATTCACGCGGAGGAATCTGAAATGCAGAGTTCAAAACCTGGAATCCCAGTCCGGCCCCTAAAAGACTCAGCCCGAGCAAAGGCGAAATGGGACCCCGTTGTTAAGGTGACCCATTGGTCAATCGTTCTTGCTGTCATCGGGAATGCAATTTTCACGGAAGAGGGTTCGGGGCCGCACGTCTGGGTGGGATACGCCCTCGCAACCGTTTTGGCGTTTAGACTGCTCTGGGGTTTCGTTGGACCCAAAGAGGCACGGTTCACAGCGTTCCCACCGAGCCCGCGTAAAGCGCTTGCCCATATCCGGGAGATTAGAGCCGGACACAATGAAATCCATCCATCGCACAATCCGTTAGGTGCATTGATGGTCTACGCTATTTGGGGAACGCTTAGCATCATCATAGCGACCGGCATTGGCATGGCTGGTCTGCCCTCCACGAAATGGATTAGCGAGGCTCCGTCCCACGCCGTTGGTCGAGGCACAGATAACAGGGACAGCGTCTTACTCAAAGGTTCTGAGCGGAAAGAGACAGTCGATGACGCAGAGGACGAGCCCTTGAAGGAAGTGCACGAGTCAGCGGTAAATTTGCTGTACGTTCTGATTGCCCTCCACCTTGCCGGAGTTGTTTTCGAAACGAGGAGGAGTGGGAAGTATATCCTTACAGCGATGCTTCCCGGCCGAGCACAATAGGATGGAGGTGATGCTGCAACGTGGCGATGGCGGCTCGGCTTTCCGATTAGTCGATGATTGATGTGCTGGCCTACAGAACGGCTTGGACCGCAAGATCGGTGGCAGCGTTACGCTTTGCCTGTACAGCCTTCCGTTCGGAATAGCGGTTGACGAGCTGGCCGGCGTGCGGGCGGGTCAGGATCGTGAACCGCACCAGTTCCTCCATCACGTCGACGATGCGGTCATAATAGCTCGACGGCTTCATGCGGCCGGCCTCGTCGAATTCCTTGAACGCCATCGCCACGCTCGACTGGTTGGGGATCGTGATCATGCGCATCCAGCGGCCAAGCAGGCGCAGCGTGTTGACCGCGTTGAACGACTGCGAGCCGCCCGACACCTGCATGACCGCGAGCGTGCGACCCTGGGTCGGCCGCATGCCGCCGAACTCCAGCGGCGGATGGTCGATCTGCGCCTTCATGATGCCGGTGATCTGGCCGTGCCGCTCGGGGCTGCACCAAACCATGCCTTCGGACCAGAGCGCGTGCTGGCGCAGCTCATGGACCGCCGGATGATCGTCACCCTTCACCTGATCTGGGAGCGGCAGGTCGCTGGGATCGAATATCCGCACCTCCGCGCCGAAGAGGATCAGCAGTCGTGCCGCTTCCTCAGCCGCGAGTCGGCTGAACGAGCGTTCGCGCAGCGACCCGTACAGCAGCAGGATGCGAGGCGGCGGCTGATCGTCGCCCATGCCGGCGGCGGGCCGGGTGATCGCGATGCCGCGATCGAGTGCTGGCAGATGGTCGGCGTCGGGTACGTCACGAAGGCGCGTCATCCAAGATCCTTGACGAGATAGGTCGCGCGCGGACCGCACAGCGACGTGAACTGCGCGGTCGCTGCGATGAAGGCCGGCGCGGCGTCGCGATCGGCATCGGTGTAACCAAGCCTGCGAAAGAACTCCCCGGTGCCGCTGGTCAGGAGGTGCAGCCGCTCGACCGCGCCATCAGCAACGCCTTCAAGGCGTTCGACCAGCATCCGGCCATATCCTTTGCCGCGCCGGGTCGGCAGCACGACCAGCGAGCGGAGCAGCCGGTCGGTGCCGCTACCTTCCAGGCCGATGAACCCGATCAGCTCTTCATCGTCGGACAGGCTGAAGAACATCTGGTCGGGACCGCCGAGATCGTCGGTCGGGAGCTGCGCGGCGCCGAGCGCGAGCCGCAGGACATCATCGGCGTGGCGAGCCTCCGAGAAATATACCTGCGTCATGCCGCCGCTCCCGCTTCATACCAGGGACGGGTCCGCTTGACGATCGCCCAGCCACAAATGGAACTGGCGCAGGAGGATGCGACTTCGCGCAGTCATGCGAAGTGGCGAACCCGGCAAAACCAGGCAGCGATTATCATGATGGTAATCCTCGGCAGGCCTGGCAGCCGCAAGAGCGCGCATTGAGCCAAGCCAAATCGGACGCAGGTGCATGACAGCGAAGGAGGCGGACGCGATACACGCACCCGTCCCCTCAGCCCCTCATGCGACGACGAACGATCAGATTGCCGGAAGCCCCCTCAGGGGTGGACGCAGATAGGGTGGCGCTGTCGAAGCTCGCAGCACCAGAGGGCGCGTGCCGAGCGCCAGCACGAACAGAATCGCAGCCGCCAACAGAATTGGGTCCGCAGCAGCGAGGGACGGCGCCGACAAGCCTGAGAAGGCGCAAGGCTGTTCTGCCTTGCCCTGATGACCGTCGCTACCGGATTTCCCATGTTCAAGGCCGGGGATCGTAATGACCATCGTCATCGGCCCGGTACCCGAGCAAATGCTGACCACGATCCGCCCGTTCGAAACGGTTGGCATGAACCCCGCCGGCATGACGATCTTCATCATCAGCGCGAGTACAAGCACCGCGCAGGCAAGGGGCCGATTGGCAAGGACAAGTTTGCGAAGTCGATGCACCGATTGCGCTCTTAGCTACGAGACGCGCTTCTGTCATGTGCCATTGATGGTGAGACAATCTGCCCATTTTTAAGCGTTGGCCGCTTTTGGGGAACCCGGCCGTTCGCGTTCCCGCTCATAAAAGGCAATTTCTGGTCGACTGCGGCCTCCACGCGAGCGTCAGCTATCCCCGTCACCCGGCTCCAATCCGGACATTCGCCTACCGGCCCAACGTCGCTGGCGACATTTGCGACCCGACACACACCCATTCCCGACCCACACTCCACCCGTAGGAACGCGCCCGGATTCAACCCAAAGGCCCATAAACAAGGCAACCCTCCGGCCATAAGCCGAAAGGCACTTTGCTAAGGATTTCTGGGAGTTGCCTATGAAAGACTGGTGCCGCTTACGTGACTCGAACACGTGACCCTCGCATTACGAATGCGATTTCAGGCACTGTTTTGACGGGAAACTGCGCTGAAAATGCGCGGTTTCCCGTGAACAACTGCGGAACAACTGCAGTTCTGTGATCCCGGCGCGATCCCAGCTATGGCGGATCACCCTCCCCTGCCCTCGCCGATAGTGGTATGGTTCGCCCGAATTGGCGAACCAAGATGGAACTGAACGACTGGACCCTATGGGCCTCAGCGCAGGAGGTCATAAAGCGGCGTGGTGCCAAGGCACCGAAGTATGCTGCTGCGCAGATCGCTGAGGCGGAGGCGGCTGGCGACGATGCTTCAGCGTGGGCATGGCGGGAGATAGCCGAGCGCATCGACCAGTTGATGGATTACAGGACCGGGCGGCCGCTTAGTAAGCAATGATGGAGGTCCGCGAAGGCATGTCTTGCCGCCGTCATGCGCCGCGGATATCCAGATCGCCTGCCGCCTTAACCGTGTGCTCTGGAGCGGCGTCACTGCCCTACGCCATCATGGCGTAGGGCCCTTGCCGCGCGATCGGTGATCTGGCCCGAATTTTGTCAGGCTATCATAAGCAGCAAAGTCACCAAGCCGAAGAGCACGCTAAACCCGACGAGCAGAAACCAAATTTCGTTCCATCGCATCGAAGCTTCAATACGCTGTTCCGTCTCAATTTCTTCAGGACGAAGGTTGGCGACGTCGGCCATATCGCGGTCCATGTCGGGGTCGATTCTCATGCCTGATGGTATCATGCATCCGTCCGCCAGCAATCGACGATGACTACGGCATGATCTTCCCGAAAGTCGGCGGGACTTGCGCCTTGGATGAGAGACTAATATGCCACGCGCGGATTCTGACCGGTATTTGCAATCGGTTGGCCGGTCAGGATCGCCACCTTTCTGGCATAGAATAGGAGGCTCGTCCGCCAGATGTTCGAAATTGTCCTGGACCTTGCAATTTATGTGGTGTTCTTTAGTCTGATCATAGGTGCATTCATGCAACTGCGCCGAGATTGATTTTTGCTGACGGCTTCACCTTTCCCCGATCGATAATGTCCAAGCCCGCACCGCCAAGACCAGCGCGGGAGGCGGGGCATTCCCTTCCCGTCGGCGATAGGGTACAAGGCCTTTGCAGGGTGGAGCAGTCCGGTAGCTCGTCAGGCTCATAACCTGAAGGTCGCTGGTTCAAATCCAGCCCCTGCAACCACCCATTGACCGCCACTCGACTTGCTGGATAGCCCATCACGGGCTACCGGATGCCGTCCAGAGATTCGGTGGACTGCCCGGATCATTGGACGCCTCACCCGCAGGTCTAGCGTGAATGGCCCGCCTGGCTGCGGGTGGGGTCACCGGCCTGATGGAGGGTTGCCTCGTTCTGCTCGTGTGATACTCCGTTGGAGATCCCAGCGCAGCCCCCAGATTCCCCCCGAATTGCGGACGCGCTGGGGTCACCCTTCATCTTCAAATTGTGACATGGTATCTGCAGCAAGCTCCTGGCGCGGTCCATCGTCATAGCGGCGCGCGTCAGGGGCACTTCGGGGAGGGGCACATGTTTAGCGAATGGCGTGATTGGGACGCGGATCCTTTAGCTCCCGTGGATTGGCTCGTCTGGAGCGTCTTTGCCATTCTCGCCTGTGCCACCCTCGTCCATAACCTTGTCTGACTTCGAGCGCCGGATCGCAGCGCCGAGCGCCTTCGCTGCCGTCACAATATAACCCAGCGCCTCGATCGCCAGCCCCACCTTGCCGAGCCCGCGCGTGATCTTGTCCAGGCCCATTAGCGCGCCTTCGTCAGATAGTTCGCTAGGATGCAGGCGCCGAAGCCTGCCACCGAGATGGTGATCCAGAAGACGGTCATGATGTCGAGCGCGGTCATGCAGCGATCCCCATGCGCACTTGGCGCGCAACCCAGCCATAGCTGAATTCCTCGTTCGCCGGCCGCGCCAGACTGATCTCTTCATAGCGGCCGGTGCGGAAGCTATGGATCGTCCAGAGCAGCACCTGAAGGCCTTCGCCGGTCGCGCCCCGGCGCTGCTGATAGCTGGCCAGTGCCTGCCGCGTCATCGGGCCGCATGCCCCGTCGACCTTCAGATCGGGATAGAGCGAGGCGCCCCGGTTGAAGAGGTTCAGCGCGCGCTGCAGGAACTGGCCGGCAATGGCCTGACCTGTCATCGGTCGTGCAATTCTCCGCAAAAGTGGGCTTTGAAAATTCCCTAGTTGGT
>JAEXHR010000182.1 GCA_023449855.1 Pseudomonadota bacterium | reverse complement strand
GCCGGCGGATTACGCCTTCGGCTAATCCGCCCTACGCGATGACACCCTTCATCGCATCCCAGAACAGATCCTGTCCGTTCGCGACATTGGCCGTCCAGTGTTCATGCGCGGAGTCGTTGGCGTCGTCAGTAATGAACTTGAAGGCGCGCCACGGAATGGTGTGATGCAGCGCCACCTGTGCGATGGCGAACAGCTCCATGTCCACCACATCCACCTTGTTCGCCACCAGCCACGGATCGGTGGAGGTGACGAAACTGTCGCCGGTGCCGCAGATCACGCCAGCCTGGCCGGACGACAAGCGGTCGAGCTCCGGCGAATAGGGCGTGCGGCCGCGCGGTGCCAGCGGTTCGGCATTCATGTCGCGCTGGAGCACATCGCTGATCTCGACGAGGCCGTTGAGCGCGCTGTTGAGCTTGCCGGCGGTGCCGTAATTCACGATCAGCTTCGGCCTGTCCGCGGCGATGGCGGCGAGCGCGGCGATGGTGGTGTTGATCTTGCCGACACCGGTAAAGACGACGCGAAAACCCTGCGGCGCGAGGGCGACATCGAGCTCGCTGTCGAGGGCGGTGAGAACGAGAATGCCTTCACTCATGCGAAATACCGATCCAGGACGCCGCGATAGATGTGGGTGAGCTGCTCGAGATCGGAGACCTTCGTGTGCTCGTCGATCTGATGCATGGTCTGGCCGACGAGACCGAATTCGATCACCGGGCAGTAATTCTTGATGAAGCGCGCGTCGGACGTGCCGCCGCCGGTGTTGAGATCGGGTATGCGGCTGGTCTGCTCCTTGATTGCGGAGACGACGAGGTCGGTGAAGGCGCCGGGCTTGGTGACGAAGCTGTCCGAATTGCTCGGCTCCCACACCACATGCGCCTTGATGCGGTTGCCGGCAGCCGCCGCGATGCGGGCATCGATCAGCGCGCGCAGGCTCTCCTGCGTGTGGTGGTCGTTGAAGCGGATATTGAACTTCGCCTTTGCCTGCGCGGGGATGACGTTGGTGGCGGTGTTGCCGACATCCACCGAGGTGAATTCGAGATTGGACGGCTGGAACTGGGCGTTGCCCTGATCCAGCGGATCGCCGCTCAGCGCCACGATCAGCGCAGCGATATCCGGCACCGGATTGGAGGCGCGATGCGGATAGGCGACATGACCCTGCACGCCATCCACCACCAGCGTGCCGGATTGCGAGCCGCGGCGGCCGATCTTGATGGTGTCGCCCATCGTCTCGACATTGGAGGGCTCGCCGACGATGCAGTGATCGAACTTCTCGCCGCGCTCGGCGGCCCAGGCCAGCAGCTTGATAGTGCCGTTGACGGCGACGCCTTCTTCATCGCCGGTGATGAGGAAGGAGATCGAGCCTTTCGGCTGGCCGTTGTTCGCAGCGAGATAGTCCAGCGTTGCGGCGACGGCGGCAGCGATGCCACCTTTCATATCGACAGCGCCGCGGCCATAGAGCAGGCCGTCCTTCACCTCGCCGGCGAAGGCGCCGTGGCTCCAAGCGGCTTCATCGCCGGGCGGCACGACGTCCGTATGGCCGGCGAAGCAGAGATGCGGCGCTTCCGCGCCGATGCGGGCATAGAGATTCTCGACATCGGCGCTGCCCTCCTCGCTGAAGGTGACGCGGTGCACGGCAAAACCGGCATCGCCGAGCAGCTTTTCGAGCACGCCAAGCGCCCCGCCCTCAGCGGGGGTGACGGATGGGCAGCGGATGAGATCACGGGCAATCGAGACAACGTCGGCGGACATCGGATCCTTACGAGGCGGCAGGGGCGACAACAGGCGCCCCGAGCGGGTCGGGGCCGTACTCATTTGGCCCCTGCGTGCCGCGCAGGCAACCCACCTCGACGAAGCCCCAGATGCTCAGCCCCACGCTGACGGCGTTCAGGGCCAGCGAGGTGCTGCCATCGAGTCCGTCGGCGACAGCGCCGATAATGGCCGGCAGCACCCAGAATACCAGCACCCACCAGCCGCTCTTGTTGCGGTCGTGCAGGCGCTTGATGGCGGTGGCGAAGCTCGACCACAGGAAGACAAGAAAAACGAGGCCGCCGATGGCGACGAACAGCAGGCTGGTGCCCACCATTGCGCCGATCCGGTCCTTGTCGAAATCGCCGAGGGCGACGATGAACGCGGCCGTGAGCGCGATGAAGACGACGATATAGATCAGCGCGGCCAGCCAGTATTTCGCGCGGTTGATACGGCCATCGAAGCGGAAGAAGAACGTCGTCCAGTCCATCGCTGCCCCCGAAGCTGCCGCCGGCTGTTGTGCAATCATCCGCGCAAACAGCCGGGAATGCAACTTAATCGCGCAGCAGCTCGTTGATTGAGGTCTTGGAGCGGGTACGCTCGTCGACGCGCTTGACGATCACGGCGCAGGCGGTGGAGGGGCCGATCTCGCCATTCTGCATCGGCTTGCCCGGCAGGTTGCCCGGTACCAGCACCGAATATTCCGGCACTTCGCCGACGAACACTTCGCCGGTGGCGCGATCGACGATCTTGGTGGAGGCGCCAAGGAAGACGCCCATGGCGAGCACCGCGCCCTTGCGGACGATCACGCCCTCGGCGACTTCGGAGCGGGCGCCGATGAAGCAGTCGTCCTCGATGATGACGGGGCCGGCCTGCAGCGGCTCCAGCACGCCGCCGATGCCGACGCCGCCGGAAATGTGCACGCGCTTGCCGATCTGGGCGCAGGAGCCGACGGTGGCCCAGGTGTCCACCATGGTGCTCTCATCGACATAGGCGCCGAGATTGACGAAGGAGGGCATCAGCACGACGTTCTTCGCAATGTAGGCCGACTTGCGGACGATGGCGCCGGGCACTGCGCGGAAGCCGGCATCGCGGAAGCTGTTGTCGCCCCAGCCTTCGAACTTCGACGGCACCTTGTCCCACCAGGCCGCGCCGCCGGGGCCACCGGAAATGGTGGTCATGTCGTTGAGGCGGAACGAGAGCAGCACGGCCTTCTTCAGCCACTGATTGACGGTCCAGGTGCCATCATCACCACGGGTGGCGACGCGGACCTTGCCCTGGTCGAGCAGGTCGAGCGCGGTCTCGACGGATTCGCGGACTTCGCCTTTGGTCGACGCATTGACGGTGTCGCGCGCCTCGAAGGCGGCATTGATGATGGATTCGAGGGCGGAATGCGACATCGCGGGATCCTTGGGCAGGCAGGTGGAAAGTTGATGATTTCGAAGGCTTTTGTCGGGATTTGGGGGCGGGGAGTCAAGGTTGCTTACTTCCCTCTCCCCCAAGCACAGCGAAGCTGTGCAGGGTGGGGAGAGAGTGGCCGCGCGAAGCGCGGACGGGTGGGGGGTTGCCTCACGCTCCGCGCTTAGCCGTACCCCGCATCCCCCG
>JAEXHR010000158.1 GCA_023449855.1 Pseudomonadota bacterium | reverse complement strand
CGGACCCCAACGGCCACCCGACCTCTCCCCGGTGGGGAGAGGTAAAGAAAAAGCCGGCCCGAGGACGGGCATGTCCTCATGGCCGGCGAAACACTTGGGGTTCGGCCGGGCAACGCTCCGGGGCCCGCTTTCGTTCCGGCCTGCGGCCGATCGCCTTGATTCCATGGGGCCGCGTCGATACGGTCCGCCGCCTCGATCGCCTCGGCGCGAATCCTTCAAAACCGGCCCGGATACACCCAGAGACACTATGGACTCCCTGCCCCCGCATATGCGCCCGGAACGCTCGTTCCAGGGCTTCATTCTCGCTCTGCAGCGGTTTTGGGCCGAGCAGGGCTGCGTGATCCTGCAGCCCTATGACATGGAAATGGGCGCCGGCACGTTCCATCCGGCGACGACGCTCCGCGCCCTCGGCCCGAAGCCGTGGAAGGCCGCCTATGTGCAGCCGTCGCGCCGGCCGAAGGACGGCCGCTACGGCGAGAACCCGAACCGGCTGCAGCATTATTACCAGTTCCAGGTGATCATGAAGCCGTCGCCGGCGAACCTGCAGGACCTCTATCTGCAGTCGCTGAAGGCCATCGGCATCGACACCGCCTTGCATGACGTCCGCTTCGTCGAGGACGACTGGGAAAGCCCGACGCTGGGCGCCTGGGGCCTCGGCTGGGAATGCTGGTGCGATGGCATGGAAGTCAGCCAGTTCACGTATTTCCAGCAGGTCGCCGGCGTCGAATGCGCCCCGGTGGCGGGCGAACTCACTTACGGCCTCGAACGCCTCGCGATGTATGTGCAGGGCGTCGACCGCGTCTACGATCTCAACTTCAACGGCCGCGAAGGCGCCGAGAAGGTGACCTATGGCGACGTCTTCCTGCAGGCCGAGCAGGAATACTCCCGCCACAATTTCGAACACGCCGACACCGCGATGCTGTTCGAGCAGTTCAAGATGGCCGAGGCCGCCTGCAAGAAATATCTCGAAGCCGGCTGGAAGGACGGCAAGCGTGAACAGCATCTGATGGCGCTGCCGGCCTATGACCAGTGCATCAAGGCCAGCCATGTCTTCAATCTGCTCGATGCGCGCGGCGTGATCTCCGTCACCGAACGCCAGAGCTACATCATGCGCGTCCGCGAACTGGCGAAAGCCTGCGGCGAAGCATGGGTGCACACCGAAGCCGGAAGCGCTGCCTGATGCCCGATCTTCTCCTCGAACTGTTCTCCGAAGAAATCCCCGCCCGCATGCAGGCCAAGGCGGCGGAGGACCTGCGCCGCATGGTCACCGACAAGCTGGTCGATGCCGGGCTCGTCTATGAAGGCGCCAAGGCGTTTGCGACGCCGCGTCGTCTCGCGCTCACCGTGCATGGCATTCCGGCCCGCCAGCCCGATCTCAAGCAGGAGCGCAAGGGCCCGCGTGTCGGCGGCGCCGAAGCCGCGATTGCCGGCTTCCTGAAAGCGACCGGCCTGAATTCGATCGACGAAGCAAAAATCCAACGCGATCCGAAGGGCGATTTCTACATCGCGCTGACGGAGAAGCCGGGCAAGCCCGCGGTGGATGTGCTGGCCGACATCCTGCCGATGGTGATCCGCACCTTCCCATGGCCGAAGTCGATGCGCTGGGGCGAGGCGTCGATCAAGTCATCAGCGCTGACCTGGGTGCGTCCGCTGCATTCCATCGTCGCCACCTTCGGCATCGAGACCGAAGAGCCGGAAGTCGTGAAGTTCGACCTCGCCGGTGTCAGCGTCGGGCAGACCACGCGCGGTCATCGCTTCCTCGCCCCCGGCGAGATTGAGGTGCGCCGCTTCGACGATTACGTCGCAAAACTGCAGCAGGCCAAGGTCGTGCTCGATCCCGAGCGCCGCAAGGAGATCATCCTTGCCGACGCGCGCCAGCTCACCTTTGCGCAGGGCTTCGAGCTGGTCGAGGACCCCGCGCTGCTCGATGAAGTCTCCGGCCTGGTCGAATGGCCGGTGGTGCTGATGGGCTCGTTCGATGCGGACTTCCTGTCGATCCCCGACGAAGTGATCCGCGCAACGATCCGCGCCAACCAGAAATGTTTCGTGGTGCGCGATCCCAGGACGGGCAAGCTCACCAACAAGTTCATCCTCACGGCGAATATCGAAGCCACGGATGGTGGTGCTGCCATCATCGCCGGCAATGAACGCGTCATCCGCGCGCGCCTGAGCGATGCGAAGTTCTTCTACGAGACCGACCTGAAGACCAAGCTGGAAGATCGTCTGCCGAAATTCGACCAGATCGTGTTTCACGAAAAGCTCGGCACCCAGGCCGAGCGCATCAAGCGCATCGAACGCCTCGCCGGCGAGATCGCGCCACTGGTGGGCGCCGATCCGGCGAAGACGAAGCGCGCGGCACAGCTTGCGAAGGCGGATTTGCTGACGGAAGTCGTCGGCGAATTCCCGGAGCTGCAGGGCTTGATGGGCAAGTATTATGCGTTGGCGCACGGCGAAGATGCGTCAGTTGCTGCGGCGAGCGAAGAGCACTGGAAGCCGCAGGGGGCTGGTGACAGTGTGCCTAGCGATCCTGTCAGTATCGCCGTAGGCCTTGCGGACAAGCTTGATACGCTCACCAGCTTCTGGGCCATGGACGAAAAGCCGACTGGCTCGAAGGATCCATTTGCCCTGCGTCGTGCAGCGCTTGGCGTGATCCGCCTTGTGCTGGAGAACAATCTTCGTCTCTCGATGACCAAGGCTTCGCAGTCTGGCGTCGATGGTCTGCTCTCGACCAGCACCGGTAAGGCCTTTGCTGATACGCAGAAAGTGCCGACCGATCTCCTCGCCTTCTTCGCCGACCGCCTGAAAGTCCAACTCCGCGACCAGGGCGCGCGTCACGATCTCGTCGATGCGGTGTTCGCGCTTGGTGGGCAGGACGATCTGTTGATGGTGGTCCGCCGCGTCGAGGCGCTCGGCAAATTCCTCGACAGCGACGACGGCAAGAACCTGCTCGCCGGCACCAAGCGTGCGAACAACATCCTCACCATCGAGGAGAAGAAGGACAAGCGGACCTTCGACGGCGCGCCGTCAGCCGCGCTGTTCAAGCTCGACGAGGAAAAGGCACTGGCCAAGGCGATTGCCGAAGTCGGGCCGGAGGCGAGTGCCGCGGTGGCGAAGGAAGACTTTGCCGGCGCCATGGCGGCCATGGCAAAACTGCGTCCGGCGGTGGATGCCTTCTTCGACAAGGTGAAGGTCAATGACGACGACGCGGCCGTCCGCGAAAATCGTCTGAAGCTGCTGGGCGAGATTCGTGCAGCGACGCGTGCGGTAGCAGATTTCTCGAAGATTCAGGATTGAGCTGAGAGGGGCGGCCCCAAATTCCGCCTCTCATCCTGACAAACTCAATCCCTCATCCTGAGGAGCGGCCACTTGGCCGCGTCTCGAAGGATGGCCGCAAGCTCCAGAGCCAGGCCAACTCATGGTTTGAGACGGCGCTGCGCGCCTCCTCACCATGAGGGGTGGAGTGTGCCGCTCGGAAATATTCCGACACCTCCAGCAACATTAACCTTCCCTTAACCATCCCCTGAAAAGGTCCGGTTCCATCAACGGTTTCTTAACCGTCCCATGGAGCGCGCCTGCTCATGACTTCGGTCAATACCGGTCTCAATCCCTACGCCAATTACGGCTCCGCCTATGCCCGCGCTGCTGCCACGCAGCCCTCGCTGGCCAATACGCTCAATGCCAATGAAAGCGCGTCGTCATCCTCGTCCGCCGCGACCAATCTGACGCTGTCCGATGCGGCCAGGGCGCAGCTCGCAAATTCGGGCGATGTCAAAACCATCGCCGCCGTCATCACCGAGACCCGCACCGCGCTCGATGGGCTCTACACCGCCGCCAAGGTCAAAGGCCCGTATGACGCCAGCGGCAAACTCACCGTCGATCTCGCCTCGCTCGATCGCCGCGCGCTGTTCGCCATCTCCACCAACAATGGCGGCAAGTTCACTGCGGACGAGCAGAAGGCCGCGAGCGCCGAACTCGCGCAGCGTTTCAACGCCGCGATGGCGCCGGCCGCCGGCACCGCAAAACTGACAGGCAATTTCGCCGGCCTCTACAAGGCGGCCGCCGACTATCTGGATGCCGCCAGCCCCGAGGAAAAGGCCACCGCGCTCTGGGCCGCGCAGCGCGATGCCGTCGCCAAGGGCGTGGAGGCGACGCAGAAGACACCGGACAAGGCGCCGTCCGGCATTGCCAACGATCCCGTCGCCGCCTATCTCGCGCAGCCCGATTCAGCCCAGCCGGTGAAGAGCATTAGCGATGTCGCCAAGGCGGTGCGTGCAGCGCTCGACGCGCAAGCAAAAGCGGCAAAGGACAGTGGCAAGGGCGAGCTGGTGTTCGACGCCGGCCGCAAGACAGGCCAGATGGCCGATCTCTCCGGCATCGACAACCGTTCGCTGTCGGCGATGTCGCTCAATCAGAACGGCCTGTTCTCGAAGGAAGAGAGCTTTGCCGCCAAGCAGACGCTGGATGCGCGTAACCGTGCGGCGATCCTCGACGCATTGCAGGCCAGCCAGAAGAGCGGCGATCCCGCGCAGCTCAGCCTCGGCATTCTCAATGTCTATTCCGGCATGAGCGACGAGGAGCGTCTGGTCTCGAACTGGACGCCGGCCTTCCGCGACAATGCGGTGGCAGCGTACAAGTCGACGAACAATATTCTGTCGATGCTGAAGGGATGAGCTGTAGGGCGGATTAGCGCAGCGTAATCCGCCGGCCGAATTCAAAGTTGAAACTCCGCGGCGGATTACGCTGCGCTCATCCGCCCTACGATCCAGGCAACAAAAAGCCCCGCCCGGTCGGGGGAGAACCGGGGCGGGGCTTCTTCGTCCGGTCGCCGTCACAGGCGCCCGAACGAATCTCTGTTGTATTTGTCCCGGACGCAGTACATCGCGGAGCGGTGCGCTGCAGAGCCGGGACCGCACGAAGCTCCGGCGATCTGGACGATCCCGGTTCTGCGAAGCAGCGCTACGCGCTGCATCGCGCCCGGGACACGAGATCAATCGATCACCTGCACGATGCGGCGCGAGCGCGGCTCGACGAGGACGGTCTGGCCGTTCACCACAGTATAGCGATAGGGCGTGGTCGCGACGGATTGCGGCACGTCATAATAAGTTACACCAGCTTCAGGCAGCGTGGTTCCCACCACGATGCGATCCGGCACGGTGAAGGTCGGAACGCGCTCACGCACCACATATTCGCGGAATGCCGGGCGCTCCTGCACGGTGATGCCGTCAGGATCGTTCTGGTCGACGATGACCCGGTCGCCGCCCGCGACGCCGACTGTGACGCCCTGAGCCTGCGCAGCGAAAGTCGCGGCCATTGTGCCCATCAGGGCGGCTGCTGCAATCAGTGTGTTACGCATTGCGATCTCCTTCATAGAGCGATGTCCGGCTTGCTCCGCCGGCCTGCCATCCAGCCTGTTGTTCAGTCACCGGCAGCCAATGCCTGCCGCCCATGATCGTTCCGGAAATTGTGGGTCACGGCGCCGGTTTTCGGTGCATTGCAGCGATGCAACCGGGAACCCATTGATGCCCAGCGCGTCTTTATGCTGCTACTCCCCCGGCGGCGCGCAGGGCGCCGAATCGCATCACCGCATCGGAGATCCCTATGACCATCACGGCAGCACACATCCAGCCGATCGTCGCGCTTATCGCTGGTGTCCTGATTCTGATCATGCCGCGACTGCTGAATTTCATCGTCGCGATCTATCTCATCTTTATCGGCCTGGTCGGCCTCGGTGTCTTCAAGCTGCTGAAGATCGGCTAAATTCCGACACGCATTTCCTTAACAAGCTACCGGCCCGTCGCTTGCACCACGTCGCCTAAACGTGGTGTAAGGCGGTTCCTTCCTGTCTCCATCCTCTCGCCGGATCGATTGAGAAAAATGGCCAAAACCGCATCGAAGTCCAAGAAGGCTGCCACGCAAGCCGTCGCGAAGTCCAAGAAGGCTGTCAAAGCAGCCGCCGCCAAGGCTGCGCCCGCTGCCCGCAAGGCATTGAAGGCGCCTGCGAAACCCGCTGCGAAGGCCAAGGTGCCGGTGAAGGCCGCCAAGAAGGCGGTTGCAAAGGCGCCGGTGGCGAAAAAAGCGGCTGTGGCCAAGGTGGCTGCCAAGAAGCCGGCCGCCAAGCCGGCATCTTCGGCGATCAAGGCCGGCAAGTGGGTCTATTCCTTCGGCGGCGGCAAGTCCGAGGGCAAGTCGGACATGCGCAACCTGCTCGGCGGCAAGGGCGCCAACCTCGCCGAAATGGCGAATCTCGGCCTGCCGGTTCCTCCGGGCTTCACCATCCCGACCGCGGTCTGCACCTACTACTACGACAACAAGAACAGCTATCCGAAAGAGTTGAAGGCGCAGGTCGAGAAGGCGCTTGAGGCCGTCGGCAAGATCACCAGGAAGTCGTTCGGCGACGACAAGAACCCGCTGCTGGTTTCGGTGCGCTCGGGCGCCCGCGCCTCGATGCCGGGCATGATGGACACCGTGCTCAATCTCGGCCTCAACGACGTCACCGTCGAGGCGCTGGCCGAGCTCTCCGGCGACAAGCGCTTCGCCTATGACAGCTATCGCCGTTTCATCACCATGTATTCCGACGTGGTGCTCGGCTTCGATCACCATCACTTCGAAGAAATCCTCGACACCTACAAGGACAACAAGGGCTATTCGCTCGACACCGATCTCGACGGTGACGACTGGGTCCACCTCGTCGGCAAGTACAAGGAAGCCGTCGCGCGCGAGACTGGCAGCGACTTCCCGCAGGATCCGCATGCGCAGCTGTGGGGCGCCATCGGCGCCGTGTTCTCCTCCTGGATGAACCAGCGCGCCATCACCTATCGCAAGCTCCATGACATTCCGGAGAGCTGGGGCACGGCCGTCAACGTGCAGGCCATGGTGTTCGGCAATATGGGCGACACCTCCGCCACCGGCGTTGCCTTCACGCGCAATCCATCCACCGGCGAGAGCAAGCTGTACGGCGAATTCCTGATCAATGCGCAGGGTGAGGACGTCGTCGCCGGCATCCGCACCCCGCAGGACATCACCGAGGAAGCGCGCATCGAGAGTGGTTCCGACAAGGCGTCGATGGAATCGGCGATGCCGGAAGCCTTCAAGGAGCTGACCCGCATCTACAAGCAGCTCGAGAAGCACTACCGTGACATGCAGGATCTCGAATTCACGGTGGAGCAGGGCAAGCTGTGGATGCTGCAGACCCGCAACGGCAAGCGCACCGCCAAGGCCTCGATCCGCATCGCAGTCGAACTCGCCAATGAAGGCGTGATCTCGCAGAAGGATGCGGTCACCCGCATCGATCCCGCAGCGCTCGACCAGTTGCTGCACCCGACCATCGATCCCTCCGCCGAGCGCGACGTGATCGCCACGGGCCTGCCGGCCTCGCCGGGCGCTGCGTCCGGTGAAATCGTGTTCTCGTCGGATGAAGCCGCCAAGCTGCAGGCCGATGGCAAGAAGGTCATTCTCGTTCGCATCGAGACCTCGCCGGAAGACATTCACGGCATGCACGCCTCGGAAGGCATCCTGACCACGCGCGGCGGCATGACCTCGCATGCGGCGGTGGTCGCGCGCGGCATGGGCAAGCCTTGCGTCTCCGGCACCGGCGCCATCCGCGTCGATTACGGCCGCGGCACCATGTCCATCGGCGGCCGCGTCTTCAAGGCGGGTGACATCATCACCATCGACGGCTCCACCGGCCAGGTGCTGGCTGGTCGCCTGCCGATGATCGAGCCGGAACTGGCGGGCGAATTCGCGACCCTGATGGGCTGGGCCGACAAGGTTCGCAAGCTCAAGGTCCGCGTCAATGGCGACACGCCGGAAGATGCGCGCACCGCCATCAAGTTCGGCGCCGAAGGCATCGGCCTGTGCCGCACCGAGCACATGTTCTTCGAAGAGACCCGCATCCGCACCGTGCGCGAGATGATCCTGGCCGAAGACGAGCAGGCCCGCCGTGCCGCGCTCGCCAAGCTGCTGCCGATGCAGCGCGCCGACTTCGTCGAGCTGTTCGAGATCATGAAGGGCCTGCCGGTCACCATCCGTCTGCTCGATCCGCCGCTGCACGAATTCCTGCCGCACACCCAGGGCGAGATCGAGGAAGTGGCGCGCGTGATGAACACCGATCCGCGCAAGCTGGCGGACCGCGCGCGCGAACTCTCCGAGTTCAATCCGATGCTCGGCTTCCGCGGCGTGCGCCTCGCCATCGCCTATCCGGAAATCGCGGAAATGCAGGCGCGCGCGCTGTTCGAAGCCGCGGTCGAGGCTGCCAAGCGCACCGGCGATGCCGTGGCGCTGGAAGTGATGGTGCCGCTGATCGCCACCAAGGTTGAGTTCGATCTCATCAAGGCGCGCATCGATGCCACCGCGCAGGCGGTCATCAAGGAGACCGGCGGCAAGCTGAACTACACTGTCGGCACCATGATCGAATTGCCGCGCGCAGCGCTGATGGCCGGCGAGATCGCCGAGACCGCGGAGTTCTTCTCCTTCGGCACCAACGATCTCACCCAGACGACCTTCGGCATCAGCCGCGACGACGCTGCGAGCTTCCTCGGCACCTATATCGCCAAGGGCATTCTCACGGTCGATCCGTTCATCTCGGTGGACCGCAGCGGTGTCGGCGAACTCGTGAAGATCGGCGTCGAGCGTGGCCGCAAGACCCGCAAGGGCCTCAAGATGGGTATCTGCGGCGAGCACGGCGGCGATCCCGCCTCGGTCGCCTTCTGCCATGAGATCGGCCTCGATTACGTGTCCTGCTCGCCCTATCGCGTGCCGATCGCCCGCCTCGCAGCGGCGCAGGCCGCCCTCGGCAAGGAAATCGCCAGCCAGGCGTAAGCGGGCAGGCGAAGTGATTATGTAAACGGCCGGGCAATGCC
>JAEXHR010000145.1 GCA_023449855.1 Pseudomonadota bacterium | reverse complement strand
TGGGCGGTTTCCGCCGCCGCGGTCACGGGCGAGGGCCCCGTGCGCCGCGCTCAGTCAGGCGGCGAGCAATTCGTCCGCCGGACCGAAGAATTCGTAATGAATGCGGTCGGATGGGACGCCAGCCAGCGACAAGGTCGAGACGGCGTGCCGCAGAAACGGGCGTGGTCCGCAGATATAGTAATCGGCCTCACCTACAGGCGTGTTGGCGACCAGCCATTCATCGGTAATGATGCCGGCGACGTCATAATCCCGTCCTGCGACTTCATCTTCGAGCGGGGTCTGATGAAAATCGGTGACGGTGATTGACTTGCCCCGCCCAGCGACAGCGCGAACATGATCACGCATTGCGTGGGTATCGCGGTCATGAGTTCCGTGGACATAGTGCACGGGGACTCCCGCCTCGCCCTCAGCAAGCGTTTCGAGCATGGCCACCATCGGGGTCAGCCCCACGCCGCCCGACAGGAGGATCACCGGGCGTTCGACATGCGCTGCCAGGAAGAATTCGCCCGCAGGCGCGGCAACTTTGAGCACCGTGCCCGGCTTGGCTTCATCATGAAGCCAGCCTGACGCAAGACCAAGCGGCTCACGCTTGACCGAAATGCGATAGGTTTCGCCGTTGGAGGCTGCTGAAATCGAATAGTTGCGCTTGACTGGCGGATGTCCCGGAATTTCAAGCCAGAAGGTCAGATATTGCCCGGGCTTGTGCCGCATGACGGCCCCGCCATCAACGGGGCGCAGAACGAAGGAATTGATGACGCTGCTCTCACGCACGACGTCCTCGACGCGAAAATCGCGCCAGCCATTCCATCCGCCGGTTGCATCCTTCTGTTCTGAGTAGACTCGCTGCTCGCGGGCGATCAGGATGTTGGCCAGGAACCAGTAGGCTTCGCCCCAGGCAGCGAGAATCTCATCGGTGGCCGCATCCCCCAGCACCGCCTTGATCGCCCCCAGGAGCGCCTCGGCAACGTGCGGATAATGTTCGGGCAGAATTTGCAGGCCGACATGCTTCTGCGCGATCCGCTCGACCGCCGGGGCAAGCGCACCGAGATTTTCGATGTTGCTCGCATAGGCGAGAATGGCGCCGGTCAGCGCCCGCGGCTGCGAACCGGCATCACCATGGTGCGATTGGTTGAAAAGGTCGCGAATGTTCGGGTTCTGGAACATCCGGGAATACATCTCGTTCACGATGTCGAGGCCATGCGCTTCGAGCGCGGGGACGGTCGCCTTGACGAGCGCAATGGTCTGATCGCTGAGGGGCTGCGTCATCAACTTCTCCTTTTTGAATGCGTTGAAAATCCCGGAATGTCAGAGCTTGGGAATGTGATCGTAAAAATCCACCTGCATCTTCATCGGCCCTGTCGGCGTTACGAAATGCGGTTGCTGAGGGAGAATCAAGCCAGGCTGGTCAGGCGTCAGGACGATCTCCGAAGGTGGCTCGAGGTAGGTTAGCCGGAGTTCGCCCTCCAAAACCCGGATCACGCCCCAAACACCAGCCTTCGTGTCATGTCGCGCGCGCAAGGCAGCCGGCAGAGTGTCCTGGTTGAACACCGGCGTGGAACGGTAAGGCAAGATTTCAGCCATGGGTTTGCCCTGGTCGCTCGATGGCATCCTTACGTTCCGCGTTGGCGACCGATGCAGCACTCCGTTCCTCCAGTTGGAAGAACATCGCCAGTTGCAGGCTCTCGGCGATGCGCCGCGCCTTCGCTTGTAGCGCCGCTGCCGCTTCGGGCGTCATCCTGTCATTGGTCGTTTGAACCCAGAGTGCGAGCCAGCGCTCGAACAGCGCGGGCGTTATCCTGGCCTTATGCTTCAAATGGGCCGGCACCGGTTGCCCCTTGTATCGGCCACTGGTGAGCATGACGGAGGACCAGAACGCAGTCAGCTTCCCAAGATGCTCCGGCCAGTCATCGATCGCATCGTTGAAAATCGGCCCAAGCGCGGGATCGGCGCGGACCCGCGCGTAAAATTCCTCCACCAAAGGAGTCAGCTCTTCTTCTCTGATTTTCGAGACACCGTCCACGACTCGCGCTCCAATCATGTATAGATAATACATCGATCATGATTGCGCATAAACGCAAGGCTAGCGCATATTTCCAGGTCGTCGGTCGCGGCGATGTACACAGCCTGAGAAACTGCTCAGCCCCGCTAGTTTAGCCTTGAATCCGAAACACGAAGGCATAGCATCAGCCAGCGACCCGAAGGAGTCTCGGTGAGACGTAGACACCTTTCCTTGCCCGCCCGTCAAAAGACGGGCGGGTTTTCTTTTCCGATTCCGTAGGACATTCGCTGGAACGCTAATCCGCGTGATCTGGCGCACTCGGAATTTTCAAACACCGTCACAAATACCTAATTGTGCGCAGCTCAAGATCTAATCACCCGATTTTCGCGATCAAGCGGCCGGCGGCACCCTGCTCTGCCGCCAGATTGCGATTATAGGCGAGCGGCATCCGGGGACTCTTCCAGCGTAGCGCATCCATGATCCCCGCCAGATCCTCGCCGCTCGCAAACAGATCCTGGTTCAAGCCCACCCGCGTCGAATGCGCGCTCACGCCCTTGAGCAACTGCGCCAGATCATCGGCGGTGAGGTCGCTCAGCGCGCCCTTGTCGAAGGCGCGCCGGATCATTGCCCGCCAGATCGGCCCGATCGAACCCGGGTGCAACGCCCCCTCTCCCACATCATATTCGGTGCGCGCCGGCACCGCCGACTTCGGCAATGTCTTGCGCAGATCCCAGCTTTCGCGGCCAGAAATCGTCTCGATCCGCCGCCCCTTGACCGCGGCCCGCGCCTTGTAGCGGCGCACCTGCACCCGGCGAAACAGCGGTCCCTCCTCGATGTCGGCAGCCGCAGTCCAGGCGGCGATCGCCCGCACCGAGCGCGGGCTGAGGAACGCGGTCGCGCCCTTTCCCTCCTGATCGCCCTTGCTGCGCGAAATCGTCAGCAGCCGCGCCTCGGGATCGATGGCGTCCACAATGTGCTCGACCTCGACCGCGACCAGCTCGGAGGCGCGCAAGCCCGTGTCGTAGGCGACCGACAGCAAAGCCCGATTCCTGAGCCCCGGCAAATCATCCGCGCAGGCCTCAAGCAGCCCCCGCACATTAAGCCCCCGGGGTGCGTCCCGCTCGACATTGCGCACCGGCCCCTTGAACCGCAGCGGCCGCGCCTGGGCTTGCGTGCTGCCCTTCTCCCGGCGGATCGCGCGGAGCCGCAGCTTGACCAGCTCGGCCTGGGTGGGATCCTTGATGTCGAGCAGCTGGTGGATCTTGGCGATCGACGCCTTGTAGCGACCGAGCGAGGCGGGTTTCGCCCCCTGCCCTGCCCGGGCATCGAGATAGTCGGCGACCGTCTCGGGAGTCGCCGGCGAGGTCACGCGCCCGTTTCGGCGGCACCAATGGTCGAACGCCTCGATGTCGCTGGCAAGCGCGCGCAGGGAATGCGGCGAGGATGCCGCCTGATAGGCGGCGATCAGCTCGGCGTTGATCGTGATTGGCGATCGACAGTTCAGCTTGGTCACCTCCCAGGCGAGGTCGACGGCCTGTCGGCCTCGCCGGCTGCTGATGGGCGCTGGGAGGCTCATCTGGACAGCGCGACAATCTGGTCGAAGCTGTGCGGTTCGACCCCATAGATAGCCTCACGCGTCACGCGCCCATCAAAATCGCTCTGCCATGACCAGAATATCGTCTTTTCAGTGTCCAAATGCCCTGCCCTCCGCCGGGATGCATGTCGGTATCAACAAAACACAGGACTGGGAAACGCAGGGTTTTCAAACGCCATCTGTCAGCAAAATCCAAGCCTGTCTCGCGTGTACTTCGCGATTTTGCTACAATAACACTGGACCACGCAAGGCGAGTCCCTGAAGCAGTCGGGGATAGGTCATGGCCGATTTGGGCACACTTCTGACAATGATCCCACCTGCCGCCTGGCAGGAGGCTTGTGAACGCGAAGCGGTCATTCGGCCCCTCACCGAACGGCCCAAACTGACCCGCGCTGCGGTGGAATGTGCAGCGGCGGAACTCGGACTTAACCGCAGCCGTATCTTCGAACTGGTCGGCCGATATCGCTCCAAACCAGTGGCGAGCTCCCTTCTTGACCAAGGCAGGGGCTTTCCAAAAGGTCAGCACCGCCTATCCCCGAGACTGGATGGCATAATAAGCGCGGAGATTGACGGCTTCTATCTGGCACGGCCTAAACCGTCGCTCGCACAGTTGGTCCGAAGCGTCAGACACGCCTGCCAATCGGAAGGCATCGAAGCGCCTTCACGTAACACGATTGTCGCTCGGGCGCGTGAGGTCGATGCTAAACGAAGCATCGCGGCGCGCGACGGAGCAAAGGCCGCTGCGGATCGCTTCCGCCCTGTCACCCGCTCATTCGACGCTGAGTATCCGCTCCATGTCGTCCAGATGGACCACACTCCTGCTGACGTCATCATCGTCGATGAGCATTTCCGCAGGCCGCTTGGCCGGCCGATCCTCACGCTCCAGATCGACGTGGCCACTCGCACCATCCCCGGGTTCTATGTCTCTTTGGAGCACCCATCAGCAACGTCTGTTGGTATGGCAATCCGCCACGCTGTTCTCCCAAAGACCGCATGGTTGCAGGAAAGGGATCTTGACCGTGTCGAGTATCCTGTCGCGGGGATTCCCGACGCCCTTCATCTCGATAATGCCAAGGAATTCCACTCTCTGGCGCTCAACCGGGGCTGCCGCCAACACGGCATCGAGCTGATATATCGACCGGTGCGGACGCCCCACTACGGGGGCCATATCGAGCGGCTGATCGGTACGACCGTCGGTGAGATACACCTCCTTCCCGGCACCACCTTCTCCAACGTAAAGGCGAAGGGCGACTATAACGCTGAGGGGAAGGCTTGCCTTACCCTCCCGGAGTTCGAGAGATGGCTCACGCTCCAGATCGCAGTCTACCACGGGACGATCCATGGCGAATTGGGAGTTCCGCCCCTGACCGCTTGGCATGACGCGCTGGCGAAACGGCCGACGCCGCTACGGTACCCGATCAATGACGCAGCCTTCCTTCTGAATTTTCTGCCTTTCGAGATGCGCAAAGTCCGGCGCGAAGGGATTGAGCTGTTTCACGCCTTCTACTGGCATGGAACATTGGCCGCGCTCGCGGTGAGCACTGATCGAAAGCGGCCTGTAAAATATAACCCGCTCAATCTCTCGGCGGTTTATCTGGAGCTGTCAGACGGCGAACATCTGACCGTTCCTCTTCGGGACCGGCGGCGTCCGGCAATCACGAAATTCGAGCATGATGCGGCTGTGAAGGCTCTACGGGAGCGCGGCCGACTGGCGCTTGATGAGCATCAAATTTTCGAGATGGTCAAAGAGCAACGGACCATCGTTCGCGACGCCATCGCTCGGACCAAGACGGCTCGCAAAGCCGCGCAGCGAACCGTTTATGCCTTGAGCGCGGGAGCACCGGTCATTGCGCCAACCGAACCCCGCCTACCAAAACCGCCCGATCCGCCTGCTGACACCGAAAGGGTTGTGCCGTTCGACATCGAGGAACGCGGATGACTGTTCTCAACCAACATCTGTTTCCGGCCTATCGCGACCAGGCGGACTATCCCGACGAAACCAGGATCGATTGGCTACGCCGTGACCGTTGGATGGGCCTTCCGCAATCAGAGGCGGCGTTGAGCCAGCTCGAAGATCTTCTGGCCTATCCCAAGCGCGGACGCATGCCATGCCTGCTCCTGTTCGGATCAACCGGCATGGGCAAAAGCGAAATCCTCAGCCGCTTCTCGGAACTTCATGCCCCCGCGTTCGACGAACGGGCTGGCATCACCGTCATGCCGGTCGTTTCAGTTCAGATGCCGCCAGAGCCAACCGAGGAGGAGTTTTATACCGAGCTCATGCTGGCCATGAACTACGCCGAGTTCGGCCATCTATCACTTCGCACACTGCGCGCTCTGGCGAGACGCACCCTCGCGGAATTCGGCGCCCGCATTCTCGTGCTGGACGAGGTCGACAAGATGCTCGCCGGGACGCCGAGGCAGCAACGCATCTTTCTCAACACCATCCGCTTCCTCACCAACGATCTTAGAATTCCCATTGTCTGCGCGGGCACGGAAGACGCACGGATCGCCGTGCTCACTGACCCGAACCTTGCAGATCGGTTTGGCGCCCTGGAATTGATCGCCTGGCGCAACGATCATGCATTGCGCCAGTTGTTGGCCAGCTTCGCTGGATTGCTTCCCCTGAGGCGTCCTTCCCACCTCGACGATGACCAGGTGCGTCGACGAGTCCTTGCGCTTACCGATGGGGTCACGGGCCGAATTTTTCGATTGATGGAAGCGGTTGCCATCGCAGCTATCCGTAGCGGCCGCGAGATGATCGATGCCGACAGTTTCGACGATGAGCAATTGCTACTTCCCCTGGTTTCCATGCAGGTCACTGCCGGAGGCAGGAGAGCCGCCCGGTGCCGACGGCCATGATAGCGCACCCGCTCCCTTTTCCAGACGAGCTCCTCAGTTCCTGGAGTGAACGCAGAACGAAGGGGCGACCAACTATCGTCAGATCGTCTGACGGGCCCCGTCTATTTCGTCGATCCTGGCGTCAACACAACCCGGATTACTGTCCTTCGGTTGCATGGCTTGCATGGGCATCGGCAGCGTTCAAAGTTGAGACTAGGCAGTTGGCCGGAAACGCCCTTCGTCGTCGATACAAGGCGATGCGGAAAGAATTCGTCGCCTGGCTCTATCCCCCAACGGGAATCGGCCTAGCAACCTCTTCGGTTATCCCCTGCGTGCGCGTTGCCTGGTGCAACCGTTGTCTGGCTGAAGACCTGGCCAATGCAAGGCCAGCATACTTCAGACAATGCTGGGCCCTCGCGCCGCAAACCTTCTGCCACAAACATCGATGGCCGTTAGAAGAGCGGTGCAACATCTGTGGCGCCTACAACTGGACAGTCATCCGCACCGCAACGAACTGCGTGCGCCTCGTTTGTGGTGAGTGCTGGCGACCGCTCGAGCGGTCTATGCGCGCCGCCCTCGATGCCCCATCATCTATGCTAGACGCCTGGGACCGGGTGATTGCTCTCGAAGCCGAAATCCTGGCAGCACTGTCCGGTCGAACACCAGATCAGTTTCGTTTCAACTTCACCTCCGGCGCGCAGCTCCTGAATGAGGTGGATGACATTGCCGGAATTCTCTGTCGAAATTACTGGGGGTACACGCGAACCAACATCCCGCTGAACGCCTTCAGCTGCCCTGCCATTACCCCGGGCTACCTTCCGCAGGACTTCTACGAAAGCGACGGACTTCATCCTCTCGCAACCGGCAGCATTCGAAAACGCCGGAGCCTTCTAGGGGCAATCTGTGCAATTCTGGATCCCGATCCGACGACCGGACGCACCCTCTACGGGCCAGAAAGTCGGCCATCGATCGAGGAATTCGTTTCAACCGTCGAGCGAGCCGCCATCGAAATACACATCTCGGCAGCTGATCGATGGTCGCCAAGCTTCATCAGCCGGCTGAACGGCGCTCGCCGAGCGTTGGATCAAAAGCGCAAAGTTTCCAAACTGGCGGCGATCTGGTCGCTGCGCCGCTGAACAACCTTGGCAACCCCGCCGCGAACTCCGGCGGTCGGTCCTGAAGGCAAGGGCGAGCGATTGGGTCGTTTTCACTCTGGGCTCGTCCCCTACCTATCTTGGCAGCTTCCGCTAACGACCCGAGATCGCGATCGCGGAATGATCAGTTGCCGGATCAACCGGCACCCCAAGCTGCTTGCGTTCTGAGTAGCGATCAACGAGCTGACCGGCGTGCGGACGCATCAGGACAGTGAAGCGCACCAGCTCCTCCATCACATCGACGATGCGGTCATAATAGCTCGACGGCTTCATGCGGCCTGCTTCGTCAAACTCCTTGTAGGCCATCGCCACGGATGACTGGTTGGGAATGGTGAACATTCGCATCCAGCGGCCCAGCAGGCGAAGCGTGTTCACGGCGTTGAACGACTGCGAGCCGCCAGATACCTGCATGACCGCAAGCGTGCGCCCCTGCGTTGGGCGCATTCCCTTCATTTCCAACGGCAGATGATCGATCTGCGCCTTCATGATGCCGGTGATCTGACCGTGCCGCTCCGGGCTGCACCACACCTGGCCCTCGGACCACAGCGCCAGTTCGCGAAGTTCGTGAACGGCGGGATGATCGTCACCCGCTATCTGGTCGGGCAGCGGCAGCGTCGATGGATCGAAAATCCGGGTTTCCGCGCCGAACAGGCGCAAAAGCCGTGCGGATTCCTCGACCACGAGACGGGAGAAAGACCGTTCGCGCAGGCTGCCATAGAGCAGCAGAATGCGCGGTGCGGGATCGAGCGCCCCCAACCCTGCCGCTGGCCGGTGGTGGATAAAGGCCGGATCAAGCGCGGGTAGCGTGTCGGGATCGGGAAGGTCGCGGATAGGCATCAGGCAATTCCAATACGCAGCGCGAGCGCCGCAAGGGTGATGAGCAGGATGGGAACGGTGAGCGTCGCGCCCACGCGGAAGTAATAGCCCCACCCGATCTTGATGTTTTTCTGGCCCAGGACATGAAGCCACAGCAGGGTGGCGAGCGAGCCGATGGGCGTGATCTTGGGGCCAAGATCGCAGCCGATCACATTGGCGTAGATCATCGCTTCCTTCACCGCCCCGGTGGCGTGCGTGGCGTCGATCGACAGCGCGCCCACCAGTACCGTCGGCATGTTGTTCATGACGGATGACAGGACGGCAGCGATCACGCCGGCCCCCAGCGCGGCACCCCACACCCCGCCTTGCGCGGTACGATCGAGCAGCGCGGCCAGGTGGTCGGTCAGTCCTGCATTTCGCAGGCCATAGACCACGAGATACATGCCAAGCGAGAAGATGACGACCTGCCACGGCGCGCCGCGCAGCACCTTGCGGGTTTCGATCACATGCCCCCTCGCCGCGATTGCGAGCAGCAGAATTGCGCCGGCAGCGGCAACCGCGCTGACCGGCACGCCCAGCGGATCGAGCAGGAAGAAGCCGACGAGAAGAAGCACGAGGACGACCCAACCTGCGCGGAAGGTCGCGGCGTCCCGGATTGCCGCCCGCGGCGCATGCAGCGCGGCGACATCATAGTTTGCCGGTATGTCACGACGGAAGAACAGCATCAGCGCGCCAAGCGTGGCGGCGATCGCTGCCAGATCCACTGGCACCATCACGCTGGCATATTCGCCGAAACCGAGCTTGAAGAAGTCGGCCGACACAATGTTGACGAGGTTCGAGACGACAAGCGGCAGACTGGCGGTGTCCGCGATGAAGCCCGCCGCCATTACGAACGCCAGCGTCGCCTTGTCGCCATAACCTAGCGCGCGCAGCATCGCGATAACGATAGGGGTCAGGATCAAGGCCGCGCCATCATTGGCGAACAGGGACGATACCGCCGCGCCGAGCAGCACGACCAGGGCAAACAGGAGGCGGCCATTGCCCTTGCCCCAGCGCGCGACATGGAGCGCAGCCCATTCGAAGAATCCGGCCTCGTCCAGCAGCAGGCTGATGACGATGATCGCGACGAAAGCGCCCGTCGCGTTCCAGACAATGCCCCAGACCACGGGCACGTCGGAGAGCGATACAACGCCCGCGAGCAGCGCCACGACCGCCCCGCCCATGGCGCTCCACCCAATGCCGAGGCCCTTGGGTTGCCAGATGACGAGCGCGATCGTCGCGATGAAGATCAGAATTGCTGGCAGCATCAGGCGATACGCTGGCCCGAGGCGTCCACGACCTGTTCGCCATCTTCTTTCGCGAATGCGCCGAGCTGGCCTGTCGGCAGCAGATCAAGCACCGCTTCGGAAGGACGGCAGAGTTTGACACCGAGCGGTGACACAACGAGGGGGCGGTTGATGAGGATCGGATGCGCCATCATCGCGTCCACCAGCGCGTCGTCCGACAGCGACGTGTCGTTCAAGCCCAGCTCTGCATAGGGGGTGCCCTTCTCGCGCAAGAGATCGCGCGGGGCCATTCCGGCGCGGTCGATCAGTTCGACCAGCAAGGCGCGTGTGGGCGGCGTCTTGAGATATTCGATTACGTGCGGTTCAATGCCCGCATTGCGGATCATGGCCAGGGCATTACGAGAGGTCCCGCAAAGCGGGTTATGATAGATCACAATATCGGTCATTGTTGCCTCTTCAGCAGCAGGTGAGTTCGGCCAGAAGCGGCTCGCACAGTTCGGCGCGCCCCTGGCAGCAATCCTTGGCCAGGTAGACCATCAGTCCTCGCAGCACGGCGAGGTTGGCACGCTGGATCTGTTGGCGGCCACGCTTCTCTGAAAGCACCAGCCCTGCCTTCGCCATCACGGCCAGATGCGTCGAGAACGTGCTCTGGGTCAGCCCCGACGCTTCAACCAATTTGCCGGTCGACAGGCCATCAGGCTCATGTCGTATCAGGACGCGAAACGCATCAAGCCGTGTGGGATGCGAAAGCGCAGAAAGAATGGAGAGAGCGTCATCGGTTTCCATGTATCGGATTTAGCCGATGGATATCGCGACGTCAATGAAGCATCGTGATTATCCGATGCAACCAACCAAAATCAGGATGATGGGAAATTAGATCAACGACGCACAGTAAAAGAGTCAATCTGTTTTGAAAGCCCGACGAACCGAACCGGACCATTGAACTATATTGTTGAATTATGGCGCCGGTCACTGCATCTATGCAGAGACGGGATACGTCGGATCGGCTCTGTTGCAAAAATCGTGAAGCTTGAGCATGCTTGGCGGAGATTGGACGGACGGAACGATGACGGATTTCAAGTGGCGCCATTTCCAGGGTGATGTGATCCTGTGGGCGGTGCGCTGGTATTGTCGCTATCCGATCAGCTATCGCGACCTTGAGGAAATGCTGGCGGAACGCGGCATTTCGGTCGACCATACGACGATCTATCGCTGGGTCCAGTGCTACGCCCCGGAGATGGAGAAGCGGCTGCGCTGGTTCTGGCGGCGTGGCTTTGATCCGAGCTGGCGCCTGGATGAAACCTACGTCAAGGTGCGGGGCAAGTGGACCTACCTGTACCGGGCAGTCGACAAGCGGGGCGACACGATCGATTTCTACCTGTCGCCGACCCGCAGCGCCAAGGCAGCGAAGCGGTTCCTGGGCAAGGCCCTGCGAGGCCTGAAGCACTGGGAAAAGCCTGCCACGCTCAATACCGACAAAGCGCCGAGCTATGGTGCAGCGATCACCGAATTGAAGCGCGAAGGAAAGCTGGACCGGGAGACGGCCCACCGGCAGGTGAAGTATCTCAATAACGTGATCGAGGCCGATCACGGAAAGCTCAAGATACTGATCAAGCCGGTGCGCGGTTTCAAATCGATCCCCACGGCCTATGCCACGATCAAGGGATTCGAAGTCATGCGAGCCCTGCGCAAAGGACAGGCTCGCCCCTGGTGCCTGCAGCCCGGCATCAGGGGCGAGGTGCGCCTTGTGGAGAGAGCTTTTGGCATTGGGCCCTCGGCGCTGACGGAGGCCATGGGCATGCTCAACCACCATTTCGCAGCAGCCGCCTGATCGGCGCAGAGCGACAGCCTACCTCTGACTGCCGCCAATCTTTGCAACAGAGCCAGCATCGCAAAGCCGAGCCGGGTGGCATCGCCGCGACGGCGACCGACAATTTCCAGATCGTCGCCGGTCAGCGTATAATGACGCACAATCTCTCGCTCATCGAGCGGCGCGTCATAATGCCCCGCCCAGATTTCCGGGCTCACTAGTCGCCGCCTCGCCAAGCATCATCTCCTTCGCTGCTGCTGTCCGTCAGACGACCGTTGAACGGTCACCGGGAATGTGTCCGTTTACTCTGGACCTGCAATGGCGATACGGACAAGGTCGCGTGATGATGGGAAAACGGACACGACAGGGCAGAATGTGGCGCTGATCGGTTATGCGCGCGTCTCCACGCCGGACCAGAAGCTATCGCTCCAGCATGACGCCCTGGAGCGCGCGGGATGCGAACGTGTTTTCGACGATCAGGCATCGGGTGCCAGGACCGACAGGCACGGGCTTACCGAAGCATTGGCTTATCTGCGCGCCGGCGACACGCTGGTCGTGTGGAAACTCGATCGGCTCGGCCGCTCGATGAGCCACCTCATCGACAAGATCGGCGAACTGGCATCCCGCGGCATCGGGTTCCGTTCGCTCACCGAGAACATCGACACCACCACGCCGGGGGGAATGCTGGTGTTCAACATCTTCGGCTCCCTCGCGCAGTTCGAGCGTGATCTGATCCGCGAACGCACCCAGGCTGGCCTGCGCGCTGCTCGTGAGCGCGGCAGCAAGGGCGGCCGTCGTCCCGTCGTCACCCCCGACAAGCTGCGCAAGGCGAGAGCACACATCGCGGCGGGGCTCGGTGAAACTTCCACGTGGAAGTCGCCAATGTGCCACGGCGTCATTGCTGCCTTTTTGCTCGCCCGATCCACATCGTGGAAGTCGCTGCGGAGGCCGACGCCATGGTGACGGTGTTCGGCATTCTGAATCTCACCGA
>JAEXHR010000127.1 GCA_023449855.1 Pseudomonadota bacterium | reverse complement strand
CTGCGCGCGTTTCAGTCGACCTCTCCCCGGCGGGGAGAGGTGAAGAAAGAAGCAATCAAAGGAACCACCCCGTGGACCAGCTCCTGCAACACCTCGTCAATATGCTCGTGCTCGGCGGCACCTATGCCCTGCTCGGCATCGGTCTGACGCTGATCTTCGGCATCATGAATGTGGTGAACTTCACCCACGGCATCCTCTACACGTTTGGCGCCTATATGATGTTCATCATCGTGCATCAGCTCGGCCTGAACTTCTTTCTCGCGCTGCCGGTTGCGATCGTCGCCGGTTGGCTGCTCGGCGCCGCCATCGAGATCACATTGCTGCGCCCCCTGCGCGGCGCCGATATCGACACGACAATGCTGGTCATGATCGGCGCCTGGATCGCCATGCAGTCCGGCGCGCTGTGGATCTGGGGCGGCGTTGCGAAATCCATCGACAATCCTTTCCCTGATGCGCCGCTGGTGATCGGCCCCGTTTCGGTTTCGTGGCTGCGCCTGTTCGTATTGTTAGCCGCTGCGCTGCTGATCGCGATCGCATATTCGCTGATCAACCTGACCAAGCTCGGCAAGGCGATGCGTGCGACCTTCCAGGATTCCGACACCGCCGCGCTGATGGGGGTCAATGTCGGCTGGATCTACACCTCGACCTTCGCCATCGGATCGAGCCTTGCCGCCGCCGCCGGCGCCTTGCTCGGCCCGGTCTATGTGGTGTTCCCGCAGATGGGCGACCTCGCCGCGGTGAAGGCCTTCGCCATCGTGATCCTCGGCGGCCTCGGCAACATCACCGGCGCCGTGATCGGCGGTTTCATCCTGGCGCTCGCCGAAGAGCTTGGCGCCGGCTACGTGTCGTCGGGCTATCGCGACGCCATGGGCTTCCTCATCATCATCGCCGTGCTGGTCTTCAAACCCACCGGCCTGTTTGCCCGTGCGGAGCGCGTCGGATGACCAGGATCGTTTCTCTTCTTACCCTCGCCGTCTTCGCCTCGGTACCGCTGTGGCTGAAGGACCCGTATCTGCTCAACGCACTGATCACGACCGGCATCTTCATCATCGGCGCCATGAGCATGAACCTGCTGCTCGGTTTCACCGGGCAATTGAGCCTCGGCCATATCGCCTTCTTCGGTATCGGCGCCTATGTCAGCGCGCTCACGGCGCTCGGCTTCGATGTCGAATTGATCGGCGGTTTCCGTATCGTGCGTGAGCCTTGGCCGCCGATTGCCGGCTTCGCGCTGGCGATCGTGATCTCCGGCCTGTGCGGCTATCTGGTCGGGCGGCTGTCGTTCCGCGTGCGTGGCGCCTACTTCGTCATCGTCACCATCTCATTCGCCGAGGTGGTGCGACTGGTGGCGCTGAACTGGGTCGAACTCACCCAGGGCCCGCTGGCGCTGACCAACATTCCATCCATCACCATTGGCCTGCCCGGCCTCGGCTATCTCGTGCTGAAGACCAAGCTGCAGAACTACTATCTCGTACTTGCGGTGGCCGCGGTCTCCTATTTCCTGATTTCCCGCCTCGTGCATTCGCACTACGGCCGCGCCATGCGCGGGCTGATGGAGAACGAGACGCTGGCGGTGTCGGTCGGCATCGACGTCACCAAGGCGCTGACGCTGACGGCGGTGATCTCCGCGGCCATTGCAGGCGCAGCAGGCAGCCTTTATGCGCACTATATCCGCATCATCGATCCGGAAGTGTTCGCCTTCATCTCGACGGTCACAATGGTGATCATGGTGGTGTCAGGCGGCAAAGGTTCGCTCGCGGGCCCTGTTGTCGGCGGCGTGATCTTCGGCCTGTTGCCGGTGTTCCTGCGTCCGATCATGGCGCCGGAGGCACAGTGGATCACTTACGGCCTCGTGCTGATCGCCATCCTGTTCGTGCTGCCGCGCGGCATCGTGCCATCGCTGGCGCCGAAACTCGGCTTCGGTCGGCAGCCATCCAAGCCCAAACCGATCGTGACTGAGCGTACCGCCGAGGAGCATGCGTGATGACCGAGCCCGTCCTCAGCATCGAACATGTCGGCGTGCAATTCGGCGGCCTCGTTGCCATCTCCGACATGAATTTCCATGTTGGCAAAGGCGAGATCGTCAGCCTGATCGGCCCCAATGGCGCCGGCAAGACCACGGCCTTCAACGTCATGACCGGTTTCCTCACCCCCACCAAGGGCGCGGTGAAATATTGCGGGCGCGACTTGCGCGGGATGAAGCCGCACGAGATCGCCGATCTCGGTCTCGCCCGTACATTCCAACGCACCAGCGTGTTTCCCAACGACACCGTGTTCGACAATGTCCTGATCGGCCTGCATCGTCAGGGCAAGCTCGGTCTCTTCGAGGCGATCCTGCGCTTGCCACGCGCCCGTGCGTCGGAAAAGGCCATGCGCGAGCGTGCCGCCGAGCTGGTCCGCTGGGTCGGCCTTGAGAACCGCGCCCATGATCTTGCCGGCTCGCTCTCCTATGGCGAACAGCGCTTGGTTGGCGTCGCGCTAGCGCTCGCCGCCCAGCCGAACATGCTGCTGCTCGACGAACCGGTGTCCGGCATGAATGCCTCCGAGACGCACACGTTCGTACAGCTCATCCGCACCATCCGCGACAGCGGCGTCACCATTCTCCTCGTCGAGCACGACATGCCCATGGTGATGAGCGTGTCCGACCGCATCGTGGTGCTCAACTACGGCCGCATCATCGCGGAAGGCCCGCCCGAAGACATCCGCAGCAACCCGGCGGTCATCGAGGCCTATCTCGGCCAAAGCGCCAAGGACACCGTGAGGGAGATCGCAGCCCATGCTTGAGATCCGCGACATGGTCTGCACCTATGGGCAGATCTCCGCCCTCAAGGGTATTTCGCTCTCGGTAAAGGCCGGACAGCTCGTCGCCCTGATCGGCGCAAACGGCGCTGGCAAGAGCACAACCCTGCGCGCAATCTCCGGCCTCGTGCCGGCGCGCTCGGGCCGGATGATGTTCGAGGGCGAAGACATCACCGGCATGGGCGCTCAGCGCGTGCTGACCAAGGGCATCGCGCATTGCCCGGAAGGCCGCCGTGTCTTCCCGCATATGACGGTGGCGGAGAATCTCGACATGGGCGCCTATCTGCGCAAGGACGCCGGCGAAGTCGCCGCCGACCGCGAACGCATCTACACCGAATTTCCCCGTCTCGCGGAGCGTCGCAGGCAGGCGGCCGGCACGCTCTCCGGCGGCGAACAGCAGATGCTGGCGATCGGCCGCGCGCTGATGTCGCGCCCGCGCCTCGTGATGTTCGACGAGCCCTCGCTCGGCCTCGCGCCGAACATCGTCGAACGCACCTTCGCCATCATACGTTCGATCCGCGACAGCGGCACCACCGTGCTGCTGGTCGAACAGAACGCCTTCGCCGCGCTGGAGATGTGCGACTACGCTTATCTGCTGGAATCGGGCCGTGTCGTTCTCGCCGGTGGCGGCGCAGAGCTGATTGCCAATGAACATGTGCGCCGCGCCTATCTCGGCGGATGATCGGGACCGCTGGGTCGCCGTCTGTACGCGGGACAGGCTTGCCGCTCAGCAGATCGTCTGCGCTACTGTTGCGGGCGTTGGTGTCCTCATCATTCGAGACGGTGAAAACTTCCTCGCCTGCGAACGTGCCTGCCCGCACGAACAGGCCGATCTCAGCCGCGGCCATATTGCCGATGGACGGCTACACTGCCCGCATCATCGCGCCTCGTTCAGTCTGACCACCGGCGAGGTGTCGGCGGGATGGCCAAGCCGCCCGCTGCGCCGGTTTCGGGTTCGACTCGATGACGTTCAGGTGTGGATCGACATACAGGCCAGTGAACAGGGCTAACGGTCGGTGTTCTGCGTCCGCGAAATCGAGGGCGACGCACCCAGCTCATAAGCGAACTGCGGCAAACACTAGCCCTAAGCGACTGATATCACTGCAATTAGTCGATGAAAATTGCGTAGCTGGGATTTGGCGGAAGGGGTGTCCGCCCTACCGTTGTCCCTACAGATACCTTAGCGAGCCCGTTTCATGCTGTAAAGCATTGTATTAACGGCGATTTTACGATAGCTCTGTACCATACCGATACCATCCGAACTCATGCTGATTGGTGGGGTACGGTGGGGTCAGTGGAGGGGTACGGGCTTCGTGAGAACTATCAATCGACTCCCAGCAAACGCGGTGAAGGCGATCAGCAAGCCCGGCCGGCACGCGGATGGCGGCGACCTCTATTTGGTAGTCGCAGACGCAGGTACGAAGCGCTGGGCTTTCCTATATCGATGGCACGGTAAGCGCATCGAAATGGGTCTTGGGTCGGCTCGTGATGTGCCCCTCGCGAAGGCTAGGGAAGCCGCAGCCGCTGCCCGCGCGAATCTGGCTGCCGGTCTGAGCCCGAAGGACGTGCGTACCGTGGCGCCGGTCGCCGTACCGACATTCGGCGAAATGGCAGAGCAAGTCATCGATGCCATGCGGTCAACCTGGAAAAACAGCAAGCATGAGGCCCAGTGGGATATGACCCTACTCGGTCGCGTCCGCGACGGCGCCGGCTGGAAACCGGCAGAGAACGATTACTGTCGAATGCTGCGCCCTCGACTGGTCAGCGCGATTACAGCCGACGACGTGCGGTCGGTGCTCGAGCCAATCTGGAATACCAAACGCGAAACGGCCTCCCGCCTCCGCGGTCGCATCGAGCGCGTCATGGCGGCAGCCAAGGTCAAGAAGCACTATGCCGGCGAGAACCCGGCAGCATGGCGGGACAATCTGAAAGAGCTGCTACCAACGCAGCGCGTCACGCCGAAGGGGCACCACGCCGCGATGTCCTATGCGGCCCTGCCTGCGTTCATGGTGCGGTTGCGCGAGCGAAAGGCACTGGCCGCCCTCGCCCTGCGCTTTACGATCCTAACCGCCGCTCGTACCGACGAAACCCTTGGCGCCCGCTGGTCCGAGTTCGAGCTGAACAAAGTGCCGGTTGTCACCCGCGACTCGAAAGGTCGCGAGTCGAAGGTCATGGGTCCGTGCTGGACAGTCCCGGCGGAACGCATGAAGGCGAAGCGAATTCACCAGGTGCCGCTGTCTCCGGCCGTGGTGGCGCTATTGCGTCCTTTGCATGAGGCCGCCAAACACCATCACACGGGCAAATTCGTGTTCCCCGGCTTTAAGCGGGGAAAGCCCCTCTCAAATACGGCGATGGAGAATGTCCTGAAGCGAATGGCCGTCGTCGATGCGACGGTGCATGGCATGCGATCCAGTTTCCGCGACTGGGTAGCGGAGGAAACTCATTTTTCCAACAATGCGGCTGAGATGGCGTTAGCGCACAAAATTTCCGACGAGGTGGAGGCCGCCTATCGCCGCGGCACCATGTTCGAAAAGCGCCGTGAGCTGATGACGGCATGGGCAAAATACTGCGGAGACTAAATTCCTTGTTGACTCTCCGCATCATTGCGCATATTGTACGTCGCAGTCCTTTCCATGTCCATCGGTGATCCTCAGATGTCCGATAAGCAAGCCTACACCATTCCTGAGTTCTGCTCGGCACATTCGATTTGCCGCAATAGCTACTACAAACTCCGAGAGATCGGTAAGGCGCCGCGCGTGATGCGCCTTGGATCGAAGGTGCTCATTTCCAAGGAGGAAGCAACGGCGTGGCGCGAACGGATGACCGAAGCCCATCCGGCTTGATCCCGCATTTTTCGGGATTGTTGACTCTCCGCAATATTGCTGATACTCTGTGTCTAGATTGAGCTAAACCACCCCACACCCCGGCGAGAATCGCAACGGCACCGCGGAGACGCGTGGGCCGAAGGAGAAGTCACGACCTAATTCAGCCGACCGCGGAAGTAACGGCGGCCTGATCGACGAGCGGCATTTGACTTTCTCAGGGTTGGCCGCTCGTCACCTTTCATTGCAACCAGAAGCGAGAAAGATACATGGCCGACCTCGACATCGAACTGAACGGCAAGACCGCCACGTTGAAATGGAAACTGCCCGTCGCGCTGAAGATCGGCGAAGCCTTCGGCGGCATGATCCCTGCGCACCGCGCCGTGAACGAGTTCGATCTGGCGGGCTATACGAAGATCGTGGCAATCGCCACCGAGCGCGTGCTGCCCGACACTTTCGATGAACTCCAAGCCGAAGTGTTCGCGACCGGCATGGAATCGCTGCACGATCCGCTGCTGAAGTTTCTGAATCGGCTTGTGTCTGGTGGCAAGGATCCGGCGCCGATCGACGAAGCGGCTTAAGGAGTAACCGATTTGGCGGATATCGCGACTCTCGGGCTTGCCATTGACTCTCGACAGGTTGTCCAAGGGGCAGGCGCGCTCGACAAGTTCTCGGTGTCCGCCGGCTCGGCGCAGAAGGCAGTTACCGCGCTCGAAAAGGTCACGACCGACGCGGGCAAATCGACCAGCGCGCTCAGCAACGCCGCCAAGCCCGCGAATGACGCGCTGGCGAACGTCACGAAGAACGCCGGCCTCTCGCGCAATGGCTTGCTGAATCTCTCACGCCAGCTTCAGGACGTGGCCGTCTCGGTCCAGGGCGGGATGCCGATCTTCACCGTTTTGGCGCAGCAAGGTTCCCAGATCTACGACGTGTTCGCTTCCGAGAAGACCGCCACGGTCGGCGGTGCGCTGAAGCAGATCACGTCCGGCATTCTCGGCGCGATTACGCCGCTGCGCGCATTTGGTGTGGTTGGTCTCGCCACCGGCGCCATTGGTGCCGCGTTCTATACCAACTGGCACAAGGTAACGCTCGCACTCGACGACACCGCGCGCTCCGTCGGCGCGATGACCGGCGAGCTATCGAAACTGCAGGCCGCAGCATCGTTCAAGGGTATCGCGAGCGACGACTTCACCAAGGGGATGCAGAGCTTTGGCCGCAGCGTCTATGACGCCAAGGCTGGCATGGGCGGTCTTGCCGAAGTCTTTCAGGTCAACAGTCGGCGCGCCGGTGACTTCAACTCGTCGCTGAACACGGCGGCGGACCTGATCAAGAATGCCCGCGACGATCAACAGCGTCTCGTGTTGTTGCAGCAGATGGGCCTACCGGCTACCATGCAGTGGGTGCGGTTGCTTTCCGGCGGGGCCGATGGCCTGAAGAAAGCGAAGGACGCCGCGGCCGAGTTTGCCGCGAATGATAACCTGGTCGCGAGCGCTCGCCGTTTCGATGAGGCGTGGAATCGCACCTGGACGAACTTTGGCCTGAACGCGCGATCCGCCTTCCAGAAGGCGATGGAATTCGGCGGAGGCTTTCTCGATCGCATGGAGCGCCTTGCGGCGCATGCCGGCAACGCCAGCATCTGGACGAGCCTGCTTCCCAAAGACCACGCCGAGACGGCTGCGAAATGGGGCGTTACACCGCTCACCTCGTTCGAGCAGCGGTTCAATGCGAGCGCTGCGAACCCGGCGTCGAGCAATACGACGCTGGCAGATGCGCTCCGCGCTCGCGCTGATAGTATCCGCAACGGCAACACTGTTGATCCTGCCGTTGCGCAGCGCGAAAACCAGATGCAGCAGCAGCGTCTTGGCTTGCTTAACCCGGTTGCGACGGTCGACGAACAGATTAAGGCCAACAAGTTGGCGATCACCGCGGCGCGTATGCAGCCCGGCAACAAGATCACCGATGCAGACGTAAAACGCATTCTAGACAATGCCAGAGCGAACGCGCTCGGCACCGCGCAGATTCGCGCACAGACCGATGCCTACAATGTGGAAAACGCCACGCTCGGCATGACCACGGGTAGCGCCCTCGCCTATGCGTCCGTGCAGCAGCGCATCAATGAAGAACGCCGCAAGGGCAATAACCTCACCACTGATCAGATTGCTGCTCTGCGCACCGAAGCAAACGCGCTTGGTGACGCTGCGCAGCGTGCCGAGAACATGCGTTTCGCATACGACGGCCTGCACAATTCCAGCCAGACATTCTTATCTAACCTGCGCAGTGGCGCTTCGGTGTGGGATAGTTTCAGGGCGGCAGGGTCTTCCGCACTGGATGCCATCTCGTCGAAGCTAATGAAAATGTCGACCGACCAGTTGTGGATTTCCGCGTTCGGCGGATCCGGCGGCGGATTGTTCGGCGGCTTGGGAAGCTTATTCGGCGGTGGCAATTCGTCCGACGGTGCACTTCCCCTCCCCGGTAACCCGTCTTTCATCGGGCCGACCTTCGCCAACGGCGGCTACACCGGGTCGGGCGGAAAATACGAGCCCGCCGGCATCGTTCATAAAGGCGAGTACGTCATCGACGCCGCAAGCACGCGCCGGATTGGCGTTTCGAACCTGAACCGCCTGCGAGGTTACGCAGACGGCGGTCTGGTGGACGACGTGTCACCGCTCATGGCTGCGCGTATTGCCTCGCCAGTTGCCGGATCCACGGCTGCGGCGGCCACGCCGCAGGATCTGAATGTGAAGGTTGAAATTTCGGTCGCGAATGACGGAAAGCTGCAGGCGTACGTCAAGGGCGTCAGCCAGCAGACGACCGCCGGCTACGTGCGGAGCAAGGATTTCGTCAATGACGTGGGCGCGGCGAGCCGCAAAGCAATTGGACAGCGCAAGTAATGCCGCTCGACTGCACCATTTACGGCATCAATCATGGCAAGCCATTCGTGATTAAGGCCGACGAGTCCTACAAGTTTCGAAACGACTCGGACCGAACATTATACGCCACGATGAAGACCGCGGACGGCGGCCGGGTTGCCGTCGAGATCGGCCCCACCCGCACGCTGGAAATCGCCGCGGGATCTGGCGTCATCGAAGTCGAATTGATCACGCTGCGAAGCGGCTATTAACGAAGGAAATAGCTAATGAATATCAAGCTTTACGAAGACAGCCTCGAAGGCATCCAACCGGAATTGCGCGATCTCTATGTGCAGAAAGGCGGAAAGTATCAATTACAGGTGGCGGACCTGGACCAGCATGTTGAGGCTATCTTGAAGCCGTTACGGGAGGAACTCGACGCGACGCGTGTGTCGGAGTGGAATGGCGTGGTGCGCAGCGGACTGAATCAGGCGTTAAAGCGTGCCAATGTCGTCGAGAACGGAGCGGATATTCTGATTGATCGGCTTGGCAAGAGGGTCTCGATGAGCACCATGGATGGCGAGCGTGTCATGGTAGTTTTGGGGGCCGATGGCGAGACGCCTCAGCCCGCTGGTACAGGTCTGGATGAACTCGTCGCGGAGGCTAAGAAGCAGTTTCCTTCGATGTTCGGCTCGGGACGGGACAGCCCTCTGAATGTCGAAGGAACCACTGTCCGCTCGAAGGCAGACTTCAAATCGGAAAAGGATCGCGCGGCCTTTGTAACACAGCACGGAGTTGCCGCTTACGAGGCGCTCCCGAAGTCGATCAAGCCGACCGTGGTCAAAAACAAGGCCGACTTTGCGTCAGAAAAAGATCGCGCCCGCTGGGTCGATCGGCATGGACTGGCTGCATACAACAAGCTGCCGGGTTGAATACCAACATGCTGCTGCGCACCTGAGCATGCCGCAGCTGAAATGGCAGAACTGCTATTTTTCCGTGCTCGGCATGATCGGCACCATCCGTGTCGGCCATACTGGCGGTTCCGCCGCAATGGACGGCTCTAGCACGTCGCCATCGCCAGGCGCTGGGAGTCGCAGCGGCATGGTCGGCACGATATCGGCAATCACGGGCAAGTGGTCCGAAATCGCTTTCGCCTCTGGATCGGTAAAACTTTCGATGATGCGGATGTCGCGTCCATAGATGCGATCGAGCCGCATCAGCGGCCAGCGCGATGGGAACGTGCGATGCCGCGTGCGTGCCGGAAACTGTCGCGCCAGTGACTTGCGCACCGAATTGACCCAGAACCAGTCGTTGAAGTCACCGGCGATGACAGAAGGATGGGTCGGCTCTTGCGCCAGAGTCAGCAGCTTTTGCGTCTGCCGCCGCCGCTCGCCGACGCTGAGCCCGAGATGGGTGGCGATAACGCGATAGATGCCGCTTTTGGTGGCGATGTCAGCGACCACCGCGCGGCGCGGCTCGTGCTCGCCGAAGGAAATGTCATGGATCTCCGGCTGCGCGGCCCATGGCCAGCGGCTGATCAGCATCTGGCCATAATCGCCATCGGTGGTGACAATAGACTTGATGCCGACGCTGTGGCCGCCGAACGCTTCTTCGAGCACGAGGAACGGATTTAGGCCGCCGCCGCGCGAGTCGATCTCCTGCAACGCCACCACGTCCGGCGACCATTTCTGGATAAGACCGATGACGCCGGGCAGATCAAATTTTGGGTTAAGCGCGAAAGTGCCGTGCACGTTCCACGTCATGATGCGGACGGGCGGCGCGATCACCTGTGGCGGCTCCACCACGTCACCACAAACTGCGCGCCTATCGAGAACGCGACCCAGACCACGATGCCGAGCAACAGCAGCGCCACGTCGCCCCAAGATGGCTGACGAAGGAGATCGGCGATCTGGGCACCGAACACCGACATGGCGATCAGTCCCGGTGCCATACCAATCACGGTGCCCATGATGAAATCGCGAAACCGTACGCCGCTCGCCCCCGCCGCCATGTTCACCAGCGAGAACGGCGCCAGCGGCAGCATGCGGATCAGCACTATGGCAATGACACCGTTGCCGACGATCCGGCTCTGGACCCGCCGCAGCCGCGGCCCCAGCATCAGCTGCACCGGCTCGATGCCAACCATGCGGCCCACGAGATAGAGCAGCGATGCGCTGGCAAGTGTCCCGACCAGAGCCGAACCGAGCCCAATCCACGGGCCGAGCGCGGCGGCGGTGACGGCGATCATCACGGTCACGGGAAACAGCACCACACCGCCAATGACAAATCCGGCCACGATCGCGAGCGGCGCCCAGGGTGTGCCTTCGATCGAGCGCAGCATCCCGAGCAGCGTGTCGGCATCGGTGAATTCATAAAGCGGCGTGAACCGCCAAAGCACCGCCACCAGTCCGATGCTGCCGACTAGCGCGAGCAGCTTGATCGAAGTCGGCACCGCCGCCCGCGCGGCGCGCTCAAGCCCGAGGGGACGCAACGGATCGGCGACCGGCGTGACGAAATCCACAATCTCCTTCGAATCGGGAATGCCATCTTCCACGGGATGCAGGCTGTGCCCATCCCGACGCAGCGTGGTTGCCGTATCTATCAACGAACCGCTTTGCCTAAGTTCATCCGCAACCATTTGCGCTGACACTCCGCAAAAGTGGCCGAGATGCCGGTTGCGGATTGCCGCGATCTTTGCGCGCTCATGCTCATCGCTTGCTTCGATCACAAGATCGCATTCCGAATCTGCGCCCATAGATCGGTTGTTAAGATTGGCCGAGCCGACGCGCAGGATGCGATCGTCGACGATCATCACCTTGGCATGAACCATCACAGCTTCGACATTCGCGCCATCAGCGACCCGCGGATGCAGCAACCGCACGCGGTCCGAGACACCGGCATCGTCGAACACTTTCATGAATTCGAGGCGGCCATTGCGCATGGTCCGCGCCTCAATCCATGACGCATGCGTTTTCGGCGCGACAAGCAGCACTTCGAGATCAGGCTTCTGCTTCAGCTGTTCCACCAGCTTTCGCGCAATATGCTCGGCACTGAGAAACTGGTTCTCGATATAGATCATCCGTTCCGCAGCCGCGATGGAGGCCATGAAGAGCCTGTCGACTTCATCGATCGCAGGCCGCCCCTTCGCATAGGGTTCAGTGCGGGCGATGCCGATTTTGACATGCTCGAAATCTGCGGCAAATCCTTCCGGCCAGATGTGGCGCTGCTCGCCCAACTCAGGCGCTCCGCCACAATTCGCACAGGCCCAGCGCTGGCGAACCAGTTGCGCAAGGCAGCGTGCAGCCTCGCCATCCACCATCATCTGCACGTCATGGAATGGCGGATACGGCTCGCCCGCGGTATCGACACGCCTCGGATCATTCGCGCGATGCGCGTCGCTGTCCCAGCGTCGGATGGTGAGATCGAGACCGCCGGAAAAGGCGATGCCGTCATCGACAACGACAATCTTCTGATGCTGCGCCGATCCAGTCGGCAGGCAGTCGTCATAGCAAAAGATAAGTCGGTCGTTGTCAGGTTGACTGAATTTAGCGGATGGAAACCATTCACGCTCGCCGGCATAGAGCACAGGCGAATTCCAGATCAGCAGATGTATGCGCAGTTCAAGCTTCTCGGCAAGCAGAGCATGAAGGAACGGGCCGAATTCGCGGGGATAGCCGTCATCGGCCATGCCATCCGAGCCGGCCAGAGGTGTGCGGCTGTGCACGTCCCAGCCCACAATGAAGATCGAGCGCTGGGCCTCGACCAGGCAGCGACGCAGCGCGAGGAAGTAGTTCGCGGCATCGTTGAGCAAGGTGGCGCGGCGGCACGCAACATAGCGCCAGACCGTCTCACCTTCCGCGATGATGCTGTTCGCAGCCGGACGCGCTTTTTCGAGGATGGCGTGGGACTGCACAATGAACGACCATGCGTCATGGGATACCCCATGAGAACACCGGTCAATGCGAGAGGTTCCAAACGGAACCTCGAAGTCGGACTGGACGGGGTGTGCGCTGCGCTAACCCGGTATCGAAACCACGCGGGACACTACACCGATGAAATCGGCGATAGCAGGCGCGCGCCAAAGCTAGCGACAAAGTCATATTCCGGCGATTAGCCCCCATGACGGATATGGCTTTTTGCTGTGCTACAGTAGCCCCGGAGGCATGATGGACATCTACCTCTGCACCCTATCGATTCATACTGCGCCACGACTCCAGTATTTCAGCGGTGCAGGTCAACTCTACCTGGACGTCGAAACGTTTGCGATAGAGATTCAGGAGGGCATCGTGAGACTCGTCGGCCGAACTGCACAGGGCATCACTGGCAACGATAACCCTGAATCCTTGATCGACCGCGCCAAGAATAGTCGCGACCACGCAAACGTCGGTTTCGGCGCCGGTGATGATCAACGTGGTAACGCGTTTCGAAAGCAGGAATTTCAAGATTTCGGGAGCGGAAAACGCCGAGTAGGCTGGTTTATCTATGATCGTGGCGGGCGGGGCATACCTTTGGAGCGCGGGCATCAGCTCCAGCATGGACGCATCGATCTCATTCAAGGTGACATTCGACCATTTCTCGAAATAGGGCCGCCACATGCCGCGCGCGTGTGCGGGCGTCGGTGGTGGCATGAACCGGGTGAACACGGTGCGTGCCGGAGCGTGCTCCACTAGTGACACGATCAGGGGCAGGACGCGCTCGAGCCAAGGTGTGGCCCAAGGACCTCCCGGGGCGAAGAGCCTCTGCATATCGAGGCAAAGATGTACCGACGAATCGGGATTGATGGGCCTGGCGAGGTCACCCATGGACGGCCCTCCGTCCAGGATGGAGATGCTTCACCCTTTTGTATATCCACCACATCGTCAGAGAGCCAATCGACCAGACGGCAAGAGCGAGCGGCAGACTAAGCCAGCTTAGACGCGGGGCGGCAAAAAACACAGTGGCTGCAAAACCGATCAGCGCGACGCTGCCGACCGCTGCGCCGGCCGCATCGAGTGCAGCTGCATCTTCGCCACGCTTCCGGCCCTCCATCCCCCTCTCCTTCTTGTGGCGCCGTTCGTGGCTCTCCACCATCGTCGCACTTGCGCAAAGCATCGCAGGAAGCGCGAGAAACAGGCCGCCGACCTCCGGTCCCCAGATCCTAGCGATCATCCCGGTGATGACTGTTGCCGCACCGCCCAACACGAACCTGACAACATACTCGTACCAACGACCATCTTTGAGAGAGCTGAGGGCGAATTTGACCATCATGTCAGCATGACCTTGTACAGACCGAACGCAACCATCAACCAAGCGCCAAACGCGAATAAGCTCGCGCCAAGTGCGGACGTCCGAAGACGCTTGAGGGCATGGCACGTGACGATGCCAAAGACACCAAGGGCAGCAGCGCCGATGATCATCGACCGCGCGTCGATGGCTGTGTAGTCCGGGCCGTGACTTGAGAGTCCGAGTGCCAGCGAGACCAGCGCGACCGACGGTGCGGCGCCGAAGAGACCAGCGAAGGATTTCGGGCGCAGTATATCTCCGAGCAGCGCGAAACCCGAGACCGCCAGTCCTCCTACCAGGAAGCGGATCACACATTCGCTCATTCTCTCTTCCTCCTGCCGTAACCCGTCAACCGCCGGAGCGCGCGCTCGATGATGAAGCCGCTGGCGAAGCCCACGATGACGTCGCTTGTCCAGTGCGCCAGCGTGAAGATTCGGGTTAGCGAGATTCCAATCGTCGCGGTCCAGGTTGCCGCCTTCAACGGCCGTGGAAAATCGCCGGCTGCTGACGCAAGCGCTCCCATGTGCATGGCATGACCGGAGGGGAAAGCGTCGTTCGCGCGTCCTTGTATGGGGACACCGTGCAGATGGCCGATGACGGTCAGGCGGTCCGGCCTACGTTGATTGAAGGCGTGCTTGGCGAGATGAGGCACCACGCCAGTGACGACGGCCGTGGCAAGAAGCTGGTTAGCCGCAGTGCGGAGCGGGTCCGACGAACCGCGGCTGATCAGCCAGAGTCCAAACGCCACCCCGATCAAAAGATGTTCGTCGCCTGCCCAAGTCAGGCCTTGGGCAATGCCTTCATCGACGGGGTCGGTATGATCGGCGATCGCCTTGGCAATATCTCGGTCGAAAAGCGCGGGCCGTACGCGAATTGGAAACATTTCGAACCACCGCAACGTTCTCGGGGCAGATCAAACGGCGAAATGATCGCGCTGTTCCTCAGGGTCGACGGAGCGGAGGCGGAGACACTTTGATGGCAAGCGCGGCTTGCTTCAACGAAAAAACGCTGAATACTCTGCGCGTTGGTGGAATAGCCGTGCGGACCTCTCCAAGCACAGGCCCGATACTTAGGGCGCGGATGGCTGGAACACTTCAAAGATGAACGTGTTGAACGGTCCCATTCCACCACTGAGGACTCAGGACAATGACCGACAAAAATCTCAACGACCTCTTTCTCGACACCCTGAAAGACATCTACTACGCCGAGAAGCAGATCTACAAAGCTCTGCCCAAGATGGCAAAGGCCGCGAATTCGGAAGATCTCCGCGCTGCTTTTGAGAAGCATCAATCCGAGACCGAGGGCCAGATCGAACGCCTCGAGCAAATCTTCGAAAGCCTCGGCAAGGCGGCGCGCGGCAAAAAGTGCGATGCGATCGAAGGAATCCTGGACGAAGGCAAGGAGATCATGGACGAGTATAAAGGCGCGCCCGCGCTTGATGCGGGCCTCCTGGCAGCTGCGCAGGCTGTCGAGCACTACGAAATTTCGCGGTACGGCACTTTGAAGACCTGGGCGACCACCCTTGGCCATACAGACGTAGTCAAGTTGCTCGACGAAACGCTATCGGAAGAGAAGAAGACGGACAGCGATCTTTCAAAGCTCGCTGGGTCCGTTGTAAACGCAGAAGCAGCGTAGCGTTCTTGCTGAGGAGGCTGCCCGCGATCGACTGAATTGGTGGATCGTGGGCTGGCTACGTGCTCCCGAATAATGATCGCGGACTGTGCAGCACTACGCGACCGCTCCGATTTGCCTTGGGAACTAGCCTACCTCAAGGGCGTTTATGCGACACACCGCCGCATGCAGCGCGCTGTTCGGAGTTGCCATGTCCGGAAGTTTGGATGATACCGGCGCTTTCACCAAAGCCTTCAACAAGGTCGCAAACTGGACGTCCAACGCGGCGGGACGAGCAAGCACCTTTATCCTCGCAGGCGGAGTCGTCGTGGTGTGGGCAGTGTCCGGCCCCCTCTTTCAGTTTTCCGATACATGGCAGTTGGTGATCAACACAGGCACCACCATCGTCACCTTTTTGATGGTGTTCTTGATTCAGAACTCCCAGAACCGCGATAGCGCGGCCATACAAGTCAAACTGGACGAGCTGATCCGCAGCAGTGCAGCGCGAAATTCTTTCGTCGGCATTGAGCATCTCACCGACGAAGAGCTCGAAGATATCCGAGGAAAATGTGAGCGACGCGCCGCAGCGGAAAAAGCCGGCGATGAAAGCGTAGAAAAAGCCGGCGCGCGGGCGCTGCGAGCCGCCGACCGAGCGACCGCCTAGTTAGCCAATCTGCTGAGACGGGGCTTCCTACTACAGCTGACGCGCAACATGACGTCTGTCTACGGAAAAACGGCTCGCGAAGGGCTTTTGCGCGCACCGACGAACCGTACCCCCCCGCGAATGAACGAAGTTTGCGCGGTCGACTAGCCGCTGGCACTATAGTCGGTCGAAAAACTGCCACACTTGTGGAACCTGTCGCGCTTCGTCGCATTTCATGAAGGTCGTACGACAGCAAAGACGCTTCGTGCGTCTTCCGAAATGTCGTCGATTGCGCCCTCGTATCAACGAGCGTGGTTCGTCATGCCTTACATGCGTACTCCGCCCTGCCCCGTATGCCAATCACCTACCTATTGGGTGAGGTCAAGTTTGGCTAAACCCGGCTTTGTTACACACGCATACGAGTGTCAAAAGTGCTCGTTCATCCACGTCATCGTTGAGTCAGATCCCATCAATATGACGGAGGGGTGGCTGCGCGGTGAACTGAAACCGCCGGCGGCGTAACCATGCCGCGACGCCCTCTGGTCAAGAAGTGGACCGAACAGGAC
>JAEXHR010000096.1 GCA_023449855.1 Pseudomonadota bacterium | reverse complement strand
GGAGCTCCGCGTCCATCCTTCGAGACGCCGCGCTTTGCGCGGCTCCTCAGGATGAGGAGTGGAGTTGGGTTTCCGCACCGAAAATCACTTCGGCGGCGGCACCGTTTCGATGAGCTTGCCGGTGAAGACGATCGGCCCGGTGGCCGAGCCGGTCGGCGAACCGCCTTCGGGTTCGATGGTCACCGCATAGGTGGCCTGATTGACCGTGTCCGGATCGTAGGCCGCAAGCGCTGCACGCGTGGTGAATTCGTCGCCGCCGATCACGCCGAGCGAACGCGGCGCCTGGAACTTGTCTGACACGATCCAGAGTTCATAGCTCTTGCCGGTCTGCGGCTCGGCGCCGACGCGGCGGACCGTAAAATTCTTGGTCGCGGCATCGACGGTGAGAATGAAGGCCGGCGACGACGCATCGGTCTGCAGCAGAGCGACATATTGCGACTGGGCAGCGAGTTGCTGCGGTGTCGGCGCGGGCGTCTGAGCAACCTGAACGTCCGCCTTCGGACGAAGACCCGCCGGCAACAGATCGGGACGCGTCACCTGCACGCCGATCAGAGCGATCAGCGCGGCAGCGATGGCGGCCATGGCAGTCGCCACACCGCGCCAACGCTGTGCGCGGCGCGTGAGGACAATGACATTGGACATGTCAGCCTGCACCGGTTCGCTCACAGTTTCTGCAACAGGCGCCGCTGCGGGCGCCGGCATCGATGGCAGCACGATCGGCGCCTGCTCACCGGACAGACCGATGGCACTGCGGATATTCTCCCACACCTGCGGGCGCGGTTCGACAAGGCCGACCATCTGGTTGAGCACAGCAAGCGCGCGCTCCCACGACTCCACGACGGCCGCGTAGTTCGTGTCGACCGTCATCATCTGCTCGACCTGCGCGCGTTCATCGGCATCTAGCGTGCCGAGCGCATATTCCGCAGCGAGTGCGATATGGTCTTCGCTATAGTCCATCATGCCAATCCCAGACATGCGCGGATATCCAACATGCTCCGACGCAGCCACGTCTTCACGGTGTTCACCGGCTTCTCGAATTTCACCGCCAGCTGTTCGCGGCTCCAGCCATTGTAGTAAGCCAGCAGCACCAGTTTCTGCCTCTCGGGTTCGAGCTGCCCGACGCATTCGAGCAGGCGCCGCAGTTCTTCCGTCATCTCGCGGCGTGCGAGCGGGTCTGGCGTATCGGCGGCGACGTCCATGGCGGCCGGCTCTTCCTCTATCGACACCTCGCCTTTCTTGCGCACGACATCGATCGCGCGATTGCGCGCTATCGAAGCCATCCATGTGATCGGCGATGCGACGCCGGGATTGAACTGGCCGGCGCTGTTCCAGATCTTGACATAGACCTCCTGGATGACTTCCTCCGCGAGGTCCTGTCTGCGCAAGATACGGAGGACGACACCGAACAGTTTCGCGCGTGTGGCGGTATAAAGACGTTCGAATGCAGCTTCATCGCCCTTTGCTACTGCAGCGATGAGCCAGACCAGTTCTGCCGGCGTGAGCATCCCGTCTCCTCGACCTGAAATTACCTTTCGCTGCGCGCTCGACGTCGCACAGCGGTATTCCCGACTCGTAACATGAATACCGGCGCGCAAGCCATGATGCTTGTTCGCGCTGTGGATACACGCCAACGAAAAACCCGGACCTTGCGGTCCGGGTTCGAAAGCTTCGCAGAGAAGTAACCTGGCTTCAGGCGACAGCGCCGATACGGGCGCGCATCAGGCCGATGCTATCGAGATCGGCCTGCTCGCGGGCATTCTCTTCCTCGCGGGCACGGGCCTGGTCGCGCTCGTCGAGCAGTTCGACCTTCTTGAGTTCTTCGAAGGCTTCGGCGAGCAACGCCTTGGCGTCTTCGAGCTGTCCGCGCAATTCGTCGGCTGAGCGGGTCAGGTTCTCGCGGCGCTGGATCGCGGCCTTGGCATAGGTCGGATAGGCGAAATGCGAGGGATCCTGGATGCCGGCGCGGTCCTGCTCGGTCTGGATCTCGCGCTCGAGATCGACGGACATGCGCTGGAAGTCGGCGATCATGCCTTCGATCTGATTGACGCGGCGGCGCTTCTCGTCGACCTGAAACTTCTTCAGGCGGATCAGGGTGTCACGTGACTTCATCGACTCATACTCCCCAGAAGTCCCTGTCTCACAGCGGGACAACACCAGCTGCCCGAACAGGTGCAGCCGGCTGAATTCCATCTCTGGCGATCATGATGCCGCGACAAAGTTAGCGTTCCGTTGCCAAACTACCAACGATTTGTTGCAGTTGCTGGTACCCTTCCAGCAATCCACACACCTCGTCCTTGCGCTGCCGCAGGAAGGCCTCGAGCGGCTCGTGCAACTGGATAGCCTCGTCCACCTCCGGGCTGGAACCGGCGCGGTAGGCGCCGAGGCGGATCAGTTCCTCCATGTCGGAATAGGTCGCCATGATCTGACGGGCGCGCGTGATGGTCGGCAGGTAGGCGGGATCGCAGGAGCGCGGCATGGTGCGCGAGACTGATTTGAGGATGTTGATGGCGGGGTAACGCCCGCGCTCGGCGATGCCGCGCTGCATCACGATATGACCGTCGAGAATGCCGCGCACCGCGTCAGCCACGGGCTCGTTGTGATCGTCGCCATCGACCAGCACCGTGAAGATGGCGGTGATGGAACCTTCATCGGTGCCGGGCCCTGCCCGCTCGAGCAGTTTTGGCAGTTCGGTGAAGACCGTGGGCGTATAGCCCTTCGCGGTGGGCGGCTCGCCGACGGACAGGCCGATCTCACGCTGCGCCATGGCGAAGCGCGTGACCGAGTCCATCATGCACATGACGTCCTTGCCTTCGTCGCGGAAGTATTCGGAGATCGAGAGCGTGAGATAGGCAGCCTGGCGGCGCATCAGCGCGGGCTCGTCCGACGTCGCCACCACGACCACGGCACGCGCCAGACCTTCTTCGCCGAGATCTTCCTGCAGGAACTCCTGCACCTCACGGCCACGCTCGCCGATCAGGCCGATCACGGAGACGTCGGCATCGACATTGCGCGCCAGCATGGAGAGCAGCACCGACTTGCCGACGCCGGAGCCGGCGAAGATGCCCATGCGCTGGCCGCGGCAGCAGGTGAGAAAGGTGTTCATCGAACGCACGCCGAGATCGAGCGGCGCACCGACGCGTCTGCGCGAATGCGCCGGCGGCGGAGACGCGCGATACGGCATCGGCGACGGTCCCTGCGGCAGCGGTCCCTTGCCATCGATGGGCTCGCCCATGGCATTGACCACGCGGCCGAGCCAGCCAATGGAAGGCCGCACCATGCTGGCGGCATTGGCGATGACGGCGCGGCAGCCGCGGCGCACCCCTTCGAGCCCGGCAAAGGGCATCACGACCGCATTGTCGCCGGAGAAGCCGATCACCTCGGCGGGAATGGAACGATTGGTGCCGGTCTCGATGACGATGCGGGCGCCGACCGACATGGCGTGAATGGGACCGGCGATCTCCACCATGAGACCACGCACGCCCACAACGCGTCCGTAAATATTGACGCCGTCGATATCAGCAATCTGCTCGGCAAGTGCTTTCAAGGACGATGCGCTTTCAAGGACGTCGGGCCTTCTGCCTTATCGTCGCCTTCAACGTGAATGCTTCGTAGCGAAAGCTTTAAAGTTTCGCCTCATTGCTGCCGGGCCCTTAACCCTGTGTTTACCCGCATCGTTAATCATTCCCACACTGTCTTGAATAACTGAGAGCATTCGCGCCGGCAGAAAGACGGGGTGAATCGATGGAGTCGGTTAGGTTCGATTCCTCATGCGGAACTTGAGCGGGTACGGGTACAAAAAGAGTCTTCGACGCAACATCTTACGGCGATTCGACAAAAATTGCACGATTAGAGCTTGCGAAGAAGAATCAGCATTTGTTAACCATATCACGTCAGGATCCGAATCAGTTGTTCGTAGGCGTTTTTTGGTGCCGCAAGTATGGCGGCCGACCTGACGCCCGGAGCGGCGACTAAAGGGGACTGGCATGCGCGTTTTGCTAATTGAAGATGATAGCGCCGTTGCGCAGTCGATTGAGCTGATGCTCAAATCCGAGAGCTTCAACGTCTATACGACGGACCTCGGAGAAGAAGGCGTCGATCTCGGCAAGCTCTACGACTACGATATTATCCTGCTCGATCTCAATCTGCCGGACATGTCCGGCTACGATGTGCTCAAGCAGCTGCGGGTGTCGAAGATCAAGACCCCGATCCTCATTCTCTCGGGCCTCGCCGGCATCGAGGACAAGGTCAAGGGTCTCGGCGTCGGCGCCGACGACTACATGACCAAGCCCTTCCACAAGGACGAGCTGGTTGCCCGCATTCATGCGATCGTGCGCCGCTCCAAGGGCCATGCCCAGTCGGTCATCCAGACCGGCGACCTCGTGGTCAATCTCGATACCAAGACGGTGGAAGTCGGCGGTCAGCGCGTCCATCTGACGGGCAAGGAATATCAGATGCTGGAGCTGCTCTCGCTCCGCAAGGGCACCACCCTAACCAAGGAAATGTTCCTCAACCACCTCTACGGTGGCATGGACGAGCCCGAACTGAAGATCATCGACGTCTTCATCTGCAAACTCCGCAAGAAGCTGGCCAACGCCTCCGAAGGTCGCAACTTCATCGAAACGGTGTGGGGCCGCGGTTACGTGCTCCGCGAACCGAGCGAAGACGAGATCCGCATCCCGGCTTGATCTTTTCTCCCCGAACGTTCTCACGAAAACCCCGCCGCAAGGCGGGGTTTTTGTTTGCGGGAAGCTCGCCCCTAAGCAGTCAGCGCTTGCGGGCTGACTTCTTCTTCGACGCCTTTTTGGTTGTCTTCTTCACTGCCTTCTTGGCCGCTTTTGCCTTGGCCTTCTTCTTGACCGCGGCCTTCCTCACGACCCTCTTCTTCGCCGCAGCTTTCTTGACGGCCTTTTTCTTCACGCTCTTCTTCGCAGCCTTCTTGCTGGCGGGCTTGCCCGTCTTGACGGCCGACTTCTTCGCTGCCGCAGCTTTCTTCGCAGCGGGCTTTTTGGCCACCTTCTTCCCGGACGTCGTATTCGTCCTGGGTTTCGTAGCAGCCTTACCCGTATCGATCTTTGGCGTCGGCGCTGCGCTGTCCAGATCCGCCGCGGCCGAAAGCCAAAAGCGGAGTTCCGGCGATTTCTCGTCGGCGCCCTTGATGTAGCGTTCCTGCCAGGTGTCGTCGGGCTGCAGCGGCTTGCCGAACATGTCCGGCTTCTGCTTCAGCCAGTAACGCCACGCATAGTGGTCGTAGATATCGAGGACATGGCAGGCATAGGCTTCGGCGAGGCCGCGATGGCCGCGCACGATCACCATGTTCTCATCGTTGTTGTGCGAGGCGCGAAAACCGAGATTGTGCGAGCCCGTGACAACAGCACAATCCTTGCTGAACGGATCGACCACCACGATCTTGTTGTGAATGATCGCAAAGCCGTATTTCTGCATCTCGGCTTCCCAGCTACCGAATGCATCCTTCGCCGTGACATTGCCGGCCGGAATGGCGCGGTAATCGATCTCGCCTTTCTCGCCGCTCTTCTTGGCGCCCTTTTTCAGGGGCTTTCCGGCTTCGCCGATCACCCCGATATGGCCGCGCGCAGCTCTTGCATTGTCCTCGCCCGCATCATCGTCCTCGCGATCCGCCGCGCCGCCCTGATGCAGCGCCGCGGAAAAATTGGTGGCGCGCTGTGCATTGGTCAGCGCGCCGCGAACGAACAGGTTCGGATTGTTCGCCAGCGCCTTGCCCGCCGCATCGAGAATGGAATTGTTGCCGGGATCGAAGGCGAGAAAAAGCACCGCGTGCTTGGCATTCGCGATCAGTTCGAACACATGCGCCATGTCGTCCGGCGTCTCTTTCGGCGGACTGGCCAGCAGCTTTTTGGTATTGGGCGAAAACAGCGGCTGCACCGTCACACCGTCGCCGAGCTGGATCGGTGTCTTGAGCAGCCTGTCGTTGCCGCTGCGATCCCAGTCGCGCAACGCAGCCGATTGCAGCTCCTTGTCGTCGCCACCGGACGCATCAACATCCTTCTTCAATTCGTCCCAGTAATCGAGATAGCGCTGCGCGACATCTTCGGATTCGATCACCAGCGCGTTGTTGGTCTGCGTGCACAGACCCGTGCTGGTCCAGTTGGTGGAGCCGGACAGCACCGCAGCCGGCTTGTCGTGCTCGGTCAGCACGAGGAACTTGTTATGCGGGATGCTGCCCTTGCGCAGCATGCGATCGATCACCATCACGCCCGCAGCTTTCAGCGCGGCACGGTTGTCCGCGTCGGCATCGTTGGATGCGGGCTTGGTCTCCGTAGCGGCGACCTGCTCGTTCCCCAGAATGATGGTGCGGCTGGCGGGATTGGCCTGCAATCGCTTCTCGAGACCTTCGGGATCGTTGAGCTCGTACAACGCGCCGTGGATCTGCCCACCATTCCGGTCGGCCCGATCCAGCAGACAGGTTACGCCCTCGAACAATTGGCCCATCAGGCCGCGGCGAACGGGATCCTTGGGATCGAGAATATGCGGCGTCAGCGCATCGATGCTTGGCTTGTCGTTGAGCGCACGGCCCAGCGCCTGGGTCGCCACGATGCCGCGATTGAAATAGACCTTGAAGGGTCCCCGGTCCGGCGTCAGCGTGACCTTGTTGCTGAGCAACGGCTCAATGCCGGCCAGCGGCTGCAGCGTTCCGCCGGGCTCTCCGCCCATGGGCACGATGCGATACTGATAGGTGTGGCCGCGCGTCGCCGACAGATCCTTCCACCAGAACTTCTGGATCGGCGCCTGCGCCGTGGTGAAGTCCGTATACGGGTCCTGCCCTTCGAAGCGGGCCTTCGCCGGAAGGATCGTCACCTTCCCGGCGCTGTCGATCTGGTGCACGGCGAAGCCGAGACAGCCATCGAGATGCCGGTCGAATGTCCAGGCAACGAGAGCGATGTCATTGTTCGAAAACGCGACCGCAGGCATGGATCCCCCAAGGATTTGACAAAATACCTATAGTTGCATCATGACCGTAGCACGCCTGTGCGACGTTTTGCCACTCAATCGTCAATGACGATCGGAATTGCCCGAGCGATCTTGCTGCCAGATTTCACCAAGGGATTTGAACCGCAACGCAACATCGTGCGACGAATGGCGGAGCCGAAACCGCCCCCACCGAATGTTGACATCACCGATGCTGCTGCAATCTCTGGCCGGGCTGCCGGCGTTCCTCGTCTATTTCTGCACCGGCATCGTCGCCGTGATGCTGTATCTGTTCGTCTATATGCGCGTGACCGCGCATGACGAGTTCGCGCTGATCCGCAACGATTGTGCGCCGGCTTCGCTGGCGCTGGGCCTCAGCCTGCTCGGCTTCGTGTTGCCGGTGGCGAGTGCCATCGTGCACTCGGCCAATGTCATCGACTGCCTGATCTGGGCGGTGATCGCACTGATCGTGCAGATCGCGGTCTATTTCATTCTCCGGATTCCCGTGCCCAAACTGTCGGATCGCATCCAGGCCGGCGAGATGGCTCCGGCGCTCTGGCTCGGCCTCGCCTCGCTCGCCGCCGGCGTGCTCAATGCCGCCTCCATGGTCTATTCGCCATGACCGACGAGAGCGTGAAGAACTTCAACAAGCGCCAGTCGCCGCCAGCGACCTATGAAGAGCCGACATCGCGCAAGCGATCGAGCCAGATCGCATTACTGCTGATGGGCACGATGGCAGTCGGCGGCGGCGCCTATGCGCTGATGCCGCATGAGAATTGCGATCCGAACCAGGTGATCGCGCCGGGACAGCCGCAGCAGGATTGCCGGCAGCGCAGCTCGTCATGGTCGTCCTCATCCGGTTCCGGCGGTCACGGCTATTCGAGCAGCGGCAACAGTTCATCGTCATCGCGAACGAACTTCATGAGCGGTACGTCGTCCTCAGGCAGCAGCATCGCCAGCACATCGTCGAGCAGCGTGAACCGCGGAGGCTTTGGTTCATTCTCCTCACATTTCTCCGGCGGCGGCTGATGCAGCGGATCACTTGCAGCGAGCGCGACGACTGGCAGGCGACGGCGGCCGCCATGGGCTTCGCCTTCCACACCGATGCCGGCGAGCGCTATTGGGACGAACGCGCTTACTACGCCTTCACGCTCGATGAAATCGAGCAGCAGATCGAGGCGCCGACGGCGGAGCTCAACGCGATGTGCCGCGAACTCGTGGGTCGTGCCGTGAAGGACGAGCGCTATCTGCAGCTCTTGAAGATCCCGAAGGCCTACTGGACCTATATCGCAGCGAGCTGGGAGCGGCGCGAGCCGAGCCTCTATGGCCGTTTCGATTTCTGCTTCGACGGCAAGGGCCCAGCCAAACTGCTCGAATACAATGCGGACACGCCGACCTCGCTGTTCGAGGCCGCGGTGTTTCAATGGACATGGCTCGAACAGGCCATCGAACGGCAGATCGTGCCCAAGCGAGCGGATCAATACAACTCGCTGCATGAGCGACTGATCGAGGCCTGGCGCAAGATCGGCACCGGCAGGAAGCTGCATCTCGCCGCCGGCATGGACAGCGCCGAGGATCGCGGCACCGTGCAATATCTCGCCGATGTAGCGCAGCAAGGCGGACTGTCGCCGGAACTGATCGACGTCAAGCAGATCGGCTACACCAATGCCGGCCATTTCGTCGATCTGAGCGACCGGCCGATCGAGCTGCTGTTCAAGCTCTATCCGTGGGAATGGATGTTCCGCGAGCAATTCGGCGGCAAGCTGAAGGGCGCATCGACGCGGTGGATCGAGCCGCCCTGGAAGGCGATCCTGTCCAACAAGGGCATCCTGCCGCTGCTCTGGGCAATGTTCCCGAACCACCCCAATCTGCTGCCGGCCTGGTTCGACGATGATCCGGCAGCGAGCGAACTCGGCACCTCTTATGTGCGCAAGCCGCTCTACTCGCGTGAGGGCGCGAATGTGGCGCTGGTGAGCGGCGGCAACGCCATCGATGCGCAGCCCGGCCCCTATGGCGAGGAAGGTTATGTCCGGCAGATGCTGATGCCGCTGCCGAACTTTTCCGGCAACTATCCGGTGATCGGCAGCTGGCTGGTGGACGAGACGCCGTGCGGCCTCTCGATCCGCGAGGACGAGACCCCGATCACGGGTAATACGTCACGGTTCGTGCCGCACGCGATTTTGTAGCCCGCGCTTATCGCGCGGGCATCGCGGTCTTCAGACCCATCGGCGCCATTGGCGGCACGATCGACGGAGCGGCGCGCATCGCGGTCGGGCGATACAGACCGCGCTTGTCGGCATGCGGCTTGAACGCGTCGGTGAGGCCCACCACTGTCTCGGCAGCGCCGAGCGCGAGGAAGCCGTCGGGCTCCATGCATTTGGCGAGTCGGCCGAAAATCTGCGTCTTCATCTCCTGATCGAAATAGATCAGCACGTTGCGGCAGAAGATGATGTCGAACTTGCCGAGATGCGAGAAGTCGGTCAGCAGGTTCAGCGGCTTGTACTGAATCATCGCGCGCAGTTCAGGCGCAATCTGCCACATGTCGCCAATCTGCTTGAAGTACTTCACCAGCAGCTGGATCGGCAGGCCGCGCTGCACTTCGAACTGGGTGTAGATGCCGGCCTTGGACTTCTCCAGCACCTGCTGGGAGATGTCGGTGCCGATGATCTCGATGCGCCAGCCGGAGAGCTGCGCGCTCATCTCCTTGATCACCATGGCAATCGAATAAGGCTCCTGCCCCGTCGAGGCGGCGGCGCACCAGATGCGCAGGCTGCGGCGAGCGCTACGCGCCTGGATCATTTCCGGCAGCACGACGTCGCGCAGATGATCGAACGGCATCTTGTCGCGGAAGAAGAAAGTCTCATTGGTGGTCATGGCTTCGACTACTTCGGCGCCGAGCGCCGAATTGCCGTTCTTGATCTTCTGAACGAGATCATCGATGCCGTTCAGATTGGCCTTGCGGGCCAGCGGCACCAAGCGGCTTTCGACCAGGTATTGCTTGTCCGCCGACAGATCGAGGCCGGACTTTTCCTTCAGGAACTTACGGAGGAAATCGTAATCGGCAGGCGTCATGAACGATCTCCAGAGAACAAGCGGGTGATTTTCGCACCGATCTGATTGAGCGGCAGAATGGCGGAGCAGATTCCGGCATTGGCGGCAGCGCCGGGCATGCCCCAGACGACGCTGGTGGCTTCGTCCTGCGCAATCACATTGCCCCCGGCGGCGACGACTTCCTTGCCGCCGCGCATGCCATCCGAGCCCATGCCGGTAAGCACGACGGCGAGCACGCCGCCCTGCCAGACATCGATGCCGGAGGTGAACAGCGGATCCACCGCAGGCTTGCAGAAATTCACCGGCGGGCCGTCATCGAGCGCGATGACGATGTTGGCGCCCTGCTTTGCCGCCCGCATGTGCTTGCCGCCCGGCGCGAGATAGATCGTGCCGGCTTTGACGGGTTCGCCTTCGATACCCTCATGTGCCGGCCGCTTGCTGGCGCGGGCGAGATGCTCGGCGAGAATAGTGGTGAAGGTCGGAGGCATATGCTGGGTGATCAGCACCGGCACGCGGTCGATGACCGAACCGATCTCGGCCACCAGCGCCATCAGAGCCTGCGGACCGCCAGTCGAGGAACCGATCAACAGCGCACGCGGCATGCTCGGGCTGAACGGACGAGTCACCAGCTTGGACGGTGCAGCAACGACCGGCGCAGGACGCGCAGCGGGCGTTGCAGCTGCTTGCGTCGTCGGAGCGATCGAGGGACTTGCCACGGATTTCAGGCGCCGAACGCGGGCACCGAGGCTGCGGATCTTCTGCAGGATATCGTGCTTGAAGACATCGGCTGCGGAGATTTCGCGTGTGCTTTCCGGCTTCGGAATGTAGTCGGCCGCACCGAGCGACATCGCCTTGAAGCTGATCTCCGCGTTGCGGCGGGTCAGCGTCGAGGCCATGATGACGATCAGATTGCGCTTCTTGGCCAAGAGCTGCGGCAACGCCGAGATGCCGTCGAGATCCGGCATTTCGATATCAAGAATAGCCACGTCGGGGCTGATGCGCTCGACCTGATTGACCGCATCGAGACCGGTGCGCAGCGAGCCGACCACCGTCATATCCGGCTCAGCGTCGATCCATCGCGAGATCAGACCGCGGATGACCACCGAGTCATCCACCACCATGACGCGCAACGGTTCATAACGCGAATCGGCTGCAGCCGAACTCATCACAGCAACACTCATCAACTCACCAGACGCAACAGACACAACAAATGCACTTGAACACAAAGGCATTAACTAAAAAGAATCGCGCCGGTACCGGAGTCCGGCACCGACGCGAAAAATCAAATCAAGCCGACTTCGGCAAACTTCGCAGAAACGATATCCTTGTCGAAGGGCTTCATGATGTATTCGTTCGCACCGGCATGCAGCGCGCGTGCGATATGCGCGACATCATTCTCGGTGGTGCAGAACACGACCTTCGGCGCGTCGCCGCCAGGCATGCGGCGCAGATTGCGCAGGAACTCGTAACCGTCCATCACCGGCATGTTCCAGTCGAGCAGCACAGCATCTGGAAGGGCGTGCTTGCACATTTCCAGCGCTTTCTCACCGTCCTCCGCCTCGGTGATCTCGAATTCGAGACCTTCGAGGATTCGGCGGGCGACTTTGCGGATGACGCTGGAGTCATCGACAACCAGGCATGTCTTCATGTGAGCCTCACTTTTCATGTCCCTGACGAGACACTTCCTCCGCGGACGGGATCGTCCAGTTGCCAAACCTTTGTTTGAGCATGATCCAATCCCGAAAAGCGGTCGCTGCTTTTCGGGATTTTGCTCTAGGCGGCCAGCTTGTCAGTCGGAATTTCGAGCACGCGATCGACGTCGAGCACGACCATCAGCTGGCCATCGAGGCGATGAACGCCGTCGGCCATCTTCGCCATGCGCGGATCGAGATTAACAGGGTTCACTTCACGGTTCTCGTCGGCGAGCTTGAGAACTTCACCGATGGAGTCGATTAACAGTCCATAAGACTCGCCGCGCAGCTCGACGCCAACCGCCATCGGCGGCTTGCCGTCGGCATTCTTCGGCAGGCCGAGACGCGAGCGCATGTCGATCGCAGTGACGATACGGCCGCGCAGATTGAGCACGCCGGCGACGTCGCTGGAGGCAAGCGGCACGCGAGTCAAACGCTCCGGCATGAAGACGTCCTGCACGCGCGAGATCGGCATGCCGAACAGCTGCCCGCCGATCATGGTGGTGACGTATTCGGTGACGGTGCCGTCGGCGGTGTGGGTCACGTTCGTGGTGGTGGTCATGTCGTTATCCCCTTAAGCCGCCTGCTGCACGTCAGCCGTCTGTTCCTTCAGCGCGGCAATCAGGCCGGGCCGATCGAACTTGGCGACATAGTCGTGGAAGCCGGCCTGACGACCGCGCTCGATAGCGGCCGGCGAGATCATCGCGGAAAGCGCGATGATCGGCGTCTGGCCGTGCTTCTGATCCGCGCGGATGGTTTCGGCGAATTCGAAGCCGTTCATGTCGGGCATCTCGATGTCGGTGAGGATAACATCGAATTCCTGGCCGGACCGCAGAACGGTGAGACCTTCATGAGCGTTGGTCGCGGTGCGCACCTTGTAGCCGGCAGCCTTGAGAACCGGCGACAACATGTTGCGGAAGAACGCGCTGTCATCGACCAGCAGCACCGACTGGGCCGTGGACGACACCCGCATCTCCTTGCGCGAGAACCAGTCAGCAAAGGCCTGCGGCAGGAAGTGACCGACATCGATGACTTCAGTCGCGAGACCCTTGATCACCGCCGAGCCGAGAATGCCGTCGCGGCTCGAGGCGACTTCGATATGCAGGCGCTCTTCGACGATATCGACGATCTCATCGACCACGAGGCCCATGGAACGGCCGTCGTCGGCGAACACCAGGATCGGCTGGGTGCCAGAGGTGCGGACGGCGACGTTTTCCATCTGCACCAGCGGCATCAATTGCTCACGGTACTGGACCATGTAGCGGCCATTCGACAGTTCGATCTTGTCGACACCGACCTCTTCCAGACGGGTGACGAGACCGAGCGGCACGGCCTTCGGCTGCGACGAGCCGGCGCGGAACACCAGCAGCGAGGTGAGCTGCTCGGCGCCGAGCGCGCGGGCCGCGGCGTGTTCGTCAGCGATCTCGCCGAGATTGGAGGCCTGCGCGCCGAGTTCCTGCGCGATGCCGTTGGGATCGATGATCATGATCACCGCGCCGTCACCGAGAATGGTGTTGCCCGAGAACATGTTGATGTGGCGCAGCTTGGTGGACATCGGCTTGACGACGATTTCTTCCGTGTGGAAGACGCCATCGACCACGATACCGAAGGTCTGGTTGCCGACTTGCGTGACGACGATGAAGCCGTTTTCGGGATCGGCCGACGAGCCATCGTCGATCTGCAGCAGCTTCTTCAGATGCATCAGCGGCAGCAGCTTGTTACGCAGGCGGAGAACCGGGGTCTCCTTGATGCGCTCGATGCGATGTTCGGAATTGGCGCGCGCGCGCACCAGTTCGACGACCGCGAGCTGCGGGATCGCGAAACGATCCCCACCGGCTTCGACGATCAGCGCAGAGACGATCGCGAGCGTCAGCGGGATCTTGATGGTGACGCTGGAGCCTTCGCCGGCCACCGACTTGATGTCGATGGTGCCGCCGATCTGATCGATGTTGGTGCGCACCACGTCCATGCCGACGCCGCGGCCGGAAACGCTGGTGACGGCAGCCGCAGTCGAGAAGCCTGGCGCGAAGATGAACTTGTGGATCTGCGCTTCCGACATCTTTTCGATGTCGGATTCGGTGGCCAGACCGTTCTGGATCGCCTTCGCCTTGATGCGCTCGGTGTTCAGACCGCGGCCATTGTCGGCGATGCAGATCAGGATGTGACCGCCTTCATGATACGCGGAAAGACGGATCGTACCCTGCTCGGGCTTGCCGCTCGCAGCGCGTTCGGCCGGGGTTTCAAGACCGTGATCCGCCGAGTTGCGCACCATGTGCGTCAGCGGATCCTTGATGAGGTCGAGCACCTGACGGTCGAGTTCGGTGTCGGCGCCGTGCATTTCGAGTTCGATCTGCTTGCCGAGTTCGCCGGCGAGATCGCGGACGATACGCGGCAGCTTCTGCCAGGCATTGCCGATCGGCTGCATGCGCGTCTTCATGACGCCGTCCTGCAGCTCGGCCGTCACGGTGGACAGGCGCTGCAGCGGCACCTTGAATTCGGTGTCTTCGTGACGACGGCTGATTTCGAGCAGCTGGTTGCGGGTCAGCACCAGCTCCGAGACCATTGTCATCAGATGTTCGAGCGTATCGACATTGACGCGGATCGATTGATTGGCGACCTTGTCGGCCTCCGGATGCTCGACCTCGACAGCGGTCTTCTTGGCGGCCGGCTTGGGCTCAGGCTTAGCGACAGGCTTGGTCTCGGCGACCGGTGCTGCGGCAGGGGCGACCACGGCAGCCACGGGCGCCGGAGCGGCGATCACCGGATGCAATTCAGTTTCGGTTTCCTGGAAAGCGCGCTCCAGTTCGTCGAGCGAGACTTCGCCCGGACGCAGCTCGCGCTCCAGCGTCTGCACCACCAGCGGCGGCGATTCCACGACGGGTGCGGGCGCAACTTCCGGTGCGATGGATGGGGCCGGGTTGTTCATCGCTTCCATGCCCCGTTCGACCATGTGATGAAGTTCGTCGATGAGATCCTGATCGACACCTTCCGGCTCGGCTTCAGTCGCCTCGAGCTGGCCAAGGATGTCCTTAATGCGATCGATGGTGGTCAGGATGAGCGTCACCGCTTCTCCCGTCACGGGCATCCCGTCGCGGAATTTACCCATGAGCGTTTCGGCAGCGTGAGCCAGCGCCTCCAAACGAGGCAGGCCAAGGAAGCCGCAGGTCCCCTTGATCGTATGAACAAGACGAAAAATATTATCGAGAATTTTCGCGTTATTCGGATCCTGTTCGAAACGGACAAGCTGGTTGTCAACCGTGTCCAGACTTTCGTTGGTTTCCGTCAGGAACTCGCGGAGAAGATCATCCATGAAAGTAGGCCTTCACACAATCGGAGCCCGCGCCGTCGCGTGACCCTTATCGAAGTAGTGCCACTCTCACCGCAAAGCGTTTAATATTAGTTGAGCATTCCGAGAAAGAACGAGCGACGAGCATCGAACCCGCACGTGAAAACGAAAACGGGCCGCCGAAATGGGCGACCCGTAAAGAGTTCGTTAAGTTAGCAGCAGCTGTGCGTCGTCAGGCCGCTGTGACGACCGCAGCTTCATTCTCCAGAGCCATCGTCACTTTCAGGCCGGTGCCTTCCGCCAGCAGACGCGTGTAGTAGGGCTGAACGGCATGGGCGTCGATGTTACCGACCTGCTCAGCGGAGAGCATATCGACGATGTTCTGCGGCAGGCGCGCATTGATGCCCGTTGCGGTGATCCGGAATCCCGCGGGCTCGCCCTCGCCGATCGGATCGACCTTAAGCACGCCGCCGCGCGGAATGGTCTGCTGCGCGATGATCAGCATGTTGAGCAGCAGCTTCACCTTGTTTTTCGGTAGCAGGAGACGCGGCAGATTCCATTCGATCTTGGTCTTGTTGTCTTCGAGATGACCGCGCGACATGTTCTGCGCATCGCCGAGATCGATTTGTGCGCCTGCCGAACCGGCGGCGCCGAAAGCGAGACGGCAGAACTGCAGACGCGCCGACGCCGTCTTCGCGCTCTTGCGGATGAGGTCGAGCGCAAATTCCTTGTCCTCGGGCTTCGGATTGTCATCGAGCACTTCGAGCCCGTTGACGATGGCGCCGACCGGGCTGATCAGATCGTGGCAGACGCGCGACGACAGCAGCGCAGCGAGTTCGAGAGCGTCGGGTGCCGGACCGGGCGAAGTTGCATCAGACATGGGATAGGCTCCTGAAGCCGCGCGACATGAACGGCGAATCAAACATTTGCTCTTTGGTTTGATACACTGCACAGATCAGCCCGGCCACCGCTGGGCCGATGCCGCAAGGGCTGACGCCAGAACCATAATCACGAGCGAGACACGAAAGCTTGCCATGACCGCCGATTCGCTTCCGCATCTCGACCTCGACAATGCAGCGGCGCTGCTGGAGCCGCTGACGCAGCTCGCAGTGCAGGCCGGCGCAGCCATTCTCGCCGTGAACCGGAACGCAATGACGGTGGAAGGTAAATCCGACGGCTCGCCGGTGACCCTCGCCGACCTCGCCGCCGATCGCGTGATCTGCGAGGGCCTGACGCGGTTGTTCCCCGGTATTCCGACGCTGTCCGAGGAGCGTTTGCATCTCGCCGAGCCGCCCTATGCCGGCGCCTTGTTCCTGATCGATCCACTCGACGGCACCAAGGAATTCATTGCCGGGCGGCAGGAGTTCACGGTGAATATCGCTCTGATCGTCGACGGCGCACCATTGCTCGGTATCGTCGGCGCCCCCGCGCTCGGGCTGATCTGGCGCGGCCTTGTCGGGCGCGGCGCCGAGCGTCTCGAGATCAGGCCGGATCTCTCCATCGGCAAATTGACACCGGTCAAGGCCCGCCAGACGCCTGCGGCCGGCCAGCCCTGGATCGCGGCGGTCAGCCGCTCCCATGGCGACATTCGCAGCGAAGCCTTCATCTCCAGCCGGCCGGGCGCGATGCGCCAGGAATTCGGTTCGGCACTGAAATTCTGCCGCGTTGCCGAGGGCCAGGCCGACATCTATCCGCGGCTGTCACCGACGTGCGAATGGGATGTCGCCGCCGGCCATGCAGTGGTCGTCGCGGCCGGCGGCCATGTCGCCGACAGCCACGGTCATCCGCTGCATTTCGGCGGCCGGCGCGAGGATTTCATCGTTCCGGAATTCATCGCCTGGGGGAACCGTCCCACGCCAGGCTAGCGCGCCAGCGTCTCCTGAACGCCAGGCCATTTTTGTCGCGCGGCGGGCAAGAAGGTCACCGGAGCCGCCTTGAAGGCGTCCCGATTGTCTTCGCGGCTGAACAGATAGAGCCGCTGGCCGGCGACGAGCCAGGTCCGCGGATTGCCGGCAATGGCAACGCCGCGCGCCATATCCACCGGATCGTAACCGCCGAATTGCGGCCCGTAGACCTCGGGATGCTTGGCGAATTCAGCACGGTTGCCTTCATTGCGGAACCGCCAGACGGCACCAAGATCGGTCAGCTCGAAATCCGGCATGCCGGCGTGAGCCTCCGAATCGGTGAAATAAGCGACCGGGTCGAAGCCGCCGATCGCCAGACCAGTGTATCGGTCGGTGACCACACGCTCATTGGTCCCGGCCCATAACGGAGCGCACAGGCCCGAAACGAGCAAGATCAAGGCAACTCCGCGGCCGATCCCGCACCAATCCCGCCGTTGTGCCGTCATAGTTCATACCGATATTATACTGACTCGGGGACACTGACCGCGGATTAAACGTGGTGCTTCTCAGCATCCGGTTAAGGCTTGCGGTCTTCAGATTGAATACCAGGGGTTCTTTTCATGACCTTCGCATTACGCCTGGCAGCGTTGGCGCTTGCCGCGATCACACTTGCCGCCGCGCCGGCCTCAGCCCAGCAACGCGGCCGCGAAGCGCCGGATACCTATAGATCGGAAGAGCTCGTCACGGCCGGACACCGTTTCTTCGGAAACGTCTCGCGCGGCCTCGCCTCGGTGATCGAAAAGGCGGTCAGCCAGTGGGGCCTCCCCAATGGATACATTCTGGGCGAGGAAGGCTCCGGCGCCATCGTCGCCGGCCTGCGCTACGGCGAAGGCACGCTCTACACCAAGAACGCCGGCGATCTGCGCGTCTACTGGCAGGGCCCCTCGCTGGGCTTCGACTGGGGCGGAGACGGCGCGCGCACCATGACGCTGGTCTATAACCTGCCGGCCACCCAGGCGATCTATCAGCGCTTCGGCGGCATCGATGGCTCCGCGTATATCATCGGCGGTTTCGGCATGACGGCGCTGACCGCCAACAATATCGTACTGGTGCCGATCCGCTCCGGCTTGGGCCTGCGCCTTGGCGCCAATATCGGCTATCTCAAATACACGCCGACAGCGACCTGGAACCCGTTCTGATCCCGCGCGGGCGGGCCAGCGCGTCAAGGTTAACGAAGCGTTACGCTGTCTTTGCCTGCGCGCGCATGGCATGTTAACCGCGACTTTTCAGCGCGTGGGAGCATACTGCCATGGTCGAACCGATCATGTATCTGGCGATCGGTTTTCTGGCCGCGATGTTGTGCAGCCTGCTGATCATGCCGCTGGTTCATAACCGCGCCGTGCGCCTCACCACCCGCCGGCTCGAAGCGGCGACGCCGCTGTCGATGGCCGAAATCCAGGCCGACAAGGACCAGCTGCGCGCCGAATTCGCCATGTCGGCGCGGCGGCTGGAGATGAGCGTCGAGCAGCTCAAGGGCAAGACCACGGGTCAGCTCGCCGAACTCGGCAAGAAGACCGACGCCATCAACCGCATGAAGGTCGAGCTGAGCGAAAAGACCGCCGCGATCTTCGATCTGGAGAATCGTGAAACGGCGGTGAAGCAGAAGCTTGCGACGACCGAAAACGAATTCGCAGCCAGGACCGAAGCGCTCGCTGCCGCCGAGCGCGCTCTCGCCGACAAGCAGAATGAACTGGCGCGCATCACTGCGGAACGCGATGACCGCACCCAGGTCGCCGAAGGCCGACAGGTCGAACTGGTGACCGTGCGCACGCAGGTGGAGGAGCTGAAGAGCCGCCTCGGCCTCGCGGAGCAGGATTTCTCGTCGACCCAGCACAAGCTCGAACTGCAGCGCGGCGAGTCCGTGACCGCCACCCGCGACCTCACCGAGGCGCGGACGCGCGTGGAGAGCCTCAATCACCGCGTCACCGATCTCGACCAGCAGCTGGCGATCCAGGTGCATGAGGCGGAGTTGCTCGGCAACCGCGTCGATCAGCTCGAAACGCAGTTGCTGGAGCAGACCAAACTGCTCGCCGAGCGGGATTTCGAGAATGCACAGCTACGGCAGGCCAACGACGCCGCCGAGCAGACGGCACGGAACCTGCGCGTCGAGATTGCCGCCAATGCCGGTGGCAGGGCCTCGCCGCTGGTAGAACAGCTGCGGGCGGAGAAGGCCGGCGCGGAAGAGGAACTGCGCCTCGCCCGCGAGGAGCGCGCCAAGCTGCAGCGTGACCTCAACACCATCCACCAGCAGGCCGAGAACGCCTGGGCCACCGAACGGACGGAAAACGCCCTGCTGCGCGAGCGCATCAACGACATTGCCGCCGAAGTCGCGAAAATGGCCATGGCGCTGGAAGGGCCGAATTCGCCCATCGAGGCCATTCTTGCCGCAGATCCCGCCGCCAGCCAGCCGCGCCCGGCCAATGATGCCGGCTTTGCCCCGAACAGCACCCTCGCGGATCGTATAAGGGCGCTGCAATCCCACGCCTCCCGGGTCCGCCAGCCGGGCTGAACCGGCCACTTTTACCCTTCGCTGCAACAATGTGGTCGCAACTGGCAGGGCGCGCTTGACACCCCCGCCCCCAATTCCCTAAATCGCGCCACTGACGTCACGCACCGCCGGGCCCCGCCCGGCCTTTTGGTTTCCGGTCCATCCGGGCCAGTTGCGACGTCCGGGCGCATAGCTCAGCGGGAGAGCGTTCCCTTCACACGGGAGAGGTCCAAGGTTCGATCCCTTGTGCGCCCACCATCTAACTTTTCAGAATTTTTTATGATTTTGAATTTCAGGGTAAGCTCGCCTCCTCGGTACTGGGGCGCACCAGTATGGGACACGCTAACGCCCGGCGAGACCTCGATTTCATTCACCGCGAAGATGGAGTGAGAAGTCAGCCCTTCTCTCGGTGCTGATCATCAGCAATCGCACCAATTATTGCTGCCAGCCTGTCGCGCAGCCTACCACTCTTTATCTCACGCAGAGCTTCAATCACCGCTACCTTGATTGTCCAACCTGCTCGACACCAACATCAGGGATATAAGTTGGAGCTGTTAGCGCCCGACAGGCTGAGGGAATGGCATGATACCGGGAGGCCCACCTCCAGGGATACCTGCACCTGGACCGCCCGGGAATGGCGGCGGAGGCAAAGTGTTCTGCTGGGGACAAAGATCAACATACATCCCAAACATAATCTTGCCAGATATATCGGCCTGTAGCTCATGCTCCTTCTTCAGCGTTTGTTGGATGTACGTACGGCTCGGATAATTCGCTGACGGCGGAGGATACGGCGGCTGCCCTGCTTCACCGACCACGGTCAACCGGACATCGTTCTGACATCTGTTAAAAATTCGAGCAACTGATCCTGCACCGAATTGGTTGAAGCGAGGAGGCATACCGGGTCCGGCGGGCATAGGCGGCTGCGGCGGCGGCGGCGTAATTACTTGAACGCAGTTGCACATAGGAGCCATGATACCTCCCCCGCCAACGGAGCTTGCTTGCCACTGCCCTTGATGAACGGTTCTTTCCGGTGGGCGCGCCAGTGATTTGGGGGGCACATACACGACACACCGCTTACTTCCCATACCTTGCGGTGCAGCTTGAACCACGAAAGTAATTGCCTCTCTCGATGAACGCGGCACGGAGATTACGTTCTCATCAAGATCAAGTTTAGAGCCGACGGTAAACCTCGTGTTCGTTTCTCTGCCGCCGACAGTAAGTCTAGAATACTTGATTTCCGGCGCACTGCCGAGAATTCCCCACCGCAGATTGATGATAACATCCTGATCTCCGCCGTCAGGCTCAGCCCAGCAAGCAAAGCTTTGCCTTTGCAACATACAGGCCTTCCAAGCATCAATCGCGCCGGTGTACATGACTTGCGAGTAGTAGAGAAATGCACTTTCATGTTGCTGAGCGTTACCCGATCCGCAGTCTTCATTGCTGGCACCGCTGCTAGAGTTCGAGCTAGTGCTTCCTCCTCCAGAAAATGCTCCGTAGCGCGCATTGACCGAACCGCCAGACCCTTGGCTACTATTCTGATTAGCCTTCAGGCATCGGAAGTGCTTGTTGGCGGCATCAAAGCCGTTTCGCTGTTCGACGTTAACGCGATTGCCCAAGCCTTCCGCAAGCACATCGCTACACTCGTCAGCACGCAGACCGTGGCACGGCAGAAGAGTTAGGAAGACAGCCACCACGTATCGCGTCGAAATCATGAGAAGCCCCCAAAAGACAAACGCATAAGCACGACAAAAAGCTCTCCATGGGAGAGCTTTTTGTCCATGCTCGCACACAGCCAGAGGTAGATCAAACGGAAACGCGCGCCTGCCGGACACTTGGAGGCGCCTGTAGCCTAATGCACGGGGCCTCGAGAGGGCTGAGCCTGGATGGACACCTGTCGCCCGGCCATGAGGTTATTTCGCCGCAGGCTGCCCCTCCCAGCGGGCGGGCGTCTACTCGACGTTGATGATCCCCAACACCCACAGATCCCCAGACTGGAAGCCCCGTCTCGTACCGTCCAGACCCTCAAAATTGTTCGGTAGTGCAGGCAGCCAAATCGCTGTGCCTGCCTGATAGGTTCATCAAGTCGGATAACGCATATGGCGAGAGTTCATTGCGCACATGAGATGGACGATATGGCCCGGAGGCTCAGTCAGCCGCTAGTAAGCGGCCGGCAGAATCTTGGGGCCTTAGTGCAGGACGGCGTGGGCGCTTGGTGCTTCGGCGGCGCGTGCAGCGACCAGTTGCGCCTTCAGCTCGGCCAATTCGGTCTCGAGCTGACGGTTGACCATGATGAGCGCACCAACGACGCCGCGGGTGTCGCCGTGGCAGGCAGCGATCAGATCATCGATTTCAGAATCGAGTTGGGTCACAAAAATCTCCTGCCACGCTTTCGGATGGCTTCAAATATCGGCTAGGTCTTGCATCAATATTAAACAATACCGGAGTCCTCGGCCCCTTCTTGAGCGTGGATGATTACCGGTTAAGGGGCTCTTTCTGGGATTGCAGAATCCACAGGCGACTTTCTGCGATCGCGTAGGCAGGTAAGCAGCCTGCCTCGTCTCCGGTTGTCACAATTATCGATCTATACCAGAGATTTAGCGACATTATCGCAGCGCACCAGCGCATCGCATCCGTGTCGAGACGATCGGCACGGATGCAAATATTTTCGCTAGCCGAAGCCGGCCACCGCATGCGGGACGTAAGGCGCCTCCAGGGACGCCATCTCTTCCGTCGTCAATTTGAGCGAAAGCGCCGCCACCGCATCGGTCAGATGCGCCGGCTTGGACGCCCCGACGATCGGCGAGGTGATGCCCGGCTTCTGCAAGAGCCAGGACAGGGCGACCTGAGCTTGCGGGACGCCACGGGACTTCGCGACCGCAGCGACCTGTTCGACGATCTTGCGATCCGCGGCCTCGGCCTGGACATAGAGGCCCTTGCCGAATTCGTCGGTCTTCTGGCGCTCGCTGGTCTCGTCCCAGGCGCGGGTCAGGCGGCCACGGGCGAGCGGGCTCCACGGCATCACCGCGATGCCCTGATCGGCGCAGAACGGAAGCATCTCGCGCTCTTCCTCGCGGTTGAGCAGGTTGACATGGTTCTGCATGCTGACGAACTGCGTCCAGCCATTCAGCCGCGATGTGTAGACCGCCTTGGCGAACTGCCACGCATACATGCTGGAGGCGCCGATATAGCGCGCCTTGCCGGCCTTCACGACATCATGCAGCGCCTCCATCGTCTCCTCGATGGGCGTCGTCTTGTCGAGGCGATGGATCTGATAGAGATCGACATAGTCGGTGCCGAGCCGGCGCAGGCTGTGATCAATCTCGGTCATGATCGCCTTGCGCGACAAGCCGGCGCCATTCGGCCCCGGACGCATGCGATTGAACACCTTGGTGGCGATGACGATATCGTCGCGCTTCGCAAAATCCTTCAGCGCGCGGCCGACGATCTCTTCCGAGGTCCCGTCGGAATAGACATTGGCGGTGTCGAAGAAATTGATGCCGAGCTCTATGGCCTGCTTGATCAGCGGCCGGCTGTTCTGCTCGTCCAGCGTCCAGGCATGCGATCCGCGATCCGGAATGCCATAGGTCATGCATCCCAGACACAGACGAGAAACTTCAAGACCGGTATTTCCGAATTTGATATAATCCATGCACGCACTCCCTGATCGGTTATCTGGTCTAACATTCCTTCGACGTACGGCACGTCACATCATCGCCAACGCAGAACGGGTGGCCACTTATGCATGGCTAAGGCTTCTTACCATGAAACACCTCGTTCACCGATTTGATCATGCCGGTGTCCGCCTCGGCGTAGCCCGGAAGTTTCGCCAACGCATCGCGAAAATCGATGCCGCGCAGCACCGCGAGAATGTGCTTCATCGACTCCTGCTCCAGCAGCGTCGCGCGGCAGACGAAGTAGTAGTCCTCCGTCAACAGTCGCACGAAATCGAGGCCGAACTGCCGTGCAGCAGCCTCGACCCCAAAGGCGACGTCAGCCATGTCGCTTGCCACATAGGCCGCAACGGCGGCGTGGGTGAACTCCACCTGCTCATAGCCATTGACGCGCTCCGGCGCGATCTTGTGCCGGTGCAGGATCTGGTCGAATAGCAGACCGGTGCCGGAATCCTGATCGCGATTGACGAAACGGATGGCGGGATTGACCAACGCCTCCATCGAGGTGATGCGCAGCGGATTTCCCGGCTTCACCATCAATCCCATTTCACGCGTAGCAAAGCCGATCACGCGATGGATACGATTGTCCAGCCAATCCTTGCAGGCGTTGACGCTCTGTTTGCGCAACTCGCCACGCGGCAGGTGAACGCCGGCGAGATCGCAGGTGTCATGCGCCAGCGAAACCAGCGAGGTCTGGTTGCCGACATAGCGGAGATCGATACTGACATCCGTCGCCGCGTTCAGCATCTCGCGCAGTTTCGACACGGCAAAGCCGTGACTCGCATGCACGCGAATGATCGCGGGATGGCCGGGCAGAAGCTCCTTCAGTTCGGTGGCGAGCTCCTGCGCAAGATTTTCGAGCTGCGGGCCGAGCCGCGCTTCGAGACGCTCGCCAGCCCAGACCAGCTTCTTACCGAAAGCTGTCAGCCGCGTACCCTTGCCTTTGCTGCGCTCGACCACCGGCGTGCCGAAGAAGGCCGACCAGTCATTCACCAGGCTCCACGCATGGCGATACGACATATGATGCCGGCTTGCTGCCACGGTGATTTTTCCGGTCTCGCTGATGTCCTTGAGGAAGCTGAGCATCACCGCCGTCGGCTGCCGCGAGCCGGGCTTGCGAAAACGCCAGACGGTCTCGATGTCGATCCGCATCGCCTCCCCTCTTCCTCGAGCTGAGATATGTCCAAGACTTCATATCTGCAGCCGTTCTTTGTCTCTCGTTATCATATTTACTGCCGATGTCCCTCCTGATCCCATCGGCAACAGATATGGGAGGGACTTATGCAAACGATCTCACGTGCCGACCTCACTTCCACCACCGAGCTGCCGCGCAAGCGTCTCCTGATCGACGGGCAGCAGGTCGAACCGTTCTCCGGCCGCGACCTCGATGTCCTCAATCCCGCGACCGGCGAGATCATCGCCGTGGTCGCCGAGGCCGACGCCGCGGACGTCGACCGTGCCGTCGTCTCGGCCCGCAAAGCCTTTGAGGGTCCCTGGGGCCGCATGCGCGCCGCCGATCGCGGCCTCGTGTTGCAGCGCCTGGCGCAACTGCTCGAGGATCATGCCGAGGAATTGATCGCACTCGAAAGCCTCGATGCCGGCAAGCCGCTGGCAGCCGTGAAACGGCAGGATCTGCCCGCGGCCGTCGATACGCTGCGCTACTATGCCGGCTGGGCTGACAAGATCAGCGGCCAGGTCATTTCCACGCGACCGGATGCGCTGACCTATACGGTGCGCGAACCGATCGGCGTGGTCGGCGCCATCGTGCCATGGAATTTCCCGCTGATGATCGGCATGTGGAAGATCGCCCCGGCCCTCGCCTGCGGCTGCACGGTCGTGCTCAAGCCTGCGGAGATTACACCGCTCTCGGCGCTGCGGATCGGCGAACTGGCGCTCGAAGCCGGCTTGCCTCCGGGCGCGCTGAATGTCGTGCCGGGCCACGGCAGGATCGCCGGCCGCGCCATTGTCGACCACCCGGATATCGACAAGGTGACCTTCACCGGCTCGCCGACGGTCGGTCGCGAAATCCTGGCGGGTGCTGCAGGCAACCTGAAGCGCGTGACGCTCGAACTCGGCGGCAAATCTGCGAATGTGATCTTTGGCGATGCCGATCTCGATGCTGCGACCAAGGCTGCCGCTTCCGGCATTTTCTTCAATTCCGGGCAGGTCTGCTCAGCGGGCTCCCGTGTCCTCGTTCACGACGCCGTCTATGACGAGGTCGTCGAGCGCCTGACCGCACGGGCTCGCGCCATCAAGGTCGGTGACCCCCGCGAAACCGGTACCACCATGGGGCCGATCGTTTCGGAAGCGCAGATGAAGCGCGTGCTCGACTATGTCGATATCGGTCGCGGCGAAGGCGCACAGCTCGTGACCGGCGGCGAACGGATCGGCGAGCGCGGCTATTTCGTCGCCCCGACCGTCTTCGCCCATGTCGATCACGACATGCGCATTTCGCAGGAGGAGATCTTCGGCCCAGTTGTCAGCGTGGTCCGTTTCAGCGACGAGGCGGATGCGATCCGCAAGACCAACGGCACCCGATACAGCCTCGCTGCCGGCGTCTGGAGCAAGGATATCGGCCGGGTCCAGCGCTTCGCCCAACAGGTGAAGGCCGGCACGGTATGGATCAATACCTATGGCTATACCGACGTACGGCTGCCCTGGGGCGGCTCCCGCGATTCCGGCTTCGGCCGCGAGCATGGCGACGCCGCGCTGGAAAACTTCACCGAGCCAAAAGCCGTCTGGATGAACCTGAACGTCTGACGCGGCGCATCGCTGCGGCGCGCAAAAGCCGGTTGATCGATATATTCATGCGGATATAACGATGATGTGAACAATCGGTCTTTTGCGTGAGCCTTTCCATGAACCGTCACCGGCGCTCTGCCGTCGCTCTGCGCCATGTGGCGTTCGAAGATCTCGGCCTGCTCTCAGCCGTGCTGGATCGTGCCGGTTGGGACGTGGCTTTCTGCGAGGCGGCCATCGACGATCTCGGCCATGCCTCGATCGAGAATGCCGACCTCCTGATCGTACTCGGCGGCCCGATCGGCGTCTATGAGGCCGAGGCCTATCCATTTCTTACACGGGAAATCCAGCTGCTGGAGCGACGGTTGAAGCAGGACCGCCCCACCCTCGGTATCTGCCTTGGCGCACAATTGATGGCCCGTGCATTGGGAGCCCGCGTCTATGCCGGCGACACAAAGGAAATAGGCTGGGGCAAAATTTCCCTGACGGAGCAAGGTGCGACGTCCTGCCTCGCACCGCTCGCCGAGGATGGCGCCCATGTCCTGCACTGGCATGGAGATACGTTCGATCTCCCGAACGGCGTCATGCGGCTTGCGTCCAACACACACTACGAGAATCAGGCATTTGCCTTCGGTCGCAATGCACTCGCGCTGCAATTCCATCTTGAAGCCGATCCGCGGCAACTCGAGGAATGGTATGTCGGCCACGCCGTCGAACTATCGGCAGCCGGGATTCCCGTGACGGAATTGCGCACCGCAACCGCAGCGGTCGCACCGCAGTTGCAGGATCGAGCAAGCCGCATCTTCGGACGATGGATCCACGCGCTGGATTGAATGAGTCCAGATGCGAATTCACGCTCGTGAATTGCGCGCGAAGACCTCCCATGCAGCCCGGCGCGGGTTCCCTAGCTTTACCCATCTGGCGGAAACGATATATTCCGCGCGCCACAACGGCAGAACAATTCAGTCCCCCGGGAGGATCATCATGGGCTTGATGCAGCCAATCTCCGCCACGTCGCACCCGTATGCGAACGGCTCCTACAAGCAGATGCTGATCGACGGCAAATGGGTCGATGCGCAGTCCGGCAAGAAGTTCGAGACGCACAACCCCGCCACCGGCGAACTGCTCGCCACTGTCGCCGAAGGCGATGCGAAGGATATCGATCTCGCTGTCGCTGCCGCCCGCCGCGCCTTCGAAGGTCCGTGGAGCAAGGCGAAGCCGTTTGAGCGCCAGGCGCTGCTCCTGAAATTCGCCGACCTCGTCGAAAAGCACTTTGATGAACTCGCGCTGCTCGACACGCTCGACATGGGCGCCCCCGTTAGCCGCACCTTTGCGGGCAAGCAACGCATCATCGGCATGCTGCGCTTTTATGCCGGCCAGGCCACGCTGATCTATGGCGAGACCATCGAGAATTCGCTGCCCGGCCAGATCTTCTCCTACACACTGAAGGAGCCTGTCGGTGTTGTCGGTGCCATCATTCCGTGGAATTCACCGCTGAGCGCCAGTGTCTGGAAGATCGGGCCTGCCATCGCCACGGGCTGTACTGTCGTACTCAAGCCCGCCGAAGAAGCACCGCTGACCTCGCTCCGGCTCGGCGAGCTCGCGCTGGAAGCGGGCTTCCCCGCCGGCGTCATCAATGTGGTTCCGGGCTACGGCGAAACCGCGGGCGCGGCCCTCGCCTCGCATCAGGACGTCAACAAGGTCGCCTTCACCGGTTCGCATTTCACCGGCCAGTCGATCATCCGCGCCTCGGCCGGCAACCTCAAGCGCGTGTCGCTGGAACTCGGCGGCAAGTCGCCGAACATCGTGTTTGCCGACGCCGACCTCGACGCTGCAGTACCCGGCGCCGCGATGGCGGTGTTCGCCAATTCCGGCCAGATCTGCAGCGCCGGCACCCGCCTGTTCGTGGAAAAGAAGATCTATAACGAATTCGTCGGTAAGGTCGCTGAGTTCGCCAAGAAGCTGAAGGTCGGCAACGGTGTCGATCCCAGCATCCAGCTCGGGCCTCTGGTCTCCAAGGAGCAGCTCGACCGCGTCAGCGGCTACCTGACCACCGGCGCTGGCGAAGGTGCGAAGGCCCTGGCAGGTGGCGGCCGTCTCACCGACGGCGATCTCGCCAAGGGCTTCTTCGTTCAGCCCACCGTGTTCGCTGATGTGCAGGACAACATGAAGATCGCGCAGGAAGAAATCTTCGGCCCGGTCATCTCGGCCATTGCTTTCGAAGACATGGACGACCTCGTGCAGCGTGCCAACAACACCATGTTCGGCCTCGGCAGCGGTGTCTGGACCAAGGATGTCAGCAAGGCCCACCGCCTCGCCAAGTCCCTGCAGGCCGGCTCGGTGTGGGTTAATTGCTATCAGGCAATGGACCCGGCCGTGCCGTTCGGCGGCTACAAGATGAGCGGCTATGGCCGCGAGTCCGGCGTCCACCACATCGATGAATATCTCAACATCAAGGCGGTCTGGATCAACACCTGATCCGTTCGGCTTGAAAAACAAGAAGCGCGGGGTGACGAGCCCCGCGCTTTTTTTTTGTTATGTCGT
>JAEXHR010000062.1 GCA_023449855.1 Pseudomonadota bacterium | reverse complement strand
CTCTCCGCTTGCTCCGAGCTTGCGGAGAGACCCCTCTCCCTGACCCTCTTCCCGCAAGAGCGGGGCGAGGGGACGCAAGGCATTCGCCGGGCGTTAATTGAAACACAACTTTCGATCGGAAGCGCTGCATGACGGCGATTACGTACTCATCTGCAGATAAAGCCCCTTCCCGCCCTCTCTCCGCGCGGTTCTCCACGCCGCAGGTCTGGGGCATCGTGATGTTGGCGCCCTATCTGCTCGTCTTCCTTGCTTTCGTCGTCTATCCCATCAGTTACGGTCTCTGGCTCGCGCGCCATCCGGCGAGTTATGTCGCGCTCTATAACGATCCCGTGTTCGCCCGTGCCGTCGTCAATACGCTGATCTTCCTGATCGTCGGCATCAACGTGAAGATGCTGATCGCTCTCTTCCTGTCCGGCTTCTTCGTGCAGTCGCGCACATGGATCCGCTGGCTGTCGGTGCTGTTCATTCTGCCTTGGGCGGTGCCGTCGATCCCGACCATCCTGTCGGTGCGCTTCATGTTCAATCCCGAATGGGGCGTGATCAATAATCTGATCTTCAAATTCACCGGCGAGGACGGGCCGAACTGGCTCAACGATCCCGCTATCGGCCTGACGCTCGCCATCCTTGTCCATATCTGGAAGTCGCTGCCGTTCTGGACGCTGATCCTGATGACCGGTCGGCTTGCGATCTCGAACGACATGTTCGAGGCGGCAGATGTGGACGGCGCCAGCTGGTGGCAGAAATTCCGCTTCATCACCTGGCCGTCGATGCAGACGCTGTATCTCACCTGCACGCTGCTTTCGATGATCTGGACGCTCGGCGATTTCAACAGCGTCTATCTGCTCACCGGCGGCGGCCCGGCAGATCTCACCCATGTGCTGTCTACACTGGGTATCCGTTACCTCCGCCTCGATCAGCTCGATCTGGCGATGGCGTCGATCGTCTGCGCCATGCCACTGGTCTTGCCGCTGGTCTATTTCATGATGAAGAGGCTCTCGCGATGAAGGCCCAGACTGCGAAAGCCTCCACCATGCGCATGCCGACGTTGCGCGAGATCGGCAACGAGGCAAAGCTGCTGCTGATCGGCATTCCCGTGCTGATCTGGACGCTGATTCCGATCTATCACATGTTTCTGTTCGCGATCTCGCCGAAGCAGGACGCCTTCGCCGGCAAATTGTGGCCGGATCATCCGACGCTGCAGAACTTCCGCATCGTCTTCAATCAGCAGCATTACTTTCTGCGCGACTTCTGGGTTCAGTTCGGCAACTCAGTGATCATCGCCATCGCCGCCGGCGTGTTGACTCTGATCATTGCGACCCTCGCCGCCTTCGCCATTTCCCGCCTGCGCATTCGCGGCGGTCGTACGGTGATGAATCTCGCGCTGTTCACCTACTTTATTCCCGCAGCCTTTCTCGCGGTGCCGATGTATCGCACCATGGGCAATTACGGCCTGCTCAACAATCACTGGTCGCTGATCCTCGCGATGGTCACCATCGCCTCGCCCTATGCGATCTGGGTGCTGAAACAGGCGTCCGACAAACTGCCGGTGGAGCTCGATGAGGCCGCGATCATGGACGGCGCGACACCGCTGCAATTGTTTCGCATGGTCTATCTGCCCTTGATGCTGCCCTCGCTGGTCGCGGTCGGCACCTATGCGCTGCTACTGGCGTGGAACGAATATCTCTATGCGTTCCTGCTGCTGTCGAAGGATACTGAGATTACGCTCCCCGTCGCGCTCGGCAATTTTCTCGCCGCCGACGATTCGCCGTGGGAACTGCTGATGACCACCGGCTTCATCTACGCGCTGCCGCCGGCTGCGGTGTATTACGCGTTCCGTCGTTACATGGTCGGCGGTCTCACGGCGGGTGCGGTGAAGTCGTAGGAACGGTTACGCCACCGCCCTCACTCCTTCTCGATCCATCTTTGCTTCCGCCCAAGCGGCTTCGGCCGCGTGCGGCGACGTCGCGGGCGATCTGGAAACGATGATTTGTCCGGTGGTAACGGCAGGCCCTGGAAACGGATCCACTGTGCCCGCCACCTCCCTGAGCGGCTTCGGCTTGTCGGCCCAATGCAGCGCTGTGTAGTCGAAGCCGAGTTCGATGGTGGGCTTCACCACCTCGAAGTAAGGCGAGATGTCGAAATCGCGCGGCATATAGAGCGAGGAATGGCGAATGTGCAGGATTTCGCGCCGCGCCTGCCGGCTTCCGGCGCGCGTGATCTTCGGCAGGATCGGATAGCGTACGGCTTCGAAGGCCTGTGCAATCAGTGCCGAGCAAATGATCTTGGTGGGGTCGCCGGAGCCGATTGCGATCATGCGCCGCCGCCAGCGTTGCGGGATTGGCAGCGGGATCAGGAAGCGCATCAGGTCGACGATGTTCTTGGTATCGTAGCCGAAGCCGACGCGGTTGATCGCATAGCGGCAAACGGTGGTGCGATCCTCAAAGGACAGTCCGACGGGGCGACACAGGCGCGTATGGAATGCGTAATATTTCGATAGCGGCGCCGTGGTGACGCCTTCGCCGATATTGGCCTCGATCAGCACATGCGGTTCGCCATTCGGCTCGACCGCACCATCGATCGGCCCGACATAGAGCGCCGCATGCGACCAGGTCGATTGCGTGAGATATTTGATGATGCCGGAGACGCGATTGTTGCCCTCGACCAGCAGCACGTCACCCTCGCGAATGACGTCATGCAGGCGCTCGGGATCGCTGGGCGTGAACGGCTCGTAGCCCGGCACTTCCTTCTGCAGGTATCCGGCAATCAACTTGCCGACGGTATCGAGCATGATGCCCATGACGCTGGCCCCGGTTACGGTTCGTATCGACCGTTTTGTCCCTGTCTTCATCATGGACGCCAGCCATTGCAATTTGGTTCATGCACATGCATTCGCGTTAACGCGCGGTTTGCCATGAGGGTTGCTGCAGGCAGGCGAATACTGCAAGGTTCGCGGGACGTTCTCAAGCTCGCTAGCATTTCGGAAACCATGTCATGACTTTCTCGCGCCGCGCATTTCTATCGGCGTCGGCCGGATTGACGCTTGCGCCATTCGCGTCTGCATCATGGTTCGGCGCAAGGGCGCGGGCTGCGACATTGCCGCGCGATGCCGACGTCGTCGTGATCGGCGCCGGCGCGGCCGGTATTGCAGCGGCGCGGCGCATTCAGGCGGTGGGGCGCAGGGTCATCGTGCTGGAGGCGTCGGCGCAGATCGGCGGGCGCTGCGCGACGGACAGTTCGACCTTCGATGTCCCGCTCGATCTCGGCGCGCGCTGGCTGCACACACCCGAGACCAATGCGCTGGTAAAGCTGGCGCGGGGCGCCGGCATCGAGGTTTCGCCCTCGCCGCCGAGCCAGAAATTGCGTATCGGCCGCCGTAATGCCCGCGCCGCCGAAACCGAGGACCTCCTCGCGACCTTCGTGCGCGCCACCCGCGCCATCGACGAAGCCGCACGCCGCAGTGACATTTCCTGCGCCGCAGCGCTGCCGAAAGATCTTGGCGATTGGGCCGGGACCGTCGATTTTGCCCTTGGCGCCTATGCGACCGGTAAGGATCTGAGAGACCTCTCGGCGCTCGATCAGTCCCGCGCCGAAGATCGCGCGATCTCGGTCGCCACGCGGCAGGGACTTGGCGCCGTGATGGCCAAGCTCGGCGAGAGCGTGCCCGTCGCGCTGTCGACGCCGGCCACGCGCATCACATGGAGCGGCCGCGACATCGGCGTCGAGACGCCGGCAGGGCGTGTTGCAGCACGGGCGGTCATCGTTACGGTGTCGAGCAATGTGTTGAATGCGGGCGCGATCAAATTCACGCCGGAGCTGCCCAAGCGCCAGCTCGATGCCGCGGGGAAACTCTCCCTCGGCAGTTACGATCGCATCGCGCTCGAACTGAAAGGCAATCCGCTCGGCCTTGGCCGCGACGAACTGATGATCGAGCAGAGCACGAGCACGCGCACCGGCGCGCTGTTCGCGAATATCGGCGGCTCTTCGCTGTGCACGATCGATGTCGCCGGCTCGTTCGGCCGTGGCCTCGCAGCGCAGGGCGAAGCCGCGATGACCGGCTTCGCGACGGAATGGCTGACAAAGCTGTTCGGCAGCGATGTGAAGAACGCGATCCAGCGCAGCAAGGTGACGCGCTGGGACGCGTCGCCCTTCATTCTCGGCGCGATGTCGGCGGCTGCTCCGGGCGGACAGGCCTCGCGCCGCGTGTTGGCCGAGCCCATGGGCAATCTTTTCATTGCCGGCGAAGCGACGCATGAGACGCTGTGGGGCACCGTCGATGGCGCCTGGGAAACCGGTGAGCGCGCTGCCGATGCGGCGCTGAAGAAGATTGGTGCGGTCAAGGATCCCGAGGCCGAGCCGAAGCCCGCGAAGAAGCAGAAGCGTCGTGTGGCCCCGCAATCGAGCAATGCGGGCGGGTTTGGCGCGAACTAGCGAAACAGCCCGTCGAAGAGCGGCAGGCTGACAAGCGCCGAGATTGCAATCAGCGTGTAGCAGATCTTGCGGAACAGTTCGTCGCTGGCCTTGCCGAACAGTTTTGAACCGATCCACAGGCCGAGGCCGAACAGCGGACCGGTGATCACGGCCAATCCTAGGATCGCCGAACTCCACAGGCCGCCGATCGTGTAGCTGATGATGATCAGCACATCGGCAATCGCGAAATACAGAATGATGTTGGCGCGTACGATGGCGGCAACGGCCGCATCTCGCAGCCAGTAAAGCACAACAGGCGGGCCGCCGAGCTGGGCCAGTCCGCCGAAGAACCCAGCGAGACCGCCGACACTGACCGTGACCGGCACTGTCGGTTTCCCCGGATAGCGCCAGCCTGAGATCAGCAGGCCGAGCAAGGCGACGATCAGCACCACGATGCCCCAGCGCACCATCAGCGGATCAGCCCATGCGAGCGCCATGGTCCCCAGTGGTACGCCGATCAGCGCGCCGAGCGAGATGATGCCGACATCGCGCTTGTCGGCGCGACGTGCAGCGTCGGGGATCAGTGTGAGCGTCGTCGAAAAGTCGATCAGCAGCAGTAGCGGCGATGCGACTTTTGCGCTGACGACGCTGGCTGCCAGCGGGATGAAGATCAGCGCCGAGCCGAACCCGGAAAATCCGCGGGCCAGGCCGGCGATGAAGGCAGTGACGGCTATGACGGTGAGCGAAGTGGTCGAGTACTGCGCGAGGCCCAGTACATCGATCATGCGCGCAACGTGCCGCCCGTCTTCTTCGTCACTTCCGCCACGATCTTCGACGCGACAGCATCGATCTCCTGATCGGTCAGCGTCTTTTCGCGCGGCTGGATCGTCACAGCGATGGCCACCGACTTCTTGTCGTCGTCGATGCCCTTGCCTTCATAGATGTCGAACACGGTGACACCGGTCACCAGCTTCTTGTCCACGCCGGCCGCGGCCTTGACGATATCGCCGGACTTCGCTGTGCGATCGACGATGAAGGCGAAGTCGCGCGACACCGGCTGGAACGCCGAGAGCTCCAGCAGCGGCTTGGCGCGTGTCGCCTTCTGCTTGGCATCGGGGATGCGATCGAGGATCACTTCGAACGCCATCAGCGGGCCGTCGGCACCGAGTGCTTCCAGCGCGCGGGGATGCAGCTCGCCGAAGTAACCGAGAATGTTCTGCGGCCCGATCTGGATGGTGCCGGAACGGCCCGGATGCAGCCAGTCGGCGCCGCCGGGCACGATCTGCAATGCCTGCATCGGCGCTCCCGCTGCAGCGAGTGCTGCAAAGGCATCCGCCTTGGCGTCGAGCGCATTGGCTGCGCTGGCGCCGGTCCAATGACGGCCGATGCCGTTCGACGCGGCAAGACCGCGGCGCACACCAGCAGCGGCCATGAACTGATCCTGCGGACGATCGCCCTTGAAGATCTGGCCGACTTCGAACAGCGCGAGATCCGACGATCCGCGATGTGCATTGGCCTGAGCCACGGCGATCAGGCCCGGCAACAGGCTTGGTCGCATGTCGGAGAGATCCGAGGCAATCGGATTGGCCAGTGCGAGTTCAGGCTTGCCGCCGCCGAACACTTCGGCATGGGGCTTGGAGATGAACGACCACGTCACGGCCTCGACGAGGCCACGCGCTGCAAGGCCGCGCTTGGCGCGGCGGGTGCGCTGCTGGATCGGCGTCAGCACCGGCTTGCGCTGGGCGTCGCCGCGCGGGAACGGCGTCAGCGGCACCTTGTCGACGCCGACGATACGCATGATTTCCTCGACGATGTCAGCCTTCCCGGTGACGTCCATGCGCCACGACGGCACTGCGACCTTCACCACAGGGCCATTGCCGGCGACGGAGAAGCCGAGCCGGTTGAGAATCATGCGCATTTCCGGGAACGGGACGTCGATGGCGGCGAGGCGCTTCACTTCCGCGATCGGAAAGTCGATCAGGCGGTCATCGCCATAGGTCTTGCCGACCACGATGCTTTCCGATGGCGTGCCGCCGCACAGCTCCATCACCAGCTGGGTGGCGAGTTCGAGGCCGGGCACCATGAAGGCCGGATCGACACCGCGCTCGAAGCGATAGCGTGCATCGGAATTGATGCCGAGCTTGCGGCCGGTCTGCGCGATGTTGATCTCGTTCCACAGCGCGGATTCGATCAACACATCGGTGGTGTCGTCCGAACAGCCGGACGCTTCGCCGCCCATGATGCCGGCCAGCGATTCGACGCCATGATCGTCGGCAATGACGCAGATCTTGTCGTCGAGCTTGTAGGTCTTGCCGTCCAGCGCGAGCAGCGTCTCGCCATCCTTGGCGCGGCGGACCACGAGATTACCCTTCACCTTCGCAGCGTCGAACACATGCAGCGGGCGCGCGCGGTCGAAGGTCAGGTAGTTGGTGATGTCCACCAGTGCGTTAATCGGGCGCAGGCCGATGGAGGTCAGCTTCCTCTGCAGCCATTCCGGCGACGGGCCATTCTTCACGCCGCGCACGAGGCGCAGCGCGAAGCCCGGGCAGAGCTTGCTGTCTTCGACCGTCACCTTCACCGGGCACGGGAATTCGCCCTTCACCGGTTTGATGCCGGGATTCTTGAATACGCCCATATCCGCGGCCGCGAGATCGCGTGCGATGCCCGAGACGCCGGTGCAATCCTGGCGGTTCGGCGTCAGGTTGATCTCGATGACGGGATCGCCGAGCTTGGCCCAGTCCGCATAGGCAGCACCGACCGGCGCATCGGCCGGCAGCTCGATGATGCCGTCGATGGCATCAGGCATGCCGAGTTCGCTCGCCGAGCACATCATGCCCTGGCTCTCGACGCCGCGGATATTGCCGAGGCCGATGGTGAAATCCTTGCCCGGAATGTAGGTGCCGGGCCGTGCCAGCACCGTCTTCAGCCCCGCACGCGCATTCGGCGCGCCGCAGACGATCTGCAGCGGCTTGTCGTCGCCGGCATTCACGGTGCAGACGCGCAGGCGATCGGCATTCGGATGCTGCTCGGCGGTGACGATCTCGGCGATCGTGAACGGCGCCAGCAGCTTCGCCTTGTCCTCGATATGCTCGACCTCGAGCCCGATCATGGTGAGCTTTTCGCTCAGCTGATCCAGCGATGCGTCGGTGTCGAGATGATCCTTCAGCCAGGAGAGGGAGAATTTCACGAGCTCAGTCCTCCGGCCAGCGTCGGCATGTCGAGCGGCTTGAAGCCATAATGGTTGAGCCAGCGCACGTCGCCTTCGAACAGCTGACGCAGGTCGGCCATGCCGTATTTCAGCATCGCGATACGGTCGATGCCCATGCCCCAGGCAAAGCCTTGATACACATCGGGATCGATGTCACAGGCGCGCAGCACATTCGGATGCACCATGCCGCAGCCGAGAATCTCGAGCCAATCCTCGCCTTCGCCGAAACGGATCTCGTTCTTGTCGCGGCGGCACTGGATATCGACTTCCAGCGACGGCTCGGTGAACGGGAAGAAGGACGGGCGGAAGCGCATATTGACGTGATCGACCTCGAAGAACGCCTTGCAGAATTCCTGCAGGATCCATTTGAGGTGACCGAGATGCGAAGTCTTGTCGATGACAAGGCCTTCGACCTGATGGAACATCGGCGTATGCGTCTGGTCGCTGTCGCTACGATAGGTGCGGCCCGGACAGATCACGCGGATGGGGGGCTTCTGGGTCAGCATGGTGCGGACCTGCACCGGCGAGGTGTGGGTGCGCAGCAAAAGGCGCGAACCGTCTTCCTTCGGATTGAAGTAGAAGGTGTCGTGCATCTCGCGGGCCGGATGGCCCTCGGGGAAATTCAGCTTGGTGAAATTGTAGTCGTCGGTCTCGATATCCGGACCTTCGGCGACGGCAAAGCCCATATCGGCGAAGATCGTGGTCAGCTCGTCCCAGGTCTGGCTGAGCGGATGCACGCGGCCGAGCTCGGCGGGGCTTTCACGCAAAGGCAAAGTGACGTCGATGGTCTCGGACGCTAGGCGCGCATCGAGCGCGGCGGATTTCAGCACGTCGCGGCGCGCGGTCAGCGCCTGTGTCACGGCGTCCTTGGCGACATTGATCGCGGCGCCTTCGGTCTTGCGCTCTTCCGGCGACATCTTGCCGAGCGTCGCGAGCAGCGCGGAGATCGAGCCTTTCTTGCCGAGCGCACCGACGCGCACGGTTTCCAGCGCGGCTTCGTCACCGGCCGCGGCGATATCGGCCAAAATCTGTTGTTGGAGCGTCGTCAGGTCGGACAACGGCAACCTCGATCAAAGAGGCGGGCGCCTCTTGCTGTCGTCGTCCCCGAAGGAGTTCGGGTGCGCCGTTCTACAGCACGGTTTTGCAGGGATTTAAGACGCCAATGGCCGGAACAGCAGCGCTCGTGAGAGCGCTTCTGCCCGGCCATGACAATGTCGATAGATCCGCGGGAGCGGAAAGCTTAGGCAGCCAGGGCTGCCTTGGCCTTCTCAGCGATCGCGTTGAACGCCGCCGGTTCGTTGATCGCGAGATCAGACAGAACCTTGCGGTCGACAGTGATGCCGGACTTGGCAAGACCGTTGATAAACACGCTGTAGGTCATGCCGAGCGGACGGACGGCAGCGTTGAGGCGCTGGATCCAGAGGGCGCGGAACGTACGCTTCTTGCGCTTGCGATCGCGGAACGCATACTGGCCGGCCTTGTCGACGGCGGCCTTTGCGGCGCGGATGGTGTTCTTGCGACGACCGCGGAAACCCTTGGCGGCCTTATAGACTTTCTTGTGCTTGGCATGAGCCGTCACACCGCGTTTAACGCGAGCCATGACTGATCTCCTTCATCTGAAATAACAAAAGGGGGTGAATGCACCGCGCGCTTGGCGCAGTGGCAGGGGATCAGGCGTTTGGCAGGAAGTACTGCTTGATATTGTCGCCGTCGGTCTTGAACAGCACGCGGGTGCCGCGGAGCTGACGAATCTGCTTCTTCGTCCGCTTGATCATACCGTGGCGCTTACCGGCATGGGCCGACACAACTTTGCCGGTGCCGGTGACTTTGAAGCGCTTTTTAGCGCCCGACTTGGTCTTCAACTTGGGCATTTTGCTCTCCTCTAGCCACGCAGAAAACGCCCCGGAGGGCGCTGCATCGGCCGAAAATGCTCGTTAGAGCGTTGATTGTGCTCAGTTATTTCCGGAATGAAATGAACCTGCACGGACGTCGCCACGGCAGCCCTTGATCAGCCGGTCGACGAAGGCTGGGCTTATGGCAGAGATGCGACAGCTTGGCAACGTTTAACCCGTCTCAATCTTTTGGCGGAACCATGGCCGGAAAGCGCGGGTCAAGACTGGCCGACTCGGCTATGCATGCCTATCTGCTGAGAAGCATCCGATCATTGAAAGGACACCAAGAATGGTCCGCAATCGACGCGCCGCCGCCCGTGCGGTCGCCATCCAGCAAGAATCCGCCGCCCAGGCCGCTGCCGGCTGGCTGTTCGTGGCCGCAGGCCTCGCCGCTGTCACCGCTCTGGCCGGCGCGGTGTCGTTCGTTCTAGGCTGAAAATCGTAGCCCGGATGGAGCGCAGCGAAATCCGGGATTCAGAGCCTCAGCGTGTCGCCGGTCCCCGGATTGCGCTTCGCTCCATCCGGGCTACAGGCGAAAGAAAAGGCCCGCCAAACTGACGGGCCGAAATTCTTGATCGGTCTGAATCTGCCGCTTAGCGCGGAGCCAGAACCATCACCACCTGGCGGCCTTCGAACTTCGCGTCCTGCTCCACCTTGGCGAATTCGGCGACGTCAGCCTTCACCTTGTCGAGCAGCTTGGTGCCGATCTCCTGGTGCGCCATTTCGCGGCCACGATAGCGCAAGGTGATCTTGACCTTGTCGCCTTCCTCGAAGAACCGCTGCATCGCCTTCATTTTCACGCCGTAGTCGTGATCGTCGATCATCGGGCGGAGCTTGATCTCCTTGATTTCGACGGTCTTCTGACGCTTGCGGGCCTCGGCGGCCTTCTTCTGAGCCGAATACTTGAACTTGCCGTAGTCCATGATCTTGCAGACCGGCGGGCTCACATTCGGCGAAATCTCGACGAGATCCATGCCGGCTTCGCCAGCCATGCGGATGGCCACGATCGTCTCGACGGTACCGTGATTGATACCTTCCTGGTCGATCAGCTGGACCTGGGCATTGCGGATTTCATCGTTGGTGCGCGGCCCGTCTTTGGCTGCGGCGGGCGGGGCTCTGTTCGGACGGCGAATGGGGACTTCTCCAAAGTTGTGATGGGAGGGCGGCAGTTTGTCGGAATAAGGCGTTTCGAGCAAGCAAACTCACGCAACGCGGCATCAGGTCGCTTAAATTCGCGGCTTTTCCGCCACGCCAAACCCGACAATTGTCCGCCCAACCGGACGCAGCCCACATAGAGCGCCGTGGCCCGTTCCGCAAGCGTCAGTTCCGCCCGGTAACGTCCTGCGGGCGTTGACGTTCCAGCCTGGCTCCAGCAAACACCACCGCAGTTCCAGCAGGATGGAGATCGCTCATGAGCACGGCGACGGCGCCCGATCCCACTTTCATCAGCGTTGGCAGCGGCGCGTCGAGCCGGCAGATCGCCATGCGGGTCCGCGAAGGGGCGGCGCCTGGTCTGTTCTGGATGAGTGGTTTCAAGTCAGACATGCAGGGCGGCAAGGCTGTCGCGCTGGACGAATGGGCGGCTCAGCACGGCCGCGCCTGCGTGCGGTTCGACTATTCCGGCCATGGCGAGTCCAGCGGCAAGTTCGAGGATGGTACCATCGGCAGCTGGCTCGAGGACGGCCTCGCCGCCTTTGATGCGGCCTGTCAGGGCCCGCAGATCGTGGTCGGCTCCTCCATGGGCGGCTGGATGGCGTTGCTGCTGGCGCGGGCGATCGCTCGTCGTGGCAAGGCCGGCCGTGCCTCGTTGCGTGCGCTGGTGCTGATCGCGCCCGCGCCGGATTTTACCGAAGAGCTGATGTGGAAGGCGTTTTCGCCAGAGATCCGCGCCGAGATCGAGACCGCCGGCCAGTGGTTGCGACCGTCCGACTATGGCGATCCCTATCCCATCACGAGGCGGCTGATCGAGGAGGGACGCAACCATCTCCTGCTTGGCGGTTCCATCGATGTCGGTTGTCCCGTGCGCATCCTGCAGGGCCGTCAGGATCCCGACGTGCCATGGCAGCACGCGTTCCGCCTCGCCGAGCGGCTGCCGAGTGAGGATGTCGTGCTCACCATGATCCAGGACGGCGATCATCGCCTGTCGCGTCCGCAGGATATCGGGCGGCTGCTGGCGACGGTGGCGGAGTTTTGAAGGTGTAGCCCGGGTGGAGCGTAGCGTAACCCGGGGATGTCGAGATAATTGAAACGCCGGTCCCCGGATTGCGCTGCGCTCCATCCGGGCTACGCTATCGCGTTCTTCCATTCGGCGAGAACGCTGTCATCCGCTTCGTGGTCGAATTGCGTGGCGAGCACCTGCATCTCGTGTTGCGAGGTCAATTGCCCCAAAGCCCAGACCGCAGCGCCGCGCACCAGCGGACTCTCATCGCCCGCCAGCCGCCTTGCGTCGTCAATCAGCCCTGCATCCCCCGAATTGCCCATCGCAATCAGCACGTTTCGCAAGAACCGATTGCGCCCGATGCGCTTCACCGGGGATTTTGTAAACAGCGCACGAAACGCGGCATCGTCTAGTTTCGATAGTTCGGCAAGCGATGGCGCGCGCAGCTCATCGCGTGCGGCGAGCTTCGTCTCGCGCCCCTCCTGCGCGAACTTGTTCCATGGACATGTGGCGAGGCAATCGTCGCAGCCATAGATGCGATTGCCCATGGCCTTGCGGAATTCGTGTGGAATCGGGCCCTTGTGCTCGATGGTGAGATAGGAAATGCAGCGCCGCGCATCGAGCCGATAGGGCGCGATGAAAGCCGATGTCGGGCAACTGTCGAGGCACGCGCGGCACGAGCCGCAGCGATCGGCGATCGGCTCGTTGCGGGGGAGATCGAGCGTCGTGAAAATCGCGCCGAGAAACAGCCAGGAGCCGAAGTCGCGCGACACCATATTGGTGTGCTTGCCCTGCCAGCCGAGCCCCGCGGCAGAGGCCAGTGGCTTCTCCATCACCGCAGCCGTATCGACGAAGACTTTCACCTCGCCGCCCGCCTCCGCGATCAGCCAGCGCGCGAGTTGCTTGAGCCGCTTCTTGATGAGGTAGTGATAATCGTCGCCGCGGGCATAGACCGAGATGGCCGCATGCGAGCGCTGCGCGAGGATCGACATCGGATTCTCATCGGGTCCGTAGTTCATGCCGAGCATGATCACGGATCGCACGTCCTGCCACATCACTTTCGGATCGGCGCGGCGTGCGGGATTGTCGGCGAGCCATTCCATCTCGCCATGGGCGCCCGCCTCCAGAAAGGCTTCGAGCTTTTCACGCACGCCATCGATGGCTGCGGGATCGGCGATGCCGATCGAATCGAAGCCGAGCGCCCTCGCCTCGTTCGCGAGCCGTTCGTTCAGGTCAGCAGGAAGCGTGGCGCCCTTGGCGCTCAGAAATCGAGATCCACATAGGTCCGCGAGGCCGGCACGCCCGCCAGCCACTCGCTCAGCAGCGGTCGGAACGACGGACGCGACTTGATCCGTGCGTACCAGGCCTTCGCTGCGTCGTCCTCGCTCCATGGCACATCGCCCAGATAATCGATCGCCGACAGATGCGCCGCCGCGACCAGATCCGCATAGGTCAGCCGGTCGCCGGCGAGGAAGTTTCTCGTCCGCGCCAGCCAGCCGATATAGGCCAGATGATAGCGCACATTGGCATTGGCTGCGCGAATCACATCCATCGAGGGCGCGCCGCCGCCGATGTCGCCGCTCATGAAGCGCTTATAGATGCGTTCGGTGACGAGCGGGCCGGAGGCCTCCTCGAAGAATTTCTCGTTGAACCAGGCCATCAGGCGGCGCACTTCGATGCGCTCGGCCATGGATGTTGGCAGCAGCCGGCGATCCTTCGCCGCGAGGCCGTGCACCTCGTCGATATATTCGGCGATGATACCGGCGCCGGGAATGGCAGGCATGTCGTCGGAAACGAGAACCGGCGTGGTTCCCGCCGGATTGAGCTTCAGAAACTCCTCGCGCCGATCCCATGGCCGCTCGTCCATCAGCGTCAAGTCCAGGCCATATTCGCCAAGAACAAGACGAATGAAGCGCGAATGCGGACAGAAGGCGTGATGATAGAGCGTGTACATACGGGCCTTGGTTAAGGAAGCGATGTTAACAAAGCGTCTCGGTGGCGGCGGTATAAACGCGGCGCGGAGCGCGCCAAACTAACGAAGCGCGCATCAGAGGCAAGGCGCGATTGCACGCTTTTTGCGATTGCAGCATTGCATCGAATAGGCGAGAAGAGCGCGGCTTTTGGGGGCCGCCAGTGAGGACGACAATCCAATGATGTCTGATACGTTGAGGGCGGTAATTCTCGGTGTTGTCGAGGGCGCTACCGAGTTCCTGCCGGTCTCCTCCACGGGCCATGTCCTTCTCGTCGAACGTATTCTCGGCCTCGATGAAATCGGTCTCTGGAAAAGTTTCGCGATCCTGATCCAGCTCGGCGCCATCCTTGCCATTCTCTCGATCTATTTCGGCAAGCTGTGGCGAATCGCGCTCGACATGTTCAAGGGCGATGCTGCCGCTCGCCGTTTCGTGATCGGCGTGCTCGTTGCCTTCCTGCCTGCTGCCGTGCTCGGCGCGGCCTTCGGCGGCTTCATCAAGGGCTATCTGTTCAATCCGTGGGTCGTGTGTTTCACATTGATCGTCGGCGGCGCGGTTCTGCTTTGGGTCGACCAGCTCGATCTGCAGCCGGTGCATCACGATGCGACCGGGTTTCCGCTGCTCACTTATTTCAAGATCGGCTGCTGCCAGTGCGTCGCCATGATCCCCGGCGTGTCGCGCTCCGGCGCCACCATCGTCGGCGCCATGCTGATGGGCGCCGACAAGCGCGCGGCTGCGGAGTTCTCGTTCTTTCTCGCGATCCCGACCATGGTCGGCGCCTTCGCCTATGATCTCTACAAGAGTCGCAACGACATCACGTCGGATGGTGCCGTCCTGATCGCCATCGGCTTTGCAGTATCGTTCATCACGGCGATCTTCGTCGTGAAGACCTTGCTGAACTACGTAACCCGCCATGGCTTCGCACTGTTTGCCTGGTGGCGGGTGATCGTCGGCACCCTCGGCCTGATCGCGCTGGCGCTCGGCGCGTAGGCGTCCTGTCGGTAAACAACTTGTTAAAGCCTGCGCTCTAGGGTCGCCGCGATCAGCGGACGATCGCAATGACCATCAATCTCGACGCCGGCACGCCTGCCGCGCCTGCGATGTCAGGTGCGCGGCGCTCTTTTGTTGCCTGGCTTGCACTGGCCGGCCTGTTCGTCGTCGCGATTTGGTTCCGGCATGTGCGGGCTGCAAATACGGATGTGAGCTGGCTGCTCACTGCCGGGGAGCGCGTTCTCGATGGCGGCCGGCTCTATGTCGATGTGATCGAAACCAATCCGCCGATGTCGGTGCTGGCCTATCTGCCGGCCATTGTGATCTCGCGGACGACGGGGCTCACGGCGGAAACGGTCGTCGATGCGCTGGTCTTTGCAGCGATCTTCGCATCGCTGGCGTGTTGTTCGCTGCTGTTGCGGCGAAGCGGGAATCTCGTCGGCGCACGCGGCTGGCCGCTTGTGTTGTTTGCCTTCGCCATTCTCGCCATCCTGCCCGCGCAGACCTTCGGCCAGCGCGAGCATATCGCCGTGATCGCATTGTTGCCGATCCTGGCGGTTTTGATTGCACGAATCGCGGAAAGCGCACCGCCGCGATGGCTGGCGATGGCGGCCGGTCTCGGCGCTGCGGTGACATTGGCGTTCAAGCCGCATTTCGCATTGGCGGTCTATGTGCCGCTTGCGGTCGTGGGCGTCGTGACGCGATTGTCATGGCGGGTGTTGCTGCTGCCGGAACATCTTGCCGCTGCCGCCGGCGGCATACTCTATATCAGCGTCACGGCGATCCTCTGGCCGCAATTCTTCACGTGGATCCTGCCGCTGCTGCGCGACGTCTATGTTCCGGTCAAACCGCCCTTGACGGCGCTGCTCGAAAAGCCCGCTATCTCCTTTTGGGCCATCGCTCTGATTGCGATCATGGCGCTGCAACGCGGTCGGCAGCTTGCGCCACCGCTGATCCTGCTGATGGCGGCCTCCGCCGCGTTTGCTGTGGCCTTTCTGCTGCAGGGCAAGGGTTGGCCCTATCAGTCCTATCCCGCGATCGCCTTGGCTTTGTTCGCGCTTGGCTATGCGCTGACACGCGACGACCGCACATCGCGCCTCTGGCGGTTCGGCGCCGGCGTGCTGCTGCTCGCTTTGTTCGTGCGGTCGATGCTCTGGTTCGACACGGCCTTCGATGCGCTGCCCCTGCAGCAGCGCGTGGCGCAGCTCGGGATAAAGCGTCCCGCGATCCTCGCGATCACCGCCGAACCGGGGATCGGTCATCCGCTCACCCGCGCTGTCGGCGGCACCTGGGTGTCGCGCCAGCAGGGTCTCTGGATCGATACCTATCTCACCGTCATGCGGCGCAGCGGCATGCTGGACGACGTGCGCGCAGCGGCATTCGAAACCTATGCGGAGCGCGAGCGTCAAAGACTGATCGAGGATGTCTGCCGCACGCCGCCGACGATCCTGCTCGTCGACGATCTCACCGGCAGCGCCAGCGACTGGCTGACCGCGCATCCGGATGTCGCCGCACTGCTGACGGATTTCCAAAAGGTCGATACCGTCAACAAGGTCGGGATTTTCACGAGAAGGGTGTCAGGCGGTTAGGTCGCCGGACTGGATGCGCTTCACGCCGGCCTTCTGCATGTCGCTCCACGCCTTGGCGAGCGAGCCCTGGGTGTCGATGCCGCGGCAGGCGTCCTCGATCACATAGGTTTCGAAGCCGGCCTTGCGCGCATCGAGCGCCGACCATGCCACGCAGAAATCGGTGGCAAGCCCGACCACGAAAACGCGCTGCAGCTTTCGCGCTTTCAGGTAGCCGGCAAGGCCCGTGGTGGTCTTGCCATCGGCCTCGGTGAAGGCGGAATAGCTGTCGACGTCCTTGTTGTAGCCCTTGCGCAGGATCAGTTCGGCATTGGGGATCGTCAGATCCTTCGACAGCGCAGCGCCGTCGGTGCCCATCACGCAGTGATCCGGCCAAAGCACCTGCTTGCCGTAGGCGACATCGGTGGTTTCGAACGGTTTCTTGCCGCCATGGCTGGAGGCGAAGGAGACATGGCCCGGCGTGTGCCAGTCCTGGGTCATCACCACATGGGCGAATTTCTTCGCCAGCGCGTTGATGACGGGTACGACCTTGTCGCCATCCTTCACCGCGAGGCTGCCGCCGGGCAAGAAGCAGTTCTGCACGTCAATGATCAGGAGCACGGAGTTGCGGTCGGGGCTGACCTTGCCGGCGGCGGCAAGTGTATTTGGCATCAGGCCGGTTGCCGTCATCGCGCCAAATCCCATGAGAAGCTGACGTCGATCGAACATCGTAAAATCTCCCGCCCCGGATTTGTCGTAGAAAACCAGTTGGCGGGAGAATCGTAAAGCTCACGAAACGGGCATTACCGCGGCTCGATCCCGTCACGCACGGCGCGGAACCGCGGGAAGGCTTTCGACCAGTCGTCGCGCGGCGCGCTGGCGATGATGCGCATGGCGGTCTTGCCGGTGCCGAAACGCAGCCACTGCACTACCGTCACCGGCGTATTGCCCTTGCCGCTGATGGCGTCGATGCGGGTCTCGTAGCCCGGCATGCCGTCGATCCGCTGCGGTTCGGACAGCGTGATACGCGCTTCACGGAGGCCCGGGATCTGGGCAGCGGCCTGCTGGGCGAAGCGGCCGCGATCGTCAGGCCGGTCCGGCGCCGAGCCGACGCTGCCAAGGATCATGAACGGGCTCTTTTCGACCGCGTTCTCGTCGGACGAGTCCGCGAGCAGGATCGCGGCACCCGGCGCCAGCATGCGGACGGTCTTGAAGTCGCTGAGCTGCGAAATCCTGAACGGCATCATGCCGAGCTGCTCGTCGAGCGGGACCTCTTTACGGATGGTGACGCTGGCGAACATCTGCCGGACGGCGTCGTCGGTGTAGATTTTCTGCGCGTTTTCCGGGACTTGCACGGCCACATAGCCGGAGAAGGTGCCCCCATTGACGATCATCGAATAGCGCCGCACCGGCACGCCTGCGGCGTCCTTGGTGCTCTCGACCGTGTAGAAGGCCTGGCCGGCACCGGTCTCGATTGTCTCGGGCTTCAGCGCCATGCTGGCCGGATTGGTCTTGAAGGCCGTCTCCACCTCGGTGAAGGCGGTGGCCGGCAATTCCGTCATCAGCATCTTCACGCCCTGGTCCGAGGTCTGGAAGCCGGTGAAGGTCCGGGACGGCTCCAGCCCGACCGAGGGGGTGACCCCGATGCGGACCCCAGCCGGATAGACGGGATCGGCCGCGTGGGCGGGTGGTGTGAGGGCGGCCAGCAGCACGGTCAGGGCGAACAGGGGCGCGAAGTGTCTCATCAGGCTCTTACTTGGTTGGGCGTTGCGGCTGGTCGAAGAGGCCGCCGGCGGCGCGGCCTGCCGGAAGGGAACATACGGTTGCGCTGTTCCAGCAACAGATCAAGGCACAAATCCGTTCCCGACTGGCACCGCGCCGATCCGCCGCGTTGCCTGTTTCGGACCGCGCATTCAGACTTAATTAATTTCCCGAATACCCTATGATTTCCGCGCCTAAGCCCCGCTGGGATGCCTTGCGGCCCCCTAGCACCCTCCTATATGACGCCTAGCGTCGCAATATCGCGAGCATGTGATTGATTTGGGGGTTTGAGCGGGGCGCCCGTTGGGCCCGGCCAACCTGCCGCAGAAAGAAGGAAGTAAGAGCATGGGAAAGGTCATCGGTATCGACCTCGGTACGACGAATTCCTGCGTCGCCGTGATGGATGGCAAAAATCCGAAGGTCATCGAGAACGCAGAAGGCATGCGGACGACCCCGTCCATCGTCGCCTTTACCGATGATGGCGAGCGCCTCGTCGGCCAGCCCGCCAAGCGCCAGGCGGTTACCAATCCCGAGCGCACGATTTTCGCGGTGAAGCGCCTGATCGGCCGCCGCTATGACGATCCGACCGTCGAGAAGGACAAGAAGCTCGTCCCCTACAAGATTGCCAAGGGTGGCAATGGCGACGCATGGGTTGAGGTGGACGGGAAGTCCTACTCCCCGTCGCAGATCTCCGCCTTCACCCTGCAGAAGATGAAGGAAACGGCGGAAGCCCATCTCGGCCAGAAGGTCGAGCAGGCCGTCATCACCGTTCCCGCCTACTTCAACGACGCCCAGCGTCAGGCCACCAAGGACGCCGGCAAGATCGCCGGCCTCGAAGTGCTGCGCATCATCAACGAGCCGACCGCGGCTGCGCTGGCCTATGGCCTCGACAAGTCGAAGTCCGGCACCATTGCCGTGTACGATCTCGGCGGCGGTACCTTCGACGTCTCGATCCTCGAGATCGGCGACGGCGTGTTCGAAGTGAAGTCCACCAACGGCGACACCTTCCTCGGCGGTGAAGACTTCGACATGCGCCTGGTCGGCTATCTCGCCGACGAGTTCAAGAAAGAGCAGGGCATCGACCTGCGCAACGACAAGCTGGCTCTGCAGCGTCTGAAGGAAGCCGCTGAAAAGGCCAAGATCGCGCTGTCGTCCACGACCCAGACCGAAATCAACCTGCCCTTCATCACGGCGGATGCCTCCGGTCCGAAGCATCTCACCCTGAAGCTGACCCGCGCCAAGTTCGAGGCGCTGGTGGACGATCTGATCCAGAAGACCATCGAGCCCTGCCGCAAGGCGCTGAAGGATGCCGGGCTCACCGCCGGTGAAGTCGGCGAAGTCGTTCTGGTCGGCGGCATGATCCGCATGCCGAAGATCCAGGAAGTCGTGAAGCAGTTCTTCGGCAAGGAGCCCCACAAGGGCGTCAACCCGGACGAAGTCGTGGCCATCGGCGCCGCCATCCAGGCGGGCGTGCTGCAGGGCGACGTCAAGGACGTGCTGCTGCTCGACGTCACTCCGCTGTCGCTGGGCATCGAGACGCTGGGTGGCGTGTTCACCCGCATCATCGATCGCAACACCACGATCCCGACCAAGAAGAGCCAGGTGTTCTCGACCGCCGAAGACAATCAGAACGCGGTCACCATCCGGGTCTTCCAGGGCGAGCGTGAAATGGCGGCGGACAACAAGCCGCTCGGCCAGTTCGACCTGATGGGCATTCCGCCGGCTCCGCGCGGCATGCCGCAGATCGAGGTGACCTTCGACATCGACGCCAACGGCATCGTCAACGTGTCGGCGAAGGACAAGGCGACCAACAAGGAACAGCAGATCCGCATTCAGGCATCTGGTGGTCTGTCGGAAGCCGACATCGAGAAGATGGTCAAGGACGCCGAAGCCAATGCCGCCGACGACAAGAAGCGTCGCGAGGCCGTGGACGCCAAGAATCATGGCGACGCGCTGGTGCATTCGACCGAGAAGGCCCTCACCGAACACGGTGACAAGGTCGCCGAAGGCGAGCGCAAGGCCATCGAGGATGCGATTGCCGATCTGAAGGAAGCGCTGAAGGGCGACGACGCAGAGGCGATCAAGACCAAGACCAATACGCTGGCCCAGGCTTCCATGAAGCTCGGCGAGGCGATGTACACCCAGCAGGCCGAAGCCGACGCCAAGCGCGACGCGGCCAAGGACGACATCGTCGACGCCGAATTCACGGAAGTCGATGACGACAAGCCGAAGAAGTCGGCCTGATAGCGAGCAAAACGATGACCCTCATCCAGAGCAGCGCAAAATGGCTGACGATGGATGGGGGTCATTTTTTGTAAAGCCGGTGCGGCTGGCACATCAGTTGCCCGGGCTTATATCGAACCGGCATATATCGCATCATGACGATGCGGCGACCTGGGATTTCGGGCGGATCTGACGAATGTCCACCAAGCAATGTTACTACGAGACGCTGGAAGTCGAGCGCAGCGCAAATGATGCGACGCTGAAGTCGTCCTTCCGCAAGCTTGCGATGAAGTGGCATCCGGACAAGAACCCGGGCGATGCTTCCGCCGAAGTGAAATTCAAGGAAATCGCCGAGGCCTATGACGTCCTCAAGGACGGCGACAAGCGCGCCGCCTATGATCGTTTCGGCCATGCTGCTTTCGAGCAGGGGCATGGTGCCGGTGGTGGTCCGGGCTTCGGCTCCGGCTTCGCCTCGTCCTTCTCGGATATTTTCGAAGACCTGTTCGGCATGGCCGGGCAGCGCGGTGGTCGCGGCAGCGGTGGCCGCGAGCGCGGGGCCGACCTGCGCTACAATATGGAAATCACGCTGGAGGAAGCGTTCTCCGGCAAGACCGCACAGATCGAAATTCCCGTCGCGGTCACCTGCGAAGCCTGTTCCGGCACCGGCGCCAAGGCCGGCACCAAGCCAAAGACCTGTTCGACCTGCGCCGGCCAGGGCCGTGTGCGCCAGGCCCAGGGTTTCTTCACGCTGGAGCGCACCTGCCCGAGCTGTCATGGCCGCGGCCAGATGATCGAAGACCCGTGCCCGAGCTGCTCCGGCGCCGGACGCGTCGAGCGCGAGCGCTCGCTGTCCGTGAACATTCCCGCAGGCGTCGAGGACGGCACCCGCATCCGCCTCGCCAATGAAGGCGAAGCCGGCACGCGCGGCGGCCCCGCCGGCGATCTCTACATCTTCCTCTCGCTGGCCTCGCACGACTTCTTCCAGCGCGATGGCGCCGACCTGCATTGTCGCGTGCCGATCTCCATGGTGACAGCAGCGCTCGGTGGCGAGTTCGAAGTGCCGACCATCGATGGCAACCGCAACAAGGTAAAGGTGCCGTCGGGCACGCAGTCGGGCCGCCGTTTCCGCGTCGGCGGCAAGGGCATGCCTGTGCTGCGTTCGCGCCAGTCGGGCGACATGTATGTGCAGGTTGTCGTCGAGACGCCGCAGAACCTGACCAAGAAACAGCAAGAACTTCTTGCCGAATTCGAGAAGCTTTCATCTGGTGCAACGCAACCAGAAGCAGCGGGATTCTTCACCAAGGTCAAGGACTTCTTCGGAACGCGCAGCGCGTCCTGACGTTACAATGCTTGACCGTTTCCACGGTTGGCGATACCCATTTATGACGAAAATCTGACGTCCCGCACGTTCCGCGGTCTGCTTGGAAGCACAATGCCTCTGCAATCGTCCGCGCGACCGCTGAAAAAGCCGCTTCGTCTCGATGATGAAGTCCGCTTCCTCCGTTCATGGATCGACAAGCCGCTGCATATGGGCGCGGTGATGCCATCGGGCAAAGCGCTTGCGCGCACGATGGCCCAATATGTCGATCCGAAAGGCACCGGACCTGTCATCGAACTTGGCCCCGGCACCGGCGCGATCACCACCGCGCTTGTCGCCCATGGCATCGATCAGAAGCGTCTGGTGCTCGTCGAATTCAATCCGACCTTCTGCGCGCTGCTGCGCGAGCGCTATCCGCAGGCGACCGTGGTGCAGGGCGATGCCTATACGCTGCGCGACACGCTGTGGGACGTGCTGAAGGAGCCAGCTTCTGCTGTCGTCTCCGGCCTGCCGCTGGTCACCAAGCCGATGCTGACGCGCCTCAAGCTGATCCGCGACGCCTTCGCAGCGCTCGCGCCGCATGCGCCCTTCGTGCAGTTCACCTATTCGGTGGCGCCGCCGATCCCGAAATCGCTGCCTGGTGTTTCCACCGAGGCCTCCGAGCGGATCTGGATGAACCTTCCGCCCGCCCGCGTCTGGGTGTATCGCAAGGGCTGAATTTTAGCTCGTTTGGCGCTCCTTACTTCTTCTTGTCCCGGACGCGGCGCAATGCGAAGCATTGCTCCGCAGAGCCGGGACCGTATCGAACTCCGGCATTGCTTGGCGGTCCCGGCTCTGCGAAGCAGCACTGCGTGCTGCATCGCGTCCGGGACACAGTGGGAGAGATATGGCTGCCCTCAAAATCCTCATCATTCCCGGCTCTCTGCGCACCGGCTCGCTGAATGCGAAGCTGGCGGCCGCCGCTGTCGACGAACTGGTGCGTGCCGATGCCGATGTGACCCGCATCTCGCTCGGGGACTATCCGCTGCCGATCTATGATGGCGATCTCGAAGCGTCATCCGGCGTGCCGAAACATGCGCTCAATCTGAAGCGCATGATCGGATCGCATCATGGCGTGTTGATCGTTACGCCCGAATATAATTCCTCGCTGCCGCCACTCGTGAAAAACACCATCGACTGGGTGTCGCGTGTCAATGACGGGCAGGAAGGCCGTGGCCAAGTGTTCCGCGGCCGCGCCTTTGCCATCGCTGCGGCCTCGAATGGCCGCCTCGGCGGCACGCGCTGCCTCGAGGCGCTGCGGCTGGTGCTGTCAGCCTGCCGCGCGCTGGTGATTCCGAGCCAGCTTGCACTGTCTCATGCGGACGAAGCTTATGACGAGATGGATCGTCTCAAACACCCCGCCGATATCGCGGCGATGCAATCCATGGTGCGGCAATTGATCGATGTCGCCCAGCAAATGAAGTGAGCTTGATATGACCGTCATCGATCCCCGCGACCGCCTGATCGTCGCGCTTGATGTCCCCGATGTCGCTGCGGCCGAAGCGATGATCGAGCGCCTTGGCGACAGCGTAACGTTTTACAAGATCGGCTATCAGCTCGGTTATGCCGGCGGCTTGCCGCTGGTGCGCAAGCTCGCCGACGCCGGCAAGAAGGTTTTCGCCGACCTGAAGATGCACGACATCGGGAATACCGTGGCACGGGGCGTCGAGAGCGTTGCGAAGCTCGGCGCGACTTTCCTCACGGTTCATGCCTATCCGCAGACCATGCAGGCGGCGGCAAATGCGAGCAAAGGCTCGAGCCTGAAGATTCTCGCGGTGACGGTGCTGACGTCTTACGACGATGAGGATCTGAAAGCCGCCGGCTATCAGCTCGGCGTCAGCGATCTCGTCACCACGCGCGCGCAGCAGGCGCAGGCGCTCGGCGTCGACGGTCTCGTTTGTTCGCCGGAAGAGGTCGGCAACCTGCGCAAGCTGATCAAGCCGGAGATGGTGCTGGTGACGCCGGGCGTGCGCCCCGCAGGCGCTGAACTCGGCGACCAGAAGCGCGTGATGACGCCAGCCAAGGCGATTGCCGCTGGATCGGACTATCTCGTCGTAGGGCGGCCGATCCTCGCGGCGGACGATCCCAAGGCGGCGGCTGAGGCGATCGTTGCCGAGATCGCGCAAGCGAAAGGTTAACTCCGTCATTGCGAGGAGCGCAG
>JAEXHR010000048.1 GCA_023449855.1 Pseudomonadota bacterium | reverse complement strand
ACCGGCGGCGTCTGGTGCAGACGCCGCTTGCCGATTTGATCGATCTCGCGCGTTTGGCCGATCCCGATTTTGAGACCCTGCCCGAATATTGGGGCTTGCGGTGGCGTCAGCGCGTCGGTGCCACGGCCAGTTCCCTTCTGCAGCCCATCATGGTGCCAGCCATCTATCGCCGGCTCTGCGGCTGGCTGTGGTGGAAAGCATTCCCCCTGCGAGGAATCTGACGTTGTTGCGGTCCAATGGTGACCGGCCGCAATTGCGAGGCGTCACGGCGTGAGCAGCGACCTGGCTGGCTCTATTTAATTATTTAAAATATGTAGATTTTTATGGCAAAAGCATTTATTTCATATTAAATTCAGATTGATTTCGGGAGGCAATGGAATTGCGCGTCGGATCGGCGGGCTGGTTCCGCTGGCAAGGACGATCGCGACGATGCAGGCCTCTTATCAGCTTTCGAGCAGACCGATATCCCGAGACAATACGCGGAGCGAACGGCTCCGCGTCCTCGTTGCACTGGCGAGCTATGGAACCTCCAACAATGGCCACCTGGCCCGATTGATCCGTGAATACCGCTCGATGGCTTTCGAAGTTGATATCGTCATTCTGTCGAACATCGAGAAGAAGCCCGCGCCGGGCGTCGAATGCCGGGTCGGTCTTCCCAGCAAGGATCCATGGTCGCTCCCCTTCGCGCACAAGCCTTTATTTGCCGAGCGTGCTGACCGGTATGATCTGTTCATCTATTCCGAGGACGACATCCTCATCACCGAAGGGCAACTTCGCGCCTTTCTGGAGGTGACCAGGGTTCTGAAGGAGGATGAGGTCGCCGGTTTCGTTCGTATGGAGAAGAATGCGCATGGCGCTGTCAGCTATCCGGACATGCACGATGAGTTTCACTGGGATGCGGGGTCGTTGCGGGCGAGGTCGATCTACGTCCTCGCCAGTTTCACCAACGAACATGCGGCCTGCTATGTGCTGACGCAAAAGCAGCTCAAGAAGGCTATCCAGTCGGGTGGTTTCCTGGTCGAGCCCTATCAATGGAAGCACGATCTACTCTGCACAGCCGCAACCGATCCTTATATTCGGTGCGGATTCACGAAGCTGATCCCGATTTCGCATTTCGACGATTTCACAGTCCATCATCTATCCAACAAATACGCCGGCAGGTTCGGAGTCGCCGAAGCGGAAATGCGTTCGCAGGTGAACAGCATGCTCAAGCTTGCGGAGGGCGCGGATTCACCCGTTCCTTTGTTGATGCCAGAGACCAAGTTGTGGCGCCGTATGTTCTCCAAAGAATATTATGAGCGCATCAACCGGGACGTGCTGACTGCTATTCCGCCGGGAGCGCGTACAGTGCTTTCGATCGGCTGCGGCTCCGGCGCTCTGGAGTGTGCGCTGGCGGCGAGAGGCCTTCAAGTGACGGCGGTGCCCCTTGATCCCGTGATTTGCGGAGCTGCGGTAACGCAAGGAATCGAAATGGTGTACGGCGATTTTCACGCCGCGTCGGAGAAACTTCGCGACAGGACATTCGACTGCATTCTGTTTCTGAACATGCTTCACCTCATTCCCGATCCCGTCGAAGTGCTGTCGCTGTTTCGCGACTGCATGCACCAGACGTCGGTCATGATCATTCAGTCGCCGAACATGTGGTCCGTTCCCGAAATGTGGCGGCGGGTCCGTTATTCGCATCGCTATCGCGGTCTCGGAAGCTTTGCGCGATCGGGTGTGCATGTCACCGGCGTCGGAAAGATCGGTGAATGGTGTGACAGCTCAGGGCTGGCGGTAGAGAGCAATATCGGACTTCTGCACAAGCGCGCCCGCTTCCTACGCGGCCGCTTCGCAGAGCTCATGATGTCACCCAATTTCATCAGCGTCGCGAGGAAGGCAACTTTCCCAACGGGAGCGTCCATCCATGCCTAAGGCGAGAGACCGCTTGTTCCGCTGAAAACTGTTCCGCAATCGTTCGCAGGTTTAACGATCTGGAAGAGAATAATGAGCCAGTCATACCCCTCCAGCAAGGAAACGGCACGACGGATCGCATTCACTACGATCGGCGATGCGAGCCAGGTGCGCTTCTGGTCGGGGACGCCATTCCACATGTCGAAGTCCCTCGCGCGGGAGGGCAACGATATCGTTTATGTCGGTCCGTTGAGCGCGCCGATCCTGCCAATCTACAAGACATATGCGCGGCTACGCCGCGTCTTTCGCCGGCAAGGGCTATCGCCGGTCCATGCCGGGCCTGTCGTCACGCAATATGCGGCGGATGCTTCGCGAAAGATTCGTGAGGCCTCGCCCGACATTGTCTTCGCGCCTGCCGGGTCTACGTTTGCCTGGGGCATCCCCGATGGCGTGCCTCTGGTCTATGTGTCCGACGCGACGTTTCGGCTCGTGGAGAACTATCACCCGAACTATCGCAACATGTCGCGTGCCGCCCGTGAGATTGCGGAGAGGCTCGAACGCGATACCATCGCGCGTGCGGACTTGTTGCTCTACCCATCGCGCTGGGCGGCCGAATCCGCAGTGCGGGATTATGGTGCCGACCCCGCCAAAGTGCATGTCGTACCTTGGGGGGCGAATCTCGAGGATGCGCCGGAACGCAGCGCGGTGCTCGGTGAACGCAAGCCCGGTCCATGCCGCTTGCTGTTCATCGGCGCCCATTGGGAGGAGAAAGGTGCGGACATCGCCCTGGGCACGCTCAAGGAACTGAATAGCAGGGGCATCGATGCTGAACTCGTGATCTGCGGATGCACGCCGTCGAAGCCACACGCCGTGGATGGGCTCACGATTATTCCTTTCCTCGACAAGAGTGATCCCGGACAACGCGAGCGGCTGAGCCAGCTCTACCGGGATGCGGATCTGTTCCTGCTGCCCACGCGTGCGGATTGTTATGGCATCGTTTTCTGTGAAGCGGCGGCCCATGGCGTCCCCAGCATCGCGCCGGCTACCGGGGGTGTGCCAGGGGCCATCAGCGACGGCGAGACGGGAGTTCTTTTGCCGCCGAATGGGACACCGGCAGAGTACGCGACAGTCATTGCTGACCTGTTCGCCGATCCGGAACGCCTCGCGCGCCTCAAGCGGTCGTGCCGAGATGCATATGAAGCCCGTTTGAACTGGCGGGCATGGGGCCGCCGTGTCTCAGACCTGATGAGGGCGTTATGATCGTCCTCAATTATCATCAACTCGTGGGCGACACGCCGTCGAACCCGTGGTGCCTCACGAACGAGGCCTTCGAGGATCATGTTGCGTTGTACGGCGACAGGCTCGTTTCGCCGCAGATTTTCCTGAAACGTTGTGCCGATCCCGAGGCGAGCGCGGCCGATACGGTGCTGCTCACTTTCGACGATGGATTTCTGTCTGACTATACCGAGGTCTATGCGAGATTTATGGACGTCGGCCGCGTTCCCGGTTTCATGTCCTTCATTCCTGTCGATTTCGTCGGTGCGCCGGGGCGTATGACGTGGGCGATGATCGAAGAACTCGACAGGACCGGAAACACGATTGGTTCGCACGGCATGGCCCATGTCGATCTGACATCGGTGTCGGATAGCGAACTCCATCGTGAACTCGCGGTATCGAAATTCATATTGGAGGATCGTCTCGGCCGTGCGGTGCCCCTGTTTGCCTTTCCATATGGGCGCTTTTCCAGACGTGTGTGGGATGTAGCTTTGAGTGTCGGCTACACCCATCTTTTCACGATCCAGTTCGGGCATCATCACGGCTTCGAACCGTTCCTCTACTCCCGCCTGTGTCTGACCAACACGATGGATGCGGACTATATGCGGCGGCACCTGCGCGATCCCGATACAGGACGTGGGTTCGCCTGGAGGGCCAGCACCAAGCTCGGTCTCTATCGTCAGATGATGCGTGTGCGATATCGATAGGTTTGGATGATGAAGAGCATTGCCATTGGAGCCTCTCATCAGATTGGACGGCCAGCCTCGCTGGGGGCGGGGCAACTGGCCGCTCGCCAGCCGGTTAGTGCGCGTCAGAGCCCCGCGCTGGTTGCAATCTTCGTCTTCTCGCTGGCCTTGCCCTTCTTCTTTTACATTGGCCCGGTCAGGATGTCGCCTTACCGGCTGATCCTGGTCGCGACCTTTGTTCCGTGTCTGCTCGCGTGGCTGTCCGGAGCGCTCGGTAAGGTGCGACTTGCCGACATTCTGATGCTCCTGACCGCGGCGTGGGGCGCATTCGTCCTGATCGTTTTGCACGGCATAGACACGGCGCTCCAGCCCGCTGGCATCTTCGTCATCGAGACATTGGGGCCGTTCCTGCTCGCGCGGAAATACATTCGCGATTACGCAGCGTTTCAAAGCATGGTGAAGGCACTCGCGCTCACCATGATCGTCATTCTTCCATTCGCCATCTTCGAGAATGTGTTCGGCTGGCCCATCCTGATCGAGGCGTTCGGCAAGATCTTCCCTGTCTACCCCGTCATCGGTAGCGAACTGAGGCTCGGCTTCAGGCGGGCTCAAGGCACTTTCGAATATTCCATTCTGTTCGGCGTCGCTTGCTCGAGCGCTTTCGCCTTGAGCTACTATCTCGGCGGCAGTGTGGCCCGTCGGCTCTGGCGGTCTGGTCTCGTGGCCCTGACGGTCGCCTCGTCGCTATCCTCGGGGCCTCTTCTGTCTCTCGTCGTACAGGGTCTGTTAATCGCCTGGGACAAGGTCACCTCGCGCTTGGCGCGGCGATGGGGAATACTCGCAGGGATCGTCGGCGCCGCCTATTTGGCAGTCGACCTGACCTCCAACCGCACGCCATTCGACGTCTTCATCTCGTATCTGACCTTCAACTCCGACACATCCTATATGCGCGTGCATATCTGGAACTATGGAACGGAGTCGGTGATGAACCACCCGATCCTGGGGCTCGGTCAAACCGAATGGGATCATCCCGACTGGATGGGCGGGAGCATCGACAATTTCTGGCTGGTCGCCGCCGTGCGCTACGGTATCCCCGGTTTCCTTTTTATTGCCTGCAGCTTCCTGGCAGTGTGTTTCGGTCTCGGGCGGCTTAGGAATCTCTCATACCAGACAGCACAATGTCGCAAAGGGCTGATCATCACCATCTGCGGTTTGATGTTGGCCATCTGCACCGTGCATGTGTGGGATGCGCCCTATGTCCTCATCCTGTTCCTGCTCGGCAGCGGAATGTGGATCTTCGATGCTCCCAAACAAAACCCGATCGCTTTCACCGCACCGAAAAACAACGTGCCACGGAGGTTGGGCCGTGCAGGTAGCCGATAATATGTGGTGCATCCGCAGCAGGAGGGGAGGCGGTGCACATGCGACGGCGTGATTTTATTGCATGCATTGCCGCGGCGTCCGCTCTGCCGCGCGCCGCCTGGGCGCGGCAGCCGATGTGCGAGGCCGCATCAGATCTGGCGTGCGCCGCCGACATCCCGTTCGTCTATGACGACGCCCGGTTCGGTAGCAACGTTACATCGCGCGCATTGAGGCTATCGTCTGGTGGCACGATCAGCAACAAGAGCATCACACAGACTGGCAGCATCGCCTCGATCGTGACCGGCGACGGCGCGACGATCAGGAATTGCCGGATCAATTCGAGAGAATGCGTTCGTATCGGCGGCAGTGGCTCGTTTCTGATCGATAATTGTTATCTCGAAGCACTCGGCGTTGAATCCGACCATGCCGACGTGATCCAGGCTTATTCACCGGGAAGCAGGGGAGCGCTCAGAGTCTCCAACACCAGCATCGTGACCCACGGGATCGCGGCGAATGTGGGGTTGTTCATCGCTGACAACTGGACCGGAACGATTGATCTCGAAAACGTCGCTTTCATCGGCGGCGGTGTCAATTACGGTCTTCGTATCCATCCGGATGCGGGCGGCGACAACATCATCAGGTTGAGGAATGTGTTCTTCATCCCTCCGTTCAGATACGCGCCCTACCTCTTCGGCAATGTCGGCCGACGCAAGAATATCATCGAGCTTTGGGAGAACGTGCACATGGCGACGATCAGGAACGAGAAACTTGTTTTGGGCCCGGCCTTGCCGAAGCCCTTTTGAAACCGGTGAAGTGGAGCCCTTGTAGCACCTAGGCGATTGACGCCTGCACGCCGAAGAATTGCAGCTGCGCGGCAGGGCATATTTCATCGATTTCTCGTTTTGGCTGATCAAAATTATATACCGAAGAGATACTGAAATGCCCTTGGTTGCTTCATCTTCCGTACGAGAACCGCCCCGCAGCTCCATACAGCGTCGTGCAGGCGAAGCGTCCGACGCGCGCCCCGCGTTCAGCGTTGTCATTCCGGCACATAACGAAGAGAATGTTCTGGCGCGCTGCCTGGATGCATTGTTGGCGGATACCAGACCCGGAGAGCTCGAGGTCGTGGTTGCTGCCAATGGCTGTACGGACCGCACTGTCGACATTGCGAGAAGTTACGGCAATTCGGTGATCGTCGTTGAGGTTCAGGAGGCCTCGAAGCACGCGGCATTGAATGCAGGCGATGCAGCCGCTTCGGTATTTCCTCGCGCTTATTTGGATGCAGACATTGCTGTGAGCGTTGCGGCCATACGATCGGTGATGGACGAAATGGAGCGCAACGGTGCGTTTGTGGGGGCACCCCGCGCTGTGATTGATCTGTGCGGATGCTCAGCCGTTGTTCGGTCATTCTATCGGGTCTGGTGTGAGATGCCCTGGTTTACCGACAATCTCGTCGGCTCCGGCGTCTATATTCTGTCCGCTGCCGGGCACGCGCGCCTTGGCGCGTTTCCGGCTATCACCAATGACGATCAGTATGTCCATGACCTGTTCGAGGTTGGGGAACGGGTGACGTCGCATGCGTTCGAATTCCTTGTGCGTCCGCCCCGCACTGTCGAGGGGCTGATCAAGCGCCGCACGCGCACGTTGCTTGGTCAGCGTGAATTGGACAGGCGCTTCGGTTTGCTGCCCGGTCGGGCGCGCAGAATTTCCCTGATGGAGCTGCTTCGTCATCGCCGTGTCCGCATCACGGACGTGGTGGTCTATGCCTTCATCTCGAAAATGGCTGCTCTTGCTGCGGCCCGTAAGGTGAAGCGAGGCGATCGCAGCTGGGAGCGTGATGACACCAGCCGCTCGGCACCTCCAGCCGTGAGTGGGTAGAAGGAGACCTGCTGATGCCAGGTATGATCGGAAAGATCGGCAACGGCGCGAAGTCCATGATGGATCCGCTGGTCTGGCTGCATTCGTTGCGTATCCTGCACTTCTACGGCTACAAGCATGTGCGCGAAAAGCGGAAGATGACGATCGGTCGCGATCAGGTCTTCGCGCCAAATGTGTCGATCGCCAACGGTGAACGGATTACGCTCGGCGATCGCTGCCACGTGGGGGAACACGTCTGCCTCTGGGCTGGTAACTCGACCGGGCGGATCACGCTCGGCGACGATGTGATGATCGGACCGAACGCCGTCGTGACGGCGTCCGACTACGGTCTGGCGGAGGGGACGCCGCCTGCGTTCCAGCCGAAGAACGAGCGCGATATCGTCATACGGGAAGGCGTCTGGATTGGCGCCAATGCCGTGATCACTGCCGGAGTGACGATCGAGGCGGGCTGTATCGTTGGGGCTGGATCCGTGGTGACGCGCGATCTGCCGGCAAACATGATCTGCGCCGGTGCGCCGGCCCGTCCGATCAAACCACGACCGAAACCCACAGGAGCGTCCACGTGATGAGTCATTCCGCAGACGTCGCCATTCTCATCGTCTCCTATAATACGGAGGATCTGCTCCGAGATAGCCTGCGTTCTGTCTACGAGCAGCGAGGCAGCCTCCGCCAGCAAGTGATCGTGGTCGACAATGGTTCGGTCGACCGCTCGGTAGATATGATCCGTGCCGAGTTTCCCGATGTCGAGTTGATCGACGCGAAGGAGAATCTCGGCTTCGCGCGGGGCGTGAATCTGGCCGCGACGCGGGCCAATGCTGAATTCCTGCTGCTGCTCAACCCCGATACGCTGGTACTCGATCGGGCCATCGAACGTCTTGTGCAGTTTGCGCGATCGAATCCCGGGCATGGGCTCTATGGCGGACGGGCGTTGAAACGCGACGGCTCGCTGGAGCTATCGTCTTGCTGGGCGCTTCCAACCGTATGGAGCATGACCTGTTTCGCTTTAGGCTTGAGTACCGTATTCCGTCACTCGCGATGGTTCGATCCAGAGGCGATGGCTGATTGGCGCCGGGACACTGTTCGAGAGGTAGGCATCATCACCGGCTGTCTGCTCCTCGCGTCTCGCGATGACTGGCGTGTGTTGAACGGTTTCGATGAGCGTTACTTCATGTATGGCGAGGATGCTGATCTAGCATTCCGCGCGAGGCAAGCGGGTTTTCGGCCGGTCATCTGTCCCGAGGCCTGTATCGTTCACGACGTCGGCAAGGCGTCCGCCACGCGGGCCGGCAAGCTGCTCCTGCTCTTCACAGGTAAGGCCACGCTCGTCCGCGACCACTTCAAGGGCTGGCGAAAGCAACTCGTTCTGCTCGAACTTCTGATGGGGGTTGGGCTGCGCGCCCTGCTTGCCCGGATGAAGCCGAATCCCGATATTGGAGGGGCAGATCCCTGGGCGACAGTTTGGGGGCAGCGCCGGGATTGGATCAGGGGCTATCCGGACCTGAAGCCATCCAGAGAGCAGGGCGGCCTGAGCACCGAGCTGAAATCCCAGACGTCTCAATGAATGCGGGAGGAGCTGCGTTAATCCGCGGAAACTTCGCGGGGCGGACTGCAGTAAGGCAAAAACGACGAGCGCTTTGCGTCTCGCATGTTGGAGTTGCTTGGGGACTGTTCAGTCTCGCTTTTCCAAACGCGTCGTATTGGGGAGGAGAGCGCGCCGTGAGAATCGGCCAAGACACGTTGTGTCTTTCGATGGCGCAAAATAACGGTTTGTGTGCCGGCAAGTGCCGATACGGCGCCCTCTTTAAATCATAACTGGCGGAAAGTGCTGACATTTCCGAAGTGGATTTAAATGCAGCGGGTGAACTGACGGCGGTGTTTGGGATTCGATGCGTCGTTCTTGCCCGGTGTCCAGCTCGAACACCTCGACGTCGGCGGCTAGAACGTCGATCGCAAAGCCGAAAATTTCCGGGAAATGTGGCCTGATTTGGCGTCCACTACGCTCTCGCCAATAAATGTTCTGGCCTATATAAAACGTCTGGTGTTAACATGTTAATTAAATGGCCGTGCGCGCAACGCGCGCGGTATTTCTGTCTTGCGATAGCCTAATCATTCAGCAGTATATCGTCCGCACTCTGGTCGATGCCTTGGAGAGATCGCGCGCGACGGGCGGAGGTCTTCGCGCTTTCGGGTATTTATTTGAGTGCTCGGTGAGCGGCGGGGTGTCTCTTGTGGATCCGCTGAGCAATTTGATGTCCGTATTCCGAATCGCTTCTATTGTAGTGCGAGGCGCTCCACGCAATGCCGGCGTTACGCCGCACCTGTAGTTCAATTGTAGTTGGTGTTTTTCGTTTGGTAGTCAGAAATAGCTTTAGAGCTGAAATCGGCCGGAAATCCGTATTTTCTGGATATTATTAACTGGTGTGAAATTCGGTTAGATTATATTGGGGTCGGTTGGCGGTGCTGTGTGTCCTTTAATTTTAATATCGTGCCTTCTCTTGATCGCGTTGGTTCTTTAAGCGGGTGCGCGCAATAAATCACCTTTGGTGAGCCGCTATGTCGTCCAAAAAAAGCCTCTGCTGACCACCAAAGACGATTCCAGACGATGCGCCATTGGGGTGCATGTGGGGCATCGTCGCTCAGGACTCGCAACGGAGTCGTGAGTTTAGGGACAACTACAGACTACCAGGAGATTTGGAATGGCAGGAATTCCGCTTAGCTGGAATGATCCGACCTTTAATAGCGTCACGAATTCGGCTTCCATCACTGTAAAAGATGGTGGGACCGTTTCTAACAAGAGCATCACCGACAGCGGTGACATCGCGTCCATCGTCGGACAGGGCTCTTTTACGCTCGATCAGGTTCGCATTAATTCGAGAGAAGGTGTGCGCATCGGCGGCGATGGCGATATGGTCATCAACAACTCATATATCGAGACCACCGGCGTGGGCTCCGATCATGCCGACGGCATCCAGGCCTATAGCCCTGGCAGCAGCGGCAATCTGACGATCAATAACTCTACGATCGTATCCCACACCACGGCCGCCAATGCCGGCCTCTTCATTGCGGATAACTACGGTGGCTCCGTCACCCTGAACAATGTGGTTTTCCAGGGTGGCCCGATCGGTCTGCGTATTGCCGCGGACAATCAGGACGTGACCGTAGCCTTGAAGGACGTCTATTTCGTCGGACCGTTCATGTACGAGCCGCTGCTCCTTCAGAACGTCAATGCAAACGTACACGTTACCCAGTGGGAGAACGTTCGTTATGCGACCATCGTGAACGGTCAGCTCGTTCCGGGTGCGCTCATCCCTTCGCCTTTCCCGGTTGAAGGTGGCGCTGTGACACCGCCGCCGGTGCAGGATCTGGTCGCTCCCGATATCGCATCCTGGTCGCCCGATAGCGGGAAGACCGGCGATGGCGTGACCAATGCAGACAAGATCACGCTCAAGGGCACCGCGGCTGCGAACAGCACGGTGAAGATCTATGACGGATCGACCCAGATTGGTTCGGCGAAGGCTGCTGCCGACGGGTCGTGGAGCTACATCACGTCGGTCCTGACCGATGCGAAGCACACGTTGACTGCGACGGCCACGGACAGCGCTGGCAAGACCAGCGCCGCGTCTTCGGCCGTGGCGATCACGGTCGATACCAAGGCCCCAAGCGCTCCCAGCATATCGGCAAGCGCAGGGACGGGCGGTACGACGACCCTGTCCGCCTCCCAGACCAGTGGTGGGGCGATGAATGTGAAGGGATCGGCGGAAGCCCAGAGCTCCGTTGCCATCTTTGACGGCAACACCAAGATCGGTACCGTCACGGCCGGCGCGGATGGCGCATGGACCTTCTCGACGAGCAGCCTGTCGACGGGCCAGCATACGCTGACCGCCAAGGCCACCGATGCTGCCGGCAATGTCAGCGCGACATCGGCAGCGGTGAATGTCAGTGTCAATGGAACGACGACGCCCCCGACCTCGCCGACGGCACCGAAGATCGCGTCCTTCTCCAACGACACCGGCAAGGCGGGCGATGGCGTCACCAGCGACAATACTCTGAAGCTGGATGGCACCGCGGCCGGTAACAGCACGGTCACCATCTATGACGGCACGCAGAAGCTCGGTACGGCCAAGGCCGACAGCAGCGGTGCGTGGAGCTTCACGACTGGTGCGCTGAGCGATGGTTCGCACAGCCTGACTGCCAAGACGACCGACGCAGCTGGCAAGACTGGTGATGCGTCTGCGGCGACCAAGGTGACCATCGATACGCATGCTCCGGCTGCGCCGTCGCTGGGCATTTTCACGGCGGATGGCAAGGCGCTGAACGGCCCGACTACCGTGGCGGATGTCACGTTGAAGGGGACTGCCGAGGCAAACAGCCTCGTCAAGCTCTATGACGCTGGCAAGGTCATCGGCGAGGCGACAACCAAGGCCGACGGCACCTGGAGCTTCGACCCCGGCCACCTGTCGAATGGCGACCACAAGTTCTCGGCAATCGCCTCAGACGTTGCCGGCAACACCGGTGTCGCCTCGGCGGCCAAGGCGATCTCCGTAACGGAGTCTTCGGCGTCCTCGTCAGGGATCGAGTTGACCAATGCCTATCAGGGTTGGAACAATTCGGTGGTCATCAAGGGGACGGCCGACGCCTACAGCCAGATCAAGATCTTTGATGGAGCCAAGGCGATCGGCTCGGTCAAGGCGAATGCTGATGGCGATTGGAGCTATGGCACCGGATCGATCTCGTCGAAATACGTGCACTCGTTCTCGGCGCAGGAGCTCGATAAAGCCGGTCAGGTCGTGTCAACTTCGGGAAGTGCAATTGTCGGCACTCGCGGAGCGGACACGCTGAAGGGCACGTCTGGCGACGATACCTTCATCGGCAACGGACATCCGGACACCTTCGTATTCGCTCCGAATTTCGGAAACGATACGATCAAGGATTTCCGTGCCAGCGGCCCGTCGCACGACGTCGTGCAATTCAGCAAGAGCATGTTCGACAACTTCGCGGACGTCCTGTCTCACGCCACGCAGAGTGGTCAGGATGTCGTGATCGCGTCGGGCCACGATTCGCTCACACTGAAGAACACGAAGATCGGCGCGTTGGACAAGTCGGACTTCCACTTCGCTTAACGACCTTGGGGCGCACATTGTGCGCGATGGACTAGCTGACGCACCGATCCAATCAATGCTGGATCGGTGCGTCTCATGGGGACCATGATGATCAACTTTGGAAGGCGGGGGGAGACTCCCCCGCCAGAGCAGGTACGATTGAATAAAGCTGTGCGCTTTGCGGAGCTTTCCCGGTTCTTCAGCGCAGGCAAGAAAACCGGCGCGCAGCAGGACGCCGATTCGAACAATACCAGGCCTCCGGATGGCGCCATTCGCAAGCCGTCTTTGGATGGTATGCATTCCGCGGGCGCGGTACTTTCTTCGACGCTGCGGGCATTCCGAAAATTCCTGGAGCTGGCTCGGCAGACGATATTCACGGGCAAGACCAAGCCGGGTGGCGACTATGCCATGCCCAAGTCCGAGCTCATGGGTTTCCTGAGCTCCTGCCGTCAAATCTTCTGGGCCATGGCCATTTTCAGCGGCGTCAGCAATATTCTGATGCTGACCGGCTCGTTTTTCATGCTGCAGGTCTATGACCGCGTGCTGCCCAGCCGGAGCGTGCCCACGCTGATCGCGCTGCTGGCGCTCGCTATCCTGCTCTATCTGTTTCAGAGCGGCCTCGATCTCATTCGCACTCGCATCGGCGCGCGCATGGGGCGGCACCTCGACGAAACGTTGGGTGGCCGCGTGTTCGATGCCGTCCTTCGCTTGCCGCTGAAAACACGCGGCGATGGCGATGGTTTGCAGCCGGTTCGCGATCTCGACCAGGTGCGAAACTTCCTGGCAAGTGGCGGGCCGTCCGCGTTGTTCGACATGCCATGGATGCCGATCTATCTCGGCATCTGCTTCCTGTTCCATTTCTGGATCGGTGTGACCGCCCTGGTCGGCGCGTTGTTGCTGGTCGCGATCACGATGTTGACCGAAGTTCGCTCTCAGGGGCCCGCCAAGGCTTCGGCGCGTTTCGCAGTCATGCGCAATTCAGTCGCGAGCGAGGGGCGACGCAACGCCGAGGCGCTGCATGCCATGGGCATGCGCCGGCTCGCAGCGGAGCGTTGGCAAGAGGCGAACCAGAAATATCTCGCTGCCAATGAGGCTGCGAGCGACGTGGCGAGCGGTCTCGGCGGCTTGTCCAAGATGTTTCGTACGGTCCTGCAATCCGTCGTTCTTGCGGTCGGTGCCTATCTCGTCATCAATCAGGAGTCGACGGCAGGCATCATCATCGCTGGATCGATCCTGACCGCGCGTGCATTGGCGCCCGTCGAACTCGCGATCGCCAATTGGAAGGGCTTTGTGGGTGCGCGGCAATCGGGGCAGCGCCTTGAGCATCTGCTGAAGCTGCTCCCGAAGGAAGAGGAACTGCTGCCACTGCCTGCTCCGGTCGATTCGATCGCCATGGAGCATGTCTATGTGAACGCACCGGCCTCTGACCGTGTCGTGTTGCACGACGTCTCGTTCAGCCTGCGGAAAGGCGCTGGTCTTGGCATCATCGGTCCGAGCGGATCTGGCAAGTCCTCGCTGGTGCGCGCGCTCGTCGGTGTTTGGCCGCAGATGCGTGGCAAGATCACCCTCGACAATGCTGCATTGGGGCAATGGTCCTCGGAATTGCTCGGCAAGCATGTCGGTTATCTGCCGCAGGACGTGGAGTTGTTCGACGGCAGCATCGCCGTCAACATCGCCCGCTTCGATCCTAACGCCAATCCGAAGGCGGTGTTGGCGGCAGCGCGGGCCGCTGGCGCGCATGAACTGATCCTCTCGTTTCCCGATGGTTATGGCACGAAGATCGGCGAAGGCGGCATGGCGCTCTCCGCCGGCCAGCGGCAGCGCATCGGCCTTGCTCGCGCATTCTATGGCGATCCGTTCCTGGTCGTGCTCGACGAGCCCACGTCCAACCTGGATGCGGATGGCGAGGCGGCGTTTACCGAGGCGATCCTCAATGTGCGCCGGCGCAACGGCATCGTGGTGGTGATTGCCCATCGCCCGAAAGCGCTTGACGGCGTCGACCATGTGCTGGTGATCGCCGAGGGCAAGGTGCAGTCCTTCGGGCGCAAGGAAGACGTTTTGACCAAGGTGCTGCGAACGGCACCTCCCCTGAAAGTGGTAGGAGACCGCGGATGAGCACCGCAGCAGGTAACTCGGCGCTGCACTCGATCCAGCGTTACATCATCACCGGCGGCATCCTCGTGGCGCTGGTCACCTTCGGCATCGGCGGCTGGGCGTCCACCACCGAATTGTCGGGCGCGGTGGTCGCACAAGGCTCGATCGTCGTCGATTCCAGTGTCAAGAAGGTCCAGCACCCGACGGGCGGCGTCGTGAGCGAATTGCGCGTCAAGGAAGGTGACCGGGTCAAGGCCGGCGACGTTCTCGTGCGCCTCGACGAGACGCAGACCCTCGCCAATGCCACCATCATCATCAAGAGCTTCGATGAATTGCAGGCGCGGCAGGCTCGCCTCGAAGCGGAGCGCGACGGCGCGGAGCAGATCGTTTTCCCGGGTGTGCTCCTCGATCGTGCCAAGGACACCAAGTCCGAAGCCGCCCGCGCAATTGCCGCGGAGCGTAGCCTGTTCGATCTGCGGCGGATGGCGCGCCGCGGACAGAAGGCTCAGCTCAAGGAACGTAGTGCGCAGCTGCAGAACGAGATTTCCGGCTATACCGGTCAGCTCGATGCCAAGCAGAAGGAAGTCAGCTTCGTCACTCAGGAACTCGAAGGCGTCCGTACGCTCTGGCAGAAAAACCTGGTGCCGATCACACGCCTGACCGCGCTCGAGCGAGACACTGCGCGTATCGAGGGCGAGCGCAGCCAATTGTCCGGCATGATCGCGCAGGCGAAGGGCAAGATCTCGGAGATCGAGTTGCAGACCATCCAGATCGACCAGGATTTGCGCACCGAGGTCGGCAAAGACCTGATCGAAACCCGCTCCAAGATCTCCGAACTCTCCGAGCGCAGGACCGCGGCAGCCGACCAGCTCAACCGCATCGACATCCGCGCCCCGCAGAACGGTCGTGTCCATCAATTGTCGGTGCACACGGTGGGCGGCGTCATCGCACCCGGCGAGCAGATCATGCTGATCGTGCCGGACAACGACACGCTGGCGGTCGAGGTCAAGATCACGCCGCGCGATATCGAGCAGATCTATGTGGGGCAGTCAGCGTTCCTGCGCTTTGCCGCTCTGAACCAGAGGACCACGCCGGAGATCGAAGGCGATGTTGTGCTGGTCTCGGCGGATCTGACACAGGACCAGCGCACCGGCACGAGCTACTACATGGCGCGTGTCTCGCTGAAGCCCGATCAGGTGGCGCGCCTCGGCGATGCCAAGCTGGTGCCGGGCATGCCGGTGGACGTCTTCATCCAGACGCCCGGCCGTACCGCGCTGGCTTACCTGATCAAGCCACTCAAGGAGCAGGCCGAGCGCGCGCTCAAGGAACGATAGTCACAAGGGCGGCCTGCGGGCCGCCCTTTCGCTTTCCGACTAGAGTGGACGCAAGCTTTCCTGACATAGGGGTCCCGGGCGCCGGGTGCTTTGCTGAGCTCGCAAGCCCCGATTCTCCCACAGCAGCGGTCCAGGGCTGTCACCGTGCTTCGCCGGCGCCTCCTCGGTTCGCGTGCTGTTGCCGGCCATCCAGTACCGGATATCGAGCAGGGGCAGGATGCCAGTTCCTTCGATGACAACGCAGCTCAGGCGTCCGGTGGCGAAAGCTCCGGTATCGACATTCACGCGATTGCAACGAATGTCCGGCGCGGCGACCGGCGTGTGCCCATGAACGACGAATTTTTCGAATGGCGCGTCGTGCAGGAGAAATTCGTCTCGGATCCAAAGCATGTCGTTCTCGCTCTGCTTGGCCAGCGCAAAGCCCGGCCGCACGCCCGCATGCACGAAGAAGAAATCGCCGCAGGAGAAGGACGTCGGCAGCGAATCGAGGAATGCGAGATGCTGCGCCGGGATCGCAGCACGCAGTGCTTCGGACAGTGCCTCGTGGTCGCCGTGGCTGCGGCTGAGGGAGGGGCGCAGCCCGTACGATACCAGTGTCTCCAGACCGCCCAGGGTTCGCCATTCACTCAGCGAATCCGGTGCATCGAGGAAACGCTGAACGAAGGTCTCGTGGTTTCCCTTCAGACATACCACCTCGCGTATCTGCGCGCAGGCGAGCAACAGGTCGATGGTCCCGCGGGAGTCTGGTCCACGGTCGATATAATCGCCGAGAAAAACGATGATCGAGTGCGGGCAGGGATATAGCGCCTCATCCACCTCGATCTGGGCAAGCTGCAGCTTCAGGAGATCTGTGCGGCCATGAATGTCGCCGACGGCATAGACGCGAATACCGTCCGGCAGTCTGGCTCTGCTCAGAGCTTTCGCGTCACGCGACGGATTCCACACGGTTGGTTCCTGTCGGTATTGGCATCGGGACAAATGCAGGCAATCAGGCAGAATTAAAACTATATATTAAATACGGATGGTCTCAATCATTTAAATCGAGGCAGGGCGATGCGTTCGGCATCAACGCCGGCTTAGACCTCAATTAAGGATTGGTTGTCATATTCAGTGCGTCAGAACGGCCGCTGGATTTTGGTATGACGAGCACGAGTGCATCTGACGGACAGCATCAGGATTTTGGCGCCATCGAAGCCGCGGTCAAGGAGACCGCGCGGGGGCGCGCATTTCTCGCCAATTTTGCGAGGCGCGTGCAACAGTCGGACACGCTGACCATGCTCGCGATGCTCAGCCGGCTGGAGCGGCTGTCCGATGACCTGGCGTCGCGTATTGCCGAACTCGAGGCGGGTAGACCCCGGCGCCTCGATCAACCGGTACCGCGTTCTGCTGGCTACGTGCCGCAGGGGAGTGCGCTGGTGCCCGCTCATGACGGCGCAGCTGACACAATGCGACGCATCGACGAGCTCGCTTCGGTTCTCGGCGATCTTCACCGCCAGGCGATTCAACTGGCTTCACAATGCGTCGGTATAGACGGCAGGGTCAACTCCGAAACCTTCGTCGAGATCGACGCGCATGCATTCACGTCTGCCGATCCGGCCCTGCTGTCGTCCCGGTCAGCGGCTGACGAGGACCATGCGGACAGCGAGGTGCTGGGTAAGATTGCCCAGGCACTCGAGCCGTAGAGCTTGTTCCGTGGAATAGAAAACGGCCGCAGATCTCGAGATCTGCGGCCGTTTTTCCTTGTCTGCGTTCATTACGCTGCCAGTTGCGGCCGGAACAGTACGTCCACACCGTAGCTCGTCGCGTTGTAGGTGTTGGTCGGGAATAGCGAGTTGGTCCCGTAGGCATAGACGCCGTTGCCGCCGATCTGGGACGACGAAGGCGCGGTGAGCGGACCATTGGACACCGAATTGGCGAACAAGTTTGGATCGGCGGAGTAGTTGCCATTCGTGTGATAGGAGGCGACGTAGGTCGTGCCGGCGGTGATCGATACCGGCGCCGCGAATTGCACCTGTTGCCAGCCGCTTGCGGTCTCGTTTGTGAAGGTTGCGGTGGCGAGCAGCGTGCCGGTTGAGCTCCACAGATCCGCTTTATGTGTGCCGATGTTGGACGCGCCCTTGTAGAAGCGGATACCCAGGATGTCTCCGTTGGTCGAGGCCTGGAATTTGAGGCCAAGTTCGACCGGATTGGAGTCGTTGACGGAGACGACGCTCGGTGTCGAACTCGCGCTGAACAGGCTTACGGTGGAGCTGGGATCGACGACACTCAGCGTCACGCCAGCGCCCGCTGTGCCGCCATGGCCGTCGGAAACCGCATAGTTGAAGGTCGCCGATCCCGTATAACCTGTCGTGGGTACGAAGGTGATCGTCTTCGCCTGCGCGTCGAATGTCGCCGTTCCGTTCACCGCGTTGCTGACGCCGGTTATCGTAAGGGTATCATTGTTGGGGTCGCTGTCATTCGCCAGCAGGGACGAGGCATTGATGGTGATCGACGTGTTCTTGGCTGTCGAGAATCCGCTATCGTTGACGGCGACGGGCGGCTGGTTGGCGCCGCCGCTCGCAGCATTGAACACCACGTCTACCCAGTAGTTGGTCGCGCCATAAGTGGCGGTGGGGAACAGATTGCCGCTGCCATAAGCATAGAGGCCATTGCCGGAGGCCGACGCGGTGAGTGGGCCGGTGGTATGGGCCGTGCTGAAATAGCCCGCTGTCGCGGTATAGCGGCCGTTGCTGTGATAGCTGGCAACATAGGTCGTGCCGGCCGCCACCGTGACGGGGCTGCTGAATGTCACGGTCTGCCAGCCGCTTGCCGTCTCGTTGGTGAAGGTCGCGCTCGCCAGCAGCGTGCCGGTGCTGGTCCACAGCGAGCCGGTATGTGTGCCCGTATCACTGGCGCCCTTGTAGTAGCGGATCGCCGTGATGGTGCCGGACTGCGACGAGACGAACTGCACGCCGAGATTGACCTGTTGCGTGTCCTGAACGGACGTATTGGCAGGCGTGTCGGCGCTGGAGAAGAGACTGACGCTGGTGGATGCCGCAGTGACATTGAGGCTCACACTCGCAGTTGCAATGCCGCCACGACCATCGGACACGCTGTAGCCGAAACTCGCTGCGCCGACATAACCCGCGGTCGGGGTAAATGAGATTGTGTTGGTCTGGGCATTGAAGGTCGCCGTGCCGTTGGTGGCGCTGCCCGCGACGATGCCGGTGATCGTGAGGGTGTCGCCATCCACGTCAGTGTCATTGGCCAGCAGGCTTGATGCCTGGATGGTCAAGGCATTGTTTTGCACGGTGGAGAAGCCGCTGTCGTTATTCGCGACCGGTGCGCTATTGGGCGGTGCCGTGACATTCAGGCTGACCGTGCCGCTGGCGACGCCGCCTTTGCCGTCGGAGATGGCATAGACGAAGGACGCGGGACCGGTATAGCCGGTCGTGGGCGTAAAGGTCACCGTATTGGTCTGTGCGTTGAAGCTCGCGATGCCGTGCACGCCGCCATTGGCGCCGGTGATGACCAGCGTGTCGCCATCCGCGTCGGTGTCATTCGAGAGCAGCGAGGACGCGGCGATGTTCAGGGCGGTGTTCTGCAGGGTGTTGAAGCCGCTGTCGCTGGTGGCGACCGGCGGATTGTTCGACGAAGGAGTGACCGTCAGGTTCACCGTTCCGTTTGCAGTGCCGCCATGGCCGTCAGAGATGGCATAGGTAAAGGAGGCGGCCCCCGTGTAACCCGCTGTCGGTGTGAAGGTCACCGACTGCGTATTGGACGTCCAGGCGGCCGTTCCGTTGACGCCGATGCCGGCGCCGGTGATCGTCAGCGTATCACCATCGGCGTCGGTGTCGTTGGCGAGCAAGGTGGCGGCCGAGATCGTCAACTGCGTGCTTTGCGGAGTCGTGAAACCGCCGTCGGTATTCGCGACGGGGGCGTTGTTGGCCGGCGCGGTGTTCACATTCATGATCACGTCGACCCAGTAATTGGACGCACCATAAGTGCTGGTGGGGAACAGGTTTCCGCTCCCGTAGGTGTAGACGCCGTTGTTGCCAGCGGGAGCCGTCAACACGCCGCTGACGTGATCCGTCGTGAAGTAGTTGGTCGTCGAGGTGTAGTGACCGTTGCTGTGGAAGCTGGCGACATAAGTCGTCTGCGCCGTGATCGCGACGGGATTGGAGAACATCACCGTCTGCCAGCCGCTTGCGGTCTCATTGGTGAAAGTGGCGGTGGCCAGCAGTGTGCCACTGACGCTCCAGAGCGAGCCGGTGTGAGTTCCGGTATCGCTCGCGCCTTTATAGTATTTGATACCGGTGATGAACCCCGAATAGGACGAACTGAACCGGACGCCTAGGTTGACCTGGCTTGCGTCGATATCGTTGAGCGAGGCCGGAGTGTCGGAGGCGGTGAACAGCGTGGCGGTGTTAGATGGTGCGGTGACGGTCATGTTGACAATCGCCGAGCCGACGCCGCCGCGCCCGTCGGAAATGGCGTAGCCGAAACTTGCCGGGCCGGTATAGCCGGCACTCGGCGTAAAGGTGATGACATTGGTCTGAGTGTTGAAGCTCACCGAGCCGCCCGATGCCGAGCCGACACCGGTGATCGTAAGGATGTCGCCATTTGGATCGGTATCGTTGGCGAGCAGCTGCGCCGCGGTGAATGTCGTCGCCGTATTGCGGGTGACGGTGAAGCCGTTGTCGTTGGTGCCCACCGGAGGCTGATTGACCGTGTTGGTGGGGCTGAAAATGACGTCGACCCAGTAATTGATCCCGTTGGACGATGAGGTCGGATATGCCGTATTGGCACCATAGGTGTAGTAACCGTTGCCGGCGGGAGCCGTCAGCGGGCCGCTCGTATGCGCCGAGGTGAAATAGTTCTTCGTGTCGCCGAACTGGCCGTTGCTGTGATAGCTCGCGGTATAGGTTACGCCCGCCGCGATCGAAATCGGATTGGCGAATGTCACCGTCTGCCAGCCGCTCGCGGTTTCCTGGGTGAAGGTGGCAGTGGAGAGCAATTGGCCCGTGCTGCTCCACAGCGAGCCGGTATGCGTGCCGCCGTCGCCGACGCTCTTGTAGTATTTGATGCCGACGATGCTGCCGGCCTGCGACGAGCTGAAACGAACACCGAGATTGACGAAATCAAGATCGTCGTCCGTCAGGATGGCGGGCGTATCGGTCGATCGGAACAATGAGGTGGTCGGAGCGCTGGCGACTGTGATCGTCCTTCCGGCGCTATGGCTTTCCATATTGACGCTGTCATCCACCGCACGCGAAAGGATATTGTAAGTGCCGCCGGCGAGTGGGGTCCAGGTATAGGTCCAGTTGCTGAAGCCGGTGGCGCGGTGCCACGACATACCGCCATCCGTCGAGACCTCGACGATGGCGACATCGCCGCCGCCATTGTCGACGGCGGTGCCAGTGATGGTGATCGGTGTTGCTGCGGTGTACGAACCGCTCGATGTTGGCGAGGTGATGGTCGAGGTCGGGGCCGTGTGGTCGGTCGATTGCGATGCGATGGCGAGACTTTGCATCAGCGTCTGTGGCTGGATGCCCATATCCGCGAATAGATTGACCATCGCCTGCTGGACGTTCGGATCGGTCGGCGTTGCCTCGTTGTCGTGATGGCTGTCGAGACCCCAGGTCCAGTAGACGGTACCGGCACCAAAAACCAGCGCACCACTGGTAGGGTCGCGGTAGAGAGTGAGGCTATGGCTGGCTGTGCCGGGACCGGTGGTGCTGCCGTTGTCGAGCAGCAGCGTATTGACGTTCAAGGTGGTGGACGACAGCTGGATCAGTCCGGCCGGTCGGAAACCGTTGTCGACATCGGAATCCCACTCGTAGCCGAGCAGGTTAGGCGTCAGCGAATAAGTCTGTCCGGGCTGGATGTTGCCGACTGCCGTGTTGTTCCAGAAGCGGAATTGCGAAAGATTGTAGGGGATCGTGATGGTGTCGAGACGATAGGAATCGACCGTGAACATCGTGCCCGTCAGCGCGTTCTCGGGCTTGCCGGCGCCAAATTGCGTATCGCGCCAGGTTCCGGTCGTGTTGTTGGGATCGGTGTTGGCATTGTCCCAGGTCTCCTTGTAGGAGACCATCGTCTTGTAGGGCGTACCGGACCCGTCGATGCTGTTTGCCCAGCGAACCTCCCAATAGACCTCGTTACCGCTCAGGAAGGCGAGATTGACGCCAGCATTGCGCGCGGCTTCGACATTGTTGCGCTGGCCGGCTGACCAGTACTCGTCATGTCCGATCGACAGGAACACCTTGCTGTTGAGCAGCTGAGCGCCGTCGCGCGCAGTGTCGATGCCGGAAATATAGTTGACGTCGTAGCCATTCTGCTCGAGCCAGCGGATGGTCGGATATTCGGCGCCGAAGATGAAATCCTGCGGACCGGCAGAATATCCGCCGTCGCGGGTGATGATCGGGCGATTGTAACTCACCGCGTCGGCGCGTCCGGCACGGCCACCGGTGCCGATACCGCCATAGAGATTGTAGCCGCCCCACCAGTTATAGGCCTGCCAGGTGGTGTCGGATGTCTGGAAAGTGATGTCGCTGGGCGCCTCGTCGTCGCGGACGATGAAGGGGATCATGTTCTGGCCGCCGGTGTCGAGGCGGGTGAGTTCGGCGATATAGATGCCCGACACGGCATCGGCTGGAATGTCCCAGGACGCCGAGACGGCCCAGTTGCCGGCATCGACGAGCTTTGTGGTGGGATCGAACAGCGGCGCTGGCTGGTTCTGCGCGGTCGCCAGATTCTTGGTGAAGCTGTTCACGAGGCGCGCGCCGTTGCCGCCATAATAGCCAAGGCGGTAGATGTCGACCCGGTAGTTGGTGGCGTTGGTATTGATCTTGAAATCGACGCGCTGGCCGTGGTCGATGGTGAACTGGGCCGCGAAGCCCTGGATGCTCTGGTCAGCCTGGTCGAACAACCAGACGCTCTCCGGAGTGCCGGCCTTCATGTTCTCGAGCACGATGGCATTTTGCGCCGCCTGCGCGGCTGCCGGTGCAGCAGCGGCTGCGAAGAGCATGGCGGGGGCGGCGGTGGTCCCGTCGCTCTGGGTCGAGGAGTCGGTGGTGCGGCTCTGGATCGCCATCGCGGACAGATCGAGGGTGAGCGGCGCGACGTCGGCGGGTAAACTGGTCGCCGTGTTGTAGTATTCGAGGACTTTTGGCGCGTATCCCGAAGGCATGCCGTCAGCATTGCCCGTTCCGCCGACGCGTATCGAACAGACGGTGCAGGCCCGGCCGGTGCATGACCCGCATGGTGTCGACAGCGCAGCCTCCTGCCACTGCGCCATCCACGCATCCATGGTTACGTTCGTGGAACTATCGCTAACGGGAGCGGCCATCTTGATCTCCTCGTATCGGGCAGTCTTGATTATTTCCAAGTATATCTAATATTAAAAATATTTAATATGTCACGAGATAAATTAAATGCGGATGCCGTTTTATTGCGCGGGTGCGACCATGGGTCGCTGCTCCGTCAGGCGCGGCACACCGCTTTTTATCGAGGGAATTCGAATCCCCGTGGCGACCGAACTTCGGGCGAGCTGGGCCCGTGTATTTATTGACACATTTAAATTTAAATGACTTTATATAAGCGGCGGGACTACCGCGAGCGCCTTGCGGGCCACAAAGTGTTCCAGCGGGAATGCTGGAAATCGGGACCAATTTGATTTCGGTCGGCAGAAGCCGATGTCATCGAGAATTGATAGCGAGATGCAAGCAGAGCACCAACGACGCCGAGATCCGGAGGCCGATCATGTCGGGAGTGGTGCGTTTGTGTCGCGGGAGCGTGACCGCCGATCCCGCGCGGGACTCGCGCCACAGCCGCGGCGCGGTGGCCTGACGGACCAGCTCGATCTCAGCGTTACCGAGATCGCGGTGATGTGGATCTTGCATCACGGGTTCGTGCCGCGTCCGCCGCTGCGTTCTCTGTCCCAGGATATCGTAGAGTTCTATCCGGTCGCACTGGATACGATCCTGCGGACGGAGCAGATGCGCGGGGCGCGCCAATCCGACCTGCGGCTGATCTATTTCAAGGGATTGATCGTGGCCCAGACGCACCCGACCCTGGTAATGATCGATGCCATCCGGCACGCGGATCGTGCATTGGCGGGCGACGGGGAACCCAGCGAACAGCCGGAGGTACTTGCCGTGCCATCTGCAGAAGGGGACCTCTCGGAAGAACAGAGCACTTTGGCACATGTTGCGGATGCACTGGGGCATTCGCCCAAGTCGCCGCATTGAACAGCGAGCGCTCTGCTCATGGCCTGCATAGGAGCGAAGACGACAACGATGCATGGACCGTTGCTCTTATCGCTTTCCGCGACCCGCGGGCCTGGATTTCTAAGGGGTACCGGTTCAGCAGAGCGCCTTTTGATAATGCCATGAACCGATTGCCTGGCGGATACGGAGTTGTCTGTATGGATGCACCCTTCACGAATGACAGGGAACGGGCCGAAGAGAGGGAAGCCGACGAATGGCTGATGCGCGTGCGGCGCTATTTACGTGTGCTGTCGCTGCGCAAGAAGCGGCAGTTTAACCGCAGGGTATCCATCGGCGATCTGCTCAGCGAGCGCGCGGACAACGCTGCGGCATATGGCTTCGGCGAGGGGACGACGATGTATGACAATGTCCTCGTTATCGGCCAGGTCGAGGTCGGTCGCCATACCTGGATCGGGCCGGGATGCATTCTCGACGGTTCGGGCGGCGGCCTTCGCATTGGCGACCATTGCTCCATATCCGCTGGCGTTCAGATCTATACGCATCAGACTGTAAAACGATCGGTGTCGATGGGGGTGGCACCCATTGACTATGCGCCCACGGCGATCGGAGATGGCGTTTATCTTGGGCCGAACGTCATTGTTCAGATGGGCGTTTCGATCGGGGATCGGGTGGTCGTCGGGGCGAATTCGTTCGTGAATAGGGATGTGCGCGCCGGCCTGAGAGTATTCGGTACGCCAGCTCGCGAGTCCGGCCCTGACTAGAGCGCTTTTGCGCGAATGGAATACAGGCTCGTGTCAAAACAGCCAGTTGGAGATCGGGGGCCGATTCTGCCGGAACTGAAATGGCTGTCGTATTTCCCATCCGCCATCGCCGCCATCGGGGCAGAACAGGGCTTCACGTGAGCGACGGCTGTTTCACCTTCGCTCACCAAGGCTGAGCTGAATGCGAAACCGCCCGCGGTGAGGTCCGTTGATTTACCTCAAGGTGCTAACAACGGACAGGTGAGATGGTTAAGCCGAGGCGTGCGGCAAGCCGGGACCGAAGCGTCTGGAATTAAGCGCGTTGGCGTCGATCCTTTGCGCGAATGTCTTCGCGAATTCGGAAATCATCGATTTTGCGACCGGACTTGATGGCGGCGACAAGCCAGCGCGGTTGCTTGCCGCGCCCGGACCAGGTCTCGGACGGGGTGGTCGGATTTCGATATTTGGGAAATACGCGCGGATATTTACGCCGAACCTTATCATGCGATCCGAAGCCTTGCCCGGAGTCGCCCTCGATGGCGCTGCGTCCACGGTTGAGGACGGCGAGCCGCTTTTCGAGCTCTTGTTTTTCAGACGTGATCCGGGCCGAAAGTATCCGGCTGATCTTCTCGTGAAGCGACCACAGGTCGTCGACAGACATGGATTCCAGATCAAGCTTTTTAATCGACATCCGGCTCGCCCTAATGCGGTCTGTAGAAAGCATCGTATTTCATTTACCGGTTCCCGAAATAAAGCTTATTGGCGAGTCGAACAAGACCAAATCGCTAAATAATCTGCGCGCGGAGTTGCGACATAAATCCACATTAAGTCAACGCGCTGTTACTGCTTGGTTTTTCCAATAATTGCAAAAAAATGGGTCTGTGCTGGACCGTGTGTATAAGTTGGGTGGTGCCGCCACCGAGCAGCGCGTCTTGAGCGCGTTAGGTGAATGTCTGGCAGGAGGCGATCTTGGCGCACGAACCGAAGTGAGCTCCGGTCGAGGGGAGAATTATTTAAATATTTAAAAACCGCGTTGCGCTGACATTATATTTTAATTAATATGGATAATTAAGGCGCGTGGTGTTATTATAAAGTTGGCTTGGACCTGTTTTTATTAAGCGATTGCGTTTGAGCATTGTGCTCGCCGTCTCGAAGTCCGAGATCAAATTCTAAAAATGCCGAGATTTATATGCGCAAGCCAGACCTGCCAGATTTGGAGGCTATGCAATTCGATGAGCTCTGGAGCATTCACGAGGAGCTCACGAAAATTCTGTCTGACCGGATTGTTGAGGAAAAGCGCGAGCTGGAAAAGCGGCTCGCTCAGCTGAATCAGGCCGAGCCCTCCGCAGCGGGGGCGCGCGCCGATGAGTTGCGGAAACGCCCCTCACGCCGAAAATACCCAAAGGTACTTCCGAAATATTTCAATCCCTCCGAGCCGAGTGAGACGTGGTCGGGTCGCGGAAAGCAACCCCGCTGGCTCGTTCTGGCGCTGGAGCAGGGGCACGTCCTCGACGAGTTCAAGATCAAGAAGCTCGACGACAACAACGATGAGAATAACGATGACGAATTGACGGCCGATGAGCAGTCGTCGTCTTGAGGGTGGATACAAGCTGCGCGTCGGCGTTCGCTCCAATATGGCTTGGCAGATGCCTTATTGCTGATCGCAATTAGCTGCGAAACGCAGTTATGGGCAACTCCGCGTGTCAGGACGTGCCGGGCGACCCGATCTCGTTGCGCCCAACGAGATATTGTTGAATGTCTCCGTTGGCGCGCAAATCCGATGTGAGCTGTCTGAGGTTTCGGTTGATCTCGTCCACCCTGTTGATCAATTCGTCACAGAGATCGATCCGTGCTTTGAAGGTGTGTCTGTCATGCGGCTGCGCGACGTTTGCGAATTCCGCCCTTGCATTCCGTAAACAGACAATCGACACAGCGATTTCCGACACAGCAATTTCGTCGGCGGGTGTCTTGTGGGTCGGCATCTGTGGCGCTCCCCATGTTAGTCGAGTCAATCGATATCGATTTGAATCACCGGCGGCCCTATAGGTTCAACGCCGTGAAGAATAGTTTTCAAAGACGATACTGATTTGACGAGTATGTGAATAGTCGCCGATAGCCTGTACCGATGTGTAGAAATGTTCGGGAACAAGGCTTCATCACGCCCGGGTTCCGCCTGGTCGCAATTCGAGTTTTCCCCGTCTCGCGTAGTGGCTAACGTACTGCGGATAAGCGGCGACGGATATCAGTGACTGAGGAGCAGCCGATCACGATCCTCCGCTCAAGGCGTTACTGCTATATCGCAACATATGCACTGTGTTCCGGGATATCTGGCGACATGCGTGCGCAGCAGAGCCTTGTATCGAAGCGCAGCGCGCCGATATCCTGATCGCTGCGATCAGACCTCTTGTCGGCCAGCTGACTATCTCGACGCGGTCACTCAATATGCAACGGTCAGACTGATCCGCGCTGAGGATCGTTGGAGGATGCCGCAGAGGCAGGGCGGCCGTGTGCAGGCAGATGCGCAAGAGGTAATCAACTTGCTGCGTGTCGCTGGTTTGAAAACGCAATCTATGCATTCTTTCCGATTTACAGATTCTGGAAAGAGTGTGAGCGTCGTTCCGGCGACGTTATGCAGCTCACAGGCGGTGTGCATGCCGGGGTAGAGGTGCGACTCTAGCGGCGCAAAAGCCTGTGTCCTGGGCCTCACGCCGCAAGAGACTGAACTGAGCCGGTTAGAAGAACTTGTTCAGCAGCTTTTCCAGCCATTCCAGCAGATCTCGGTCGCGACCGCCGCTACCCCAGCGAGGCGGGTCGTTACGTCCACCGCCGTTGTCGCCGGACTTCGCCACGGCCTCCGAGTTAAGCGATGTCGATAGCAGCACGGTCAGTACTGGCGGGGTTACGGCGGCGAATTTTCCGCATGCGGCGAGGAACTTGCGTCGATCTTCGTCGAGCGGCTCTCTGCCTTCCATTTTATCGGAATCGATGTCGGCTGGCATGATCGCGTTCCCATTTAATTTGTGGTGAGATTGCCATTTAATTTAAATCTTGTTATTAAACCAAGTCAAGCGCAACTGTTGAGCATCACGCGCCTGTGGAAGCCTTCGTATCAATCCGGCATCTCATGGATTCAACCGCGTATCCAGTTTCCGAACTGTCGTCCTGTGAGCTGCGGCCGGCCGCCGGCACGTTGTTCGCTCTGATCGACCAGCTGCCGGTGCTGTTCAATGAGGACGCGCAAAAGCTGTTCGAACTCAACGATATCGCAGCGTTTATCTGGTGCAGTCTGCATGACGGAATGGCGCTGCCGAGCATTCGCGATCAACTCGTCGACCGCGGCTTCAGCAACAATGACGCGCGGAAGAGCTTGCGCGATGCGCTTGATCAGTGGCTGCGCGCAGGACTGCTTGTGCCGCATATTGACGCAGCGGATTTTGCATTCAGCGCAATGGTCGGGCGGCACCGTATAGAGGTCAGGACGTCGGATGCTGAGATGTTCGGTTTCTTGGCGTCTCTTTTCATCGCGACCTCTGCGCCAGACGGCCAGGCGCATGCGCATTTCACAGTGTATAGGGCTGATAGCACTGCCATTGTCACGCGTGACGGTCGCAAGGCGCTTGCCTGCCCCGTTAACGCGCTCGCCCCGACCTTCCGCGCCCATGTCATCCAGCATCTCCTGCTTGCTGGCGACGGGCGTGACATGATTTTCCATGCCGCTGCGGTGACGTGGGGTGAACGTGGCATGCTGATCAGTGCGCCGCCGGGGACCGGTAAAAGCACGCTGACGATGCAGCTGCTCGATTCCGGCTGCGGTTTTGCCGCCGACGATGTCGTGCTGATCGGCCCCACCGGTGAGATCCGTGGCACATCATTCGCACCGACGCTTAAATCCGGGTCTTGGCCGATGGTCGGGAATTTTCGGCCGGATGTGAGCAGTCTGCCGGTTCATGACCGGCTGGATGGTCACCGAATCCGCTATCTCGATGTCGGGCCGCGCTTTCATGACAGGTCTGTGCGGGTGAACTGGATCATTTTTCTCGAGCGCGCGGCCGGCGGCGGCAAGCCGACGCTGACGGAACTGAGCGAACTCGACGCTCTCCAGCAGATCGTCGGCGCCTCCTATGCAAGGTACGGCCGGCTGTCCGGCGATGGCTTCCAGGCGCTCAAGAACATGGTCTGCAGCACGCGCGCCCTGGTCCTCCGATACTCGGAGGCCGCGGAAGCAGCCAGTAGGCTGATCGAGCTGTGCGATGAAAAAGTCTAGTCGCGCTTTGCTGCCGCTTTGCGCGTGTTTTCGGGGCGAAGTTCCCCGGCGGGTCGACTGGACAGAGCTGCTTGCGCTCGCCAACCAGACATTGACGACGCCGTCGCTGATTGGTTTCGTCAGGTCTCAGCGCGCTGCGATCCCGGACGACGTCGTTGCCTATGTGGAGGAGGTGCATGGGCGCAACGCGGTCCGCAATGATCGCCTTATCGCGCAGCTTGAGGAGGCCGTGCTTGCCCTCAACCGAACAGGCATCAGCCCCGTCTTGGTCAAGGGAACCGCTCTGCTCGCCACTTGCCCGCCATCCGACCGCGCGTCGCGCCTGATGTCTGACCTCGACCTCGTTGTTCGTCCCGACGAAATCGATGCTGCGATGAAAGGATTGGCGGCGATCGGCTACGGCGTCGACTACGAGGCGGACCGGCGAAATTCGAAATGGTATGCGGACCTGAAGCGCTCTCAGGATGTCGGGATGATCGATCTACATGAGGCGTTCCCCGCAGAGGCGTTCCTCAACCAAACCACGGGAGAGCTGCGTCACCATCTGAAGCCGATCCGGCTCGGCGCCGCCAGCGCGCTTGTCCCATCCCCGGAACTGCAGGCTCTGGTACTCGTGGTGCACGACCAGTTTCAAGATTACGACTACTGGACGGGTAGCATCGACCTGCGGCATCTGCTGGATTTGAGGGCGTTGTTTATGGCGCCGGGTGGTCTCCGCTGGGATGTCCTGATGACGATAGCGTCCAGCCGATTGGCTCGTAATGCGCTGGAAGCGCAGCAGCTATTGCTCACTCGGCTGCTCGGCGTCATGTGGCCGGACGGGCGCCCGCGGCGCCTGGTGTCAAACCTCCAGGTGCGGCGCCAACTCCTTCAAGCGCGATATCCGGGTCTTCGCTCTCTGCTGCTCCCAATGGGTCTGATCAGCTTGCGAAGCCACCGTGCGCGGTCTCGTCCCGAGACAGGCGAGGCTGGCTCGGGGAGGTCGCGCCACATCCACGAGCGCTGGTTTCCGAGACTTGATAGCCTTCTGTTTCTGTGGTCGCTGGCGCGTCGACAGCGCGCCGGAAAGCTTTGACGTGTGCAGTCTGCTGCCCTCCGGAACCGGTCATTCAAAATGAGCATACTGCCGGTTCCAGATAGGGCTCGATTTTATTGCTTGATAATTAATTGAGAATTATTTAATTCTATTTCCCTCGGTAGTTGTTGTCTGCCGGTATTGTGATGTTTCGTTGTCTGTAATTTTGAAGTCTCAATAAAATTGATCGGAAACAAGTATTCTTAAATCGGTGATCGCCGTGAATCCATTTGTGCGTATTACGGATGCTTCCCAACGTTTGACGGATGTTTCTGCCCACATGCGGAGGCTTATGCGAGATCTCCATGAGCTCCGGGAGATTGTTGCCTTGGCCGAGCATCACGCTCTTGCCGTCCGCCGACGCTCAGCGGGGATCGCCAGAGTTCCCGCCGCGGGTCGAATGCGGCTGAGATAGGTTGCGTGCTGCTACATTCTGTAAGTGTTAGTGGAGCACTGCAGGTGACGAACTGATCTCAATGCCAGGCATCTCGTCGATCTGAAGTTCGTAGTCGTGCGGTAGTTCGCTACTTCAGCCTATGCTTATCCAATCAAATTTGTTCTCGTGCATGTGAAATGAGGCTCCGGGCGCTGGCGTAGGTTTTCGCCGAGAGCCGCCATGTCATTGCACCGGCCGCGAGGCGATTGACCCGATGCACGTCATTCCCACCGAGATTCATGATGTTTTGATCATCGAGCCGAAAGTGCATGGTGATCCGCGAGGCTTCTTTCTCGAGGCATTCCAGGCCGAGCGCTATGCGGCTGCGGGCCTTCGCCATCCCTTTGTACAGGACAATCTGTCACGATCGGCGCGCGGCGTCCTGCGCGGGCTACATCTGCAGAATCCGAGACCGCAGGGGAAGCTGGTTACCGTGCTACGCGGCGAAGTGCTCGATGTCGCCGTCGATGCGCGCATCGGACGCCCCACTTTCGGGCGTCTTGTGACGGTTCATTTAACCGAGGAGAACCGCCGGCAGCTTTGGGTGCCTCGTGGCTTTGCGCATGGCTTCGTCGTTTTGTCGGAAACCGCCGATTTTTTCTACAAGTGCGATGACTTCTACAGTCCAGAGAATGAGATGGTCATTGCGTGGGACGACCCGGATATCGGTATAAAATGGGGCGCCGATGCGCCAACCTTGTCGGCTCGCGATGCTGCCGGTGTCCGGTTGAATGATATCTCCGCTGGTCTACCCGAATATGGATCGATTTGATGCGTGTACTCTTGACCGGGGCAACTGGGCAGGTCGGAGGCGCGTTGCGTGGCCCTCTTTCGGCCATTGGCACCGTTCTGGCTGTGGACCGTCGCGCACTCGATCTTTCGCAGCCCGAAACGATCGCGGTCGCGCTTGATCGGATACGGCCGGATCTGATCGTCAATCCAGCCGCCTACACGGCGGTCGATTTGGCCGAGGACGAGCGCGATATAGCATTTCGCGTTAATGGGGATGCTCCAGGGGCCATGGCACTCTGGGCTTCTGCCCGGGGCGTGCCTCTCGTTCATTTTTCGACTGACTATCTCTTCGATGGATCCGGTGATGCACCGTGGCTGGAAGAGTCGGAGCCGGCGCCGCTGTCTGTCTATGGAGCGAGCAAACTCGCGGGGGAAAAAGCAATTCGTGACGCCGGCTGCCGACATCTCATCGTGCGGACGTCTTGGGTCTACGCATCTGAGGGACGCAATTTCCTGCGAACGATCGCTCGTTTAGCAGTTGAGCGGACGGAACTGCGCATCGTCTCGGATCAGCTGGGTGCGCCGACATCGGCTCGGATGATTGCGGACGCGGTCGGTGCGATCCTCCAGCAAGAACTCGCGGGTGATCCCTTCACGGATCGCGGAGGTCCGATCAATTTGACGGCGTCGGGCGTTGCGAGCTGGTATCTGTTCGCCAGTGCGATTGTAGCCGGGATGAAACAGCGCGGTGCGACGCTCGCCGTGAGAGACGTGTTTCCGATCGCAACGTCGGATTATCCGACCAAGGCAATTCGGCCGCTCAACAGCAGGCTTGACCAATGCCGGTTGCTCAATCTCTTCAGTATTCAGATGCCGTCTTGGCAGGAGGCGCTGGAGGTCGAGCTGAACACCCGTTTCTGGATGCGCAGCGACGAAGCAAACTGAGTTTCTGGGTCGGCAATTGACTTGGTCTGCTCAAATCTCGCATCGGTCTGTCTTTGCGAGCCAATAAACGAATGTCGCCAAACGCAAGTTAGATCGATGCCGGGGGCCTTGCTGGAGCAACTTTAGCACGAGGGATACGAACAGGCGACCCCGACTGCGAATCCAGATTTAACGGAGGACAGGGTCTCGCCGTAACTGTGCGCGATTGTGCTGCCGCTCGGTTGGCGACGATCTGGCGAAGGGCGATCAGCTCTCGCATTTCGATCGCCAACGTCTCCGCTATGTCAACCATTGCAGTAAGCTGTTTCAGGGAAATACTCATCGCACCCTCCCTCCGGACATTGAAGCCCGTCTCGTGAGATGAGTATTCGCAGTTTTAATAAGGTTCAAATAATATTTGTGTCTATAAATTGCTCGGTTAGTCATTTCTCTCAGATGTCCAGCAATTGCGACTACTATCACGTGACAGTGATGCTTTCTCTGGTGTTGAGAGGCTCAGCCGCAAGATTGGAGATGGACCGACCTGCTGCCGGTCCGACTTTGGTTGCTGTTCGTCGTCAGATAATTTGAGACCGCTCAGGCATTTCGAGAAGGGAGGATCTGGCTCATCTAGGGTTAAAGTTTAAGCGGCTTGCAATCGATGCTGCAAGCGGCGGTTTGCAATGGTTTCACG
>JAEXHR010000005.1 GCA_023449855.1 Pseudomonadota bacterium | reverse complement strand
CCTCCGCTCTACCCATCCTACGGGTCTAAACCGGATTGGCTTTCAGCCACGCCAGCACATCGCCCGCATTCCGGTCCGGCGGAAACACCGGATAGAACACATGCCTGACCGTGCCGTCATCGATAATCAGCGCGAGTCGCTTGATCAGCGTGAGATCCGCCACTTCCATCGTCGGCAGGTTCAGCGCGTCGGTGAGTTCGAGCTTCTCGTCGGACAGGACCGGAAACGGCAGATGCAGGCGCGCGGCCATCTCGGTCTGATAGGCGTTGCTCTGGGTCGATAGCCCGAACACATGTTTTGCACCGGCGGCGCGCAGTTCGGAAAACAGATCGCGAAACGAACAGGCCTGCGGCGTGCAACCGCGCGCGCCGGGGATCATGTCCCAGTCATCGGTAAGGCCGATCTTGCCGGGCTCGCCGGTGCGCGGATAGCCGAACACCACGATGCGGCCCTTGAGCTCGGACAGATCGACGACGCTGTCATCGGTGGCGCGCAGATGCACCGAGGGAATCGTCATGCCCGCGAGATGCGCGGCGGCGCCGTCATCCTCGGGCGCCGGGATCCTGCTCCAATCGACATCGGTGAGGCTCGGTTGGGTCATTGGAGTATCTCGCATCTCTAGGATGGGTTGAGCGAAGCGAAAACCCATCATTCCTTCGATGTGGCGGGCTCCGCCGATGGGTTATCGCTCCGGCGCTGCGCGCCTGCGCTCAACCCATCCTACGGATCAGCCGCGTGCCCTGAGCAAGCGGCCCTTTTCGCGGCCCCAGTCGCGCTCTTTCTCGCTGGCGCGCTTGTCGTGGAGCTGCTTGCCCTTGGCGAGCGCGAGCTGCAGCTTCACCCGGCCGCGCTCGTTGAAATACATCTTGAGCGGAACCAGCGTCATGCCCTGGCGCTCCACCGCGCCCATCAGCTTGTTGATCTGCTTGCGATGCAGCAGCAGTTTACGCGGGCGCTTCGGCTCGTGGTTGAACTGGTTGGCCTGCAGATATTCGGGGATGTTGCAGTTGATCAGCCAGATCTCGCCGCCCTTGGGGTCGGCGTAGGATTCCGCAATCGTGCTCTTGCCGTTGCGGATCGACTTCACTTCGGTGCCGGTCAGCGCAATGCCCGCCTCCACCGTGTCCTCCACGGCGAAGTTGAAGCGGGCCTTGCGGTTCTCCGCGATGACTTTGATCGGGCGTTCTTTCTTCTCAGCCATAACTATCTGCTTTCGGCGCTAGACACCGAATATAGGAACGCCCTGCCTTCGTGCCAAATCAGGCTTTCGACTTGAGCAGGTCGCGGATTTCGGTGAGCAGCACGGCTTCCGCGCTCGGCTTCGGCGGCTCGGCCGGCTTGGCTTCTTCCTTGCGCTTGAGCTGGTTCATGACGCGGATCACCATGAACAGCACGAAGGCGACGATGATGAAGTTGAGCGTCAGCGTCAGGAAGCTGCCCCAGGCCAGCACGGCGCCCTGTTTCTTGGCGTCGGCGAGATTGGTCGCAGTGACGGACTTGGACAGGCCGGTGAAGTAGTTCGAGAAATCGAGGCCGCCGGTGATGGCGCCGATGATCGGCATGATGATGTCGGCGACCATCGAGGACACGATGGCACCGAACGCCGCACCGATGATCACGCCGACGGCGAGATCCACCACGTTGCCCTTCATCGCAAAATCGCGAAATTCCTTCAGCATGCGCAATCCCCTTTGTTGTCCAATGACTGTCATTAGAAAGCGATGACGCGAGCGAAGTCACTCAACGTCTAATTGATCAGACCCGCATGAACCATGGCGGCACGGATCACTTTGCCCGTCCCCTCGGTGACCGGCAGCAGCGGCAGGCGCACGCTCTCGTCGCCGCGGCCGAGCAGCTTGAGCCCGTGCTTGGCGCCGGCAAGGCCCGGCTCCTTGAAGATCGCATCATGCAGCGGCGTCAGGCGATCCTGGATCTTCAGCGCACCGGCATAGTCGCCCTTGAACACCTGCTGCATCAGTTCGGCGCAGAGCTTCGGCGCAACATTGGCGGTGACCGAAATGCAGCCATGGCCACCGGCGGCCATATAGGACAGCGCAGTCATGTCCTCGCCCGAGAGCTGGATGAAATCCGGTCCCATGGCGTGGCGCTGCTTGGAGACGCGGCCGACATCGGCGGTGGCGTCCTTCACACCGGCGATGTTCTTCAATTCGTACAAGCGCGCCATGGTCTCGACGGACATATCGACCACGGAGCGCGGTGGAATGTTGTAGATGATAATCGGAATGCCGATCGCATCGTTCACCGCCTTGAAGTGCTGATACATGCCTTCCTGGGTCGGCTTGTTGTAGTACGGCGTCACGACGAGGACGGCATCGGCGCCCGCCTTCTCGGCATGCTTCGCCAGCGCCACGGCTTCACGGGTCGAGTTCGAACCGGCACCGGCAATGACCGGGACGCGGCCCTTCGCCTCGTCGATGCACCATTCGACGACCTTGGCATGTTCGTCATGGCTCAGGGTCGGACTCTCGCCGGTGGTCCCGACGGGAACCAGGCCATTGGAACCCTCGGCGAGCTGCCAGGATACCAGCGCGCGAAAACCTTCCTCGTCCAGCGCACCGGCTTTGAACGGGGTGACCAGAGCTGTGTAAGACCCCCGGAAAATCGTCTTGGTGGCTGCCATGGTCTGCTCCGAACGCGATGCGGCTTCCGCCGTCTGCTTGAACCTATTGAATGGACTGCGAGTCTTACCGGCTTCGGAGCTGCGGCGAAAGACCGCCCAAGACGCGATTGGGCGCTATCGGACTGGTTTTGCGGCGTTTCCGCCCCGATTTCGCCGCCGTGGCGCGGCACATCAGGGCCAAAGGTGACGGACATTGACGATTTGGTCACCCTTTCAATCAAATACATCGTGGGAATGCCGGCGAAGATGTGATTCGCGGCGAGGAAACACCGTGACGCGACTGCTCCCAAATCCTGCGGCACGACGGACGGCGCTACGCGCCGCCCTGGCGCTGATGATTGGCGTCTCGGTGCCCGCGCTCGAAGCCGGCGCGGCCGGCACCACTGACACGCCGAAGACAGGCCAGGCCGCGAAAGATGCTGCAGCCAAGCCGGCAAGCGCAAAAGGCGCCGCAGCCAAAGGTGCTGCAGACAAAGCATCGGCGAAGCCCAACGCGAGCAAATCGACGGCTTCAAAGCCGGGCGACGCAAGATCGGCGGCCAAACCGACGGCTGCGAAATCGACCGCCGCCAAACCTGACGCCAAGAAGCCGACCGAAGCCAAGCCGGCTGCGGCAAAGCCGGTCGCCGCCAAGCCCGCGGCTACGCCCACACGACATACCGGCACTGTCAGCCCCGCGCCGACGATACAGCCGGCCACGCGCCTGCATGCCGTCGCTCCGCCGCCCGCGGCCAAGAAGCCGCCTGCCCGCGCCGCCATCGCCGCAACCAGTTCGACATCGCAGGCCGATGGCGAGGCGCTGGAAAACGTCATCGAGCTCGTACGCAAGGGCAAGAGCCCGGAAGCCGGCCAGGTGGCGCAGACCATCGGCGATCCCGTCGCACGCAAGCTCGGCGAATGGGTCTTTCTGCGCAGCGAAAACAACAGCGCATCGGTGGAGCGCTATCGCGCCTTCATTGCCGCCAATCCGAGCTGGCCGTCGCAGACCTTCCTGCGCCGCCGCGCCGAGGCGGCGCTGTGGGACGACAAACGCGACGACAGCGCGATCCAGTCCTACTTCGCCGACGAAAAGCCGATCTCGGCCAAGGGCAAGTTCGCGCTTGCCAGGTCGCTGCTCGCGCAGGGCGACCGCGCCGGTGCCGAGCGGCTGATCCGCGACGCCTGGCGCAGCGATCCGATCTCCGGCGATACCGAGAACATGGCAATCGACATGTTCGGCGCGCTGATCACGCCGGGCGATCACAAGGCGCGCATGGACATGCTGCTCTATGGCAGCGATGGCGAGGCCGGCCTGCGCTCCGCCAAGCGCCTCGGCGGCGCGCAGATGGCGCTGGCGCGTGCGCGTCTTGCCGTGACAAAGAAGGCATCGAATGCAAAGGCGCTGCTCGATGCGGTGCCGTCCGAATTGCACAGCGATCCCGGCTATCTGTTCAGCCGCATCCAGCAGCTGCGCCGCGACGAGCGCTTCGGCGACGCTGCGCGGCTGATGTCGGCCGTGCCGAAGGATATCAGCCGCCTGCACAATCTCGACGAATGGTGGATCGAACGCCGCCTGCTGTCGCGAAAGCTGCTCGATGTGGGTGAGCCTCGCGCCGCCTATACGGTGGCGCGCGATGCTGCCCTGCCTGCGCGCGACATTTACAAGACCGAGCAGGAATTCACGGCCGGCTGGATCGCGCTGCGTTTCCTGAAGGACCCCGCAACGGCATCGCAGCACTTCGCGCGCATCGGCGTCGGCAGCGTCAATCCGACGGCGCTGGCCCGCGCCGGCTACTGGCAGGGCCGCGCTGCAGAGGCCGGCGGCCGCAGCTCGGACGCCCGCGCCGCCTATACGCGCGCGGCGGAGCAATCGACGAGTTATTACGGCCAGCTGGCGCGCGCCAAGCTGGGCCTGCCGCAACTCGACATCAGCGGCTCGCTGACCGCGCGCGCACGCGGCCTCGACCGGCTTGAGATAGTGCGCGCCGTGCAGTTGCTCTACGCGCTGGACGAGAAGGACATCGCAGTGCCGATCCTCGCCGATGTCGGCGAGAACGGCGATCCGGAAGCGGTGCTCGGCCTCAGCGAACTCGCATCCCAGAACAAGGATGCGCGCGGTATGCTGCTGGTCGGCAAGGCGGCGCTCAATCGCGGCCTGCCCTTCGATCACTATGCCTATCCGACTGTGGGCATTCCGAGCTTCCGCCAGATCGGACCGGAGGTGGATCCTGCCGTGGTCTATGCGATCGCGCGGCAGGAAAGCGCGTTCAATCCCGCCGTCGTCTCGCCCGCGCAGGCCTATGGCCTGATGCAGGTGACGCCGAGCGCTGCGCAATATGTCGCCAAGCGACACGGCGCGACCTACGACCTCGCGCGGCTGAAGAACGACTCGACCTACAATGTCACGCTCGGCGCCGCCGAACTCGGCGGCCTGCTCGAAGACTATCGCGGCTCCTACATCATGACCTTTGCCGGCTACAATGCCGGCCGCAGCAGCGTGCGCAAATGGATCGAGCGCTACGGCGATCCGCGCGATGCCAATGTCGACGCCGTGGACTGGGTGGAGTCGATTCCGTTTGCGGAGACGCGCAACTACGTCCAGCGCATCATGGAAAACCTGCAGGTCTACCGCGCCCGCTTCGGCGGCGGCCACAAGCTGCAGATCGATGCCGACCTGCATCGCGGCCGCGGCAGCAGCGTCGAGTAACGCGGGCCGTAGAGCCCGTAGTAATCTGCCGTCCTTCGCCACACTCAATCGGCCGGCGGATTACGGCTTCGCCTCATCCGCCCTACGCTTCATTGCACAAACAAAAACCCCCGGCAGTTGCCTGCCGGGGGTCTTGTTTTCAGATATCGATCGCCGTGAGGCGTTCGATATTAGAACGAGCGCAGGATCTGAACCGAACCGTTGTAGATGTTCTGGTCCTGGATCTGGTAGGTCGTGTTGCCGACCTTGCCCGAGGCGTTGCCGACATACTGACCACCGAGGCTCTGCTCGAGACGGCTGTAGGTGAATTCAGCCGACAGGGTCAGGTTCTTGACAGGGGTCCAGGCGGTACGGGTACCGATCTGAGCGATGCCAAAGTCGAAGTTGCCGGTGGTGTTCTGCAGGAAGCCAGCGGTTGCGCTGCCAGCTGCAGTGGCGTTGCCGAGACGGCCGCCAGCCTGGCTGAAGGCTGCCGAGAGCAGAGCATTGCCAGCATCGCCGTACGAGATCTTGCTGTAGCTGCCGAACAGCGAGGTGCGCCAGGCCGGGTTCCAGTAGTGCTCGTAGAAGCCGACGACCGACCAAGCTTCGCTCTGCTGGATCGAACCGCCCGGAGCGAACACGCCATCGAGCACGTAGCCGAAGCCAACGCTGTTGCCGTCGAACTTCGCGAAGCGACCGCCACCCTGGGTGTCGGTGGTGCCGCCAGCCATTGCGTACTTGGCTGCGCCCTTGGCGTAGGTGGCTTCGAGCTTCAGGCTGTCGCCAGCGCCGGTCGGCAGGTTCTTGAATTCCACCGCGCCGTTGACGGCGAAGCCGTAGGAGTCATCGGCGTGGCCGGTGGACTCGTTGGCGCCGTAGAAGCCCGGCGTGATGGCGTGCATGGCGGCACCGAAGTGCAGCGTGCCCCAGGCCTGATCGAGGCGCAGGTTGCCGACGACGTCCGGAATGTGGTTGCCGCCGTAGGAGTTGCCCAGGAAGGTGTTCGAGGCAACGCCGTACTGCTGGTTCAGGAAGCTGCTCGAACCCGGACCGACGATGAAGTTGGCGGTGTTGTACAGGCCGGCGTTGCGGTAGGGCGAAGCGTTTTCGAGCGAGATCGTGGCCGACACGCCGTTACCGAACGAAGCGGTGTAGGCGAGCTGCGGCAGACCGGTGGTGTTGTTCGAACCGGCCATGAAGCCCGACGAGATGTACGGCTTCGAGAGAGCCCACTGCGGGTCGAACTGCGAGACGGCCTTACCGAAGGTGAAGCCGGCGAACTGGATGAAAGCGTAGTCGACTTCGGTGAAGCCGCCAGCGATCGTTTCGCGGTTCTGCGAGAAGTCGAACTGGATGTTCGCGTAGGTACGAACGACGCCGTATTCGGTCGCGGTGCGCGTATCGGTGGTCAGGTTGATACGTTCACGGGTGATGAAGTAGTCCTTGGTCCACAGGTTGTTGCCACCTGCGCCACCCTGCCAGAACGGGGTGTCGTATGCGTTCGCGTTGAACGAGGTGTCGATACGGATCGCACCACCGATCTTGATGCAGGTATCGGTGCCCGGGATGTAGTAGAAACCGGCGCCGTAGAGAGAGCAGACCTTCACGTATTCAACGGCCTTGGCCTTGACGGGAAGATCGGCTGCCTGAGCGCCACCAACAGCGAGGATGCCCGCTGCGGAGCCCAGGATAAGGCCCTTAATCGTCTTCATGTAACCTCCAAGTTGCTAAAGGGAAGGTTCCGCCACGGGGTGAAGCACCCTGAAGACAAGCCCCTAAATCCCTGACAACCCGCCGAACGCTTCAGCCACATCAGCCTTCGCATCACACGATGCGAGGAGCTGGCGAACCACCTCAACGGGACGACCTCGGGATGCCCCCCTCCGTCGCATCGCGAACATCTCCCAAGGTCTGCCGCTTCGCAACAATGGAACGCCTCGAAACCGCCCGGCTTCCGCCATTTGCGGCAAAGTGTTGCGGAAATCACACGCGCTTGTGATTGCCAAATCCGGGCAACCATCTGATTTGTTTATCTAATTTTATAATGCAAAAATCGCGTCACAAACTTCGCGTGCAGCGCGCATCGAGCCGATCTTCCCGTAACATTCTAGTTTCACGGCGGGCGCATCTCGAATCGCAGGGATTCTGCGGTGTCCGGAGATGACAGATGCAGTGCTGCGGTCCCCGTCCGCAGCCGCGCTGTGGCACGCTGGACGTATATAGAGGTGTGCGGAGTGCCCTTCCCGTCGCAAAATTTTCTGCACAGGCGAGCAAGACGCGAACTGGCGCTTGCGGCTCACGGCGCTGTCGGGCATATGCAGCCATGATGGAGCTGTGGCCGAGTGGCTGAAGGCACCGCTTTGCTAAAGCGGCATACCTGTTAAAGGGTATCGAGGGTTCGAATCCCTCCGGCTCCGCCAGTCTGGCAGTCCCGTACAACCTGTCTCGTGGACGACTTGCTTTCGTGCAGGACGAGCGATGCGTGTACGGGTACTCGACCGCTCAATTCAGCTGGATTGCCCGACCACATCAGATTTGAACGACACGCCGACAGCCGTTGACCAACTCAGGAAGTGGGCTTTCGCGTCGCTGTTCTCCCCCGCAATCGCGCGCTCCACGATACCTGGTCTGACAGCCTGAAGCACAAGTCCTGAAAAGATGTGTGGGCGCAGCTGGGAGAACAAACGCTCGCAGAACGAGAACACATCGCCGCTGTCTGCCTTGACTTCACCGACCAAAATTGAGCTGGCTGCGTGCAATCGACTGACAGTGGGCGTCACCTTCGCCATCGGCTTGGCGCCCAGGTCGGAATCCTCTCCGTGCGCACGTATGGCTACGATGGGCACCGCGACCGCGGGAAGCCCTATTGCATCGACGCCCTTTACGCCCCGCAAAATGATGCCCGAGAGGCATGGCCTTGACTCGTACCCTGTCGAAAGCTTGCGATGGGGCGTATTCAGAGTGATGCCCCGAAACGTGAATTGATCGGTGTCTTCCTCATCAGGCCTCGAGGCGAACCCGAATGTGTAGCGACTGCTGGGATAAACGTCTCCCTGGTGCGCGAAACCTGCTACCGCCTGATTGTGGGAGTACATCTTGAAGCGCGGCGCCCCGGCGCTCGCTGCGGTTATCTCCATGACCTCCAGTACATATGCATCGTTCCGTCCCACATATGGGCGAATGACCTGATAGACGCCCGACAGGGCGTTCAGGCGTTCCTGGGTATCCTTGCGCAGGTGCCAGTCGCGCATGAGGCGCGCCCGATCGGCTTCTCCGGTCGCGGCAGAAGGTGGACTCAGCTCGAATTCGTAAAGGCGGCTGGCAATCTCGAGGCGAAGGGCGTCGAACGCTTTGCGCTGAGTGCTATCGGCATCCGGCTTTGCCGCCATCCACAAGATATAGTCGCGCAGAAACTCAAGCGCAGGCTTCCGCTGCGGGCCGCCTTTGCCCTCGGTGAACCAGTTATCAATCGCCGGCAGGCTAATTCCAGAAGCACCGGATTTCTTTTGAACTCGCTGGAAGGCCTTCAAACTATTGATGAAAACATCAACTTCTTCCGCGACGCCAAACGCGACCAGTTGTAGCCGCTGAAGAAATTCTTTACCGAATCCCGCTTCACTAGACATGATATCTAAGCGCGCCATGAAAGTTTCTGCAACTTGCAGTAACTTTCTGCAAGACAGACGTCAACTTTCTGGCTAAGTTTTAATGTGAAGAGACCCTGCCGGACCTGATGTACGCCCTCCATGTTCTTTTCGAACGGGGGCTTTTCAGGTGGATACAGGCTAGCGCGGTGGCGGGGATGCGCTGGAAGGAATTTTGAAGGACCGCACGATGTCTATATTCGGCAATCGGGTCAAGCCTCCAAGCGACAGCCAAACGGCTGCCTCGGCCCCCTCACAAACCCACGCTCCCAGCGCCCCTCCCGTCCTCCCTCGCGAAGTCACCGAATGGCGAAGCAAGACGTTTGACGAGCGTCTCGATGAACGGGTCAGGGAAGCATTGAAGCCTTTCACTCCGCCTTCCGCTCGCTAACCACCAATTTCCAGATCATCATTTTTAGTAGCGGCAGGCCAAACGCCTCGCCAATATTTTAGATCTGCTTGGGGGCAAGCAGTGCTCGACGACATACTTGAGACGGTTGACTGCGGCATCACCGATGCCAGTCAGGCATACAATCAAATTACGGCGTTCGTTGCAGGCTTGCCGAATGCCAGCGAGCGAGATGCGCCGTCTCAGGCGATACTCGTCGCGTTGATGTATGCTCGCTACTCTCGTGACAAGAAGAACAAAATCTACAAGATCACGCACAACAACAACTTCAAGGCAAAGCAAAACGAGATCAGAAAGGCATGGATCGATCTCTGTGACAATCGAGCGATCACAAGGCTGTATGAGGATGTCTCTACTGACTTCGAAGACTTCCTGACTACGCTCAAGAACGCGGTGCTGGCTGGTTCAGTTGATGCTGTAAGCCGTGAGATTGCGAGCATCCGCGCTGCCACGGATGCTATTGCCTCAAATACGCAGTCCCTGCGCACCACGATCGACGATATCAACACGACCACAAATGCCCTCAAGGCCGAGCGAGATACTGCCGCAAAAAAATCAAACTGGAAGCTGTTCACGTCTGAAATTCACTGGGTCAAATCGATCTTCGGCAAGCCCGGTGAACGCTTCATCGGGCTCATCGTATGGTCGACCGTGGCGATAGGTGTAACGGCCGCGGTCAAATACTTTACCCCCGGCCTGATAACGAAGGCAGTTGGCCTCCTGACAGGCCTTATCAACTTCCTGCAAAGCTAGCGATCGCCTGCGACTCGCGAAGACATACGCTCACGACGCGGCCAAAGATCGATCACCGTAGAACCGCAGCCTTCAACAAATCCTCCAGCCAATCCGCGAACACCTGCACGCGCCGGGCAAGATGCTGGCGGTGTGGGTATAGCAGCGCCATCGGCAGCGGTTCGGCGCGATAAGCGGGCATCACTTCCACCAGTTCACCGCGCTCGAGGTGATGACGCACGTCATAGGCAGGAATCTGGATCAGGCCAGATCCGGCGAGGCAGCAGGCAATATAGGCTTCGGCACTGTTGACGGTGACACGCCCGCGCATCGGCAAGGTGCGGAGCTCGCCCTCCTCGCGCCACTCCCATGGCTCCACGCGGCCCGTTGACGGCGAAGCGTAGTTCACCGCGTGATGATTGGCGAGATCGTCCGGGACCGCCGGCATGCCGTGTCTGGCAAGATAGCCGGGGCTGGCGACGTTGATGAGCGGGAGCTTGCCGATCGGTCGCGCGATGAGACCGGAATCGCTCAAGGGCCCGACGCGCAACACGCAGTCCACGCTGTCCTCGATCAGGTTCACCGCCCGGTCGGTGACACCGAGACTGACGTCGATCTCGGGATACGCGTCTAGAAAGCCGGGCAGCGCCGGAGCGACGATCAGCCGGCCGATGCGCCCGGGAACGTCGATGCGCAGCGTGCCCGAGGGTTTCGCCCCGCTGTGCCGGAACAGCCCCTCGGCTTCCTCGACATCGGCGATGACCCGGATGCAGCGCTCGTAAAATGCCGCACCGTCCCGAGTCGCGGCAACCTTGCGCGTCGTGCGGTGCAGGAGCCGCGCACCGACGCGATCCTCCAATTCCGAGATCGCCGACGACACCGAAGAGCGCGGCATCCCCAGCATGTCGGCGGCACGGGTGAAGCTCGTGCATTCGACGACCCGAACGAAGATGCGGAAGAGATCGATGCGGTCCAAGCGCGCGCCCCGGGACTATTGTTCGGTCAAGCTGACATATGATGTCAGAATGATCGTCTTTATCGGAACAATCCAGACCGTAATTTGAGCCTCAACGAGGATGGCGCGGTGCCGTGGCCTCGTTCCCAAGGGGCTCGTTCCATGACCGATCATTCCATCAAGGGCAAAACCGTCATCATCGCTGGCGGCGGCAAGAATCTCGGCGGCCTGATCGCCCGCGACTTTGCCGCACAAGGCGCAAAGGCGATCGCCATTCACTACAACGGCGCGGCCTCGAAAGCCGAGGCGGATGCTACCGTTGCCGCAGTGAAGGCGGCCGGCGCCAAGGCAGCCTCCTTCCAGGCGGATCTCACCACCGCCACGGCGGTCGAACAACTGTTCGCCGATGTGGTCGCCGCCCTCGGAAAGCCCGACATCGCCATCAACACGGTCGGCAAGGTGCTCAAGAAGCCGATCCTCGACATCTCCGAAGCCGAGTATGACGAGGTGAGCGCGGTGAACGCCAAGTCCGCTTTCTTCTTCATCAAGGAAGCAGGCAAGCATCTCAACGATAACGGCAAGATCTGCACGCTTGTCACGTCCCTGCTCGGCGCCTTCACGCCCTTCTATGCGATCTATGCCGGCACCAAGGCTCCGGTGGAGCATTTCACCCGGGCGGCATCGAAGGAGTTCGGCGAACGCGGCATCTCGGTGACGGCGATCGGCCCGGGTCCGATGGACACGCCCTTCTTCTACGGCCAGGAGAGCGCCGATGCGCAGGCCTATCACAAGACGGCGGCAGCGCTGTCGAAGTTCTCGAAGACCGGCCTCACCGACATCGAGGACATCGTCCCCTATATCCGCTTCCTCGTTTCCGAGGGCTGGTGGATGACCGGCCAGACCATACTGGTCAATGGTGGCTACACCACCAAGTGAACGGCATCGCCGGTCGCCTCCCGGCGGCCGGCTTCTCTACTGCAGTGGCGCGTCGTCCTGTCGACTCTTCGCGCTACCAGGTCTGATTTCGCGAATTGTCGCCAACGCCATACCCGTAACCATCCCATGTCTGTGTCGGCCCTGCAGCAGCACCGCCGAGATAGGCGCCATAGGCATCGCGCACCGTGCTGCGCTGCATGTTGTGATGGCGACGAGCGGCGCTCACATACATATCCCCGTTGTCTGCTCGCGTCGGCGCGACAGTTTGCGCGCGTGCCGGTTCGATGGCGACAACGGCGGTAGCGGCCAACAGCGCGAGCGCAGCAGCGCTCAATGAATGAGGTTTGATCGACATGATGGTGTCCCTGTGTTGCAGAGGCCGACCGGTCTCTGTGCGGAAGTAACGCAACAGACATCGGGAGACCGCCGCCGGTTACAAGCGACGCCGGCGTCACAAGCCCGTGACGCAGTGCGGTATGATAGAACTGGGATCCACGCGCAACGGTCTGTCGGACCATCGTCGCCGCCGGTGGATGAATTGCGGAAAAAATGTGGAGGCTGGGTCGAACCCGATCTCTTCAGGTTGCGACGACCGGAGGTGAACATCACGCACCGGGGAAGACATCATGCCTGCACAGACCTACAGGACTATCGGATGGACCGCCCTGCTCGCCACCCTCATGGTGACGGCGGCAACATCCGTGGCCTCGGCACAGACCTATAGCGCCGAACAGCGGCGGCTATGTACCGGCGATGCGCTCCGGCTGTGCAGCTCGGCGATCCCGAATGTGGAGGACGTCACGGCCTGCATGCGCAAGCAGAAGGCCAATCTGAGCAGCGGCTGCAAGGCGGTGTTCGACAAGCCGGTCGTCACCGCCGTGAGCAACAAGGTCCCGGCAGAGGATTAGTGTGCGGTCGTCATCCAGGCGCGGGCATCGCGCTGGGCGGCGGCGATCTCGACATCCGACATCATGTCGGCGACTTCGCGGCGCATCGGAACGGCATCGACACGGCCCTTGAGCGCGGCGAGATTGAACCACTTATGCGCGGCGACGAGATCTACGACCCCGGCGCGGCCGCTCGACCAGTACATGCCGCGCTCGAACAACACGTCCTGGATCGCGGTCTCCGTGACGGGCGTCGCCGCCCCGAAATCGATCTGTCCCTGAAACATCGGTCATTCCTTTTCTTGTGTTTGCCGCCCCAACCGAGCGCGGCTCCCGTCCGTCATTTGCCGTCTTCCCAACCGCCGGTTTGTCCGGCGTGTTGACGCGATAATGACCGATCAAATTTGAATGGCAGTTTAAGTATCGCGATGAACGGTTTCTGAACGCGGCGCGCGCGAAAGCCCCGTTTCACGACCAAAAACCCAGCATTCATGCGGGTTTTCGGCATTTTCGCGGATTTCGGTTTACCTTGCCGGTTGGCGATCGCGTAACCATCGCGAACGGAGCGGCATTCGCGTAGCCCGGATGGAGCGCAGCGCAATCCGGGGACCGGCAGATATGCGGACGCTCTGAATCCCGGATTGCGCTACGCTCCATCCGGGCTACGAAGAGCCGACTATCAAACGGGGAAACTCATCATCGCCGGGGATCAACCGCACCGGCGGAACAAGACGAGGGCGTCGGCAACACGTCAGGATCATGTCTGTCGGCATCATGCCGGAGACTACGGATCAATGATCCGCCCTTCGAGGAACGCCAATCACTGCATGACCGGCATCTCTGCCGGACCGCTGCGCTGAAGCCGAAGCCTTTCGCGAACACGATCCAGCCGTTCGACCTGATGTCTCACCGACACCCTCTTTCGTCGACCAGAGCTATCGCTCTCGTGACGGCGCCGGCATCACTGCCGGCGTATTCCGGAAAGAAGAAGTTACTTCTTCTTGGCGGCCTTCTTGGCGACCTTCTTGGTCTTCTTCGCGGTCTTCTTGACTGCGGTCTTCGCAGCCTTCTTCACGGTCTTCTTCGCCTTGGCGACTTTCTTCACTGCCTTCTTAGCCATGTTGCCCTCCATTGAGATGGCTCAAACGCTGCGTGCAGTCGTGAATCGATATGCACACGATTCCGAATACACCAACGATTTCAAAAGAACAGTGGTCCGCTTAAGGAAGTGTTGAAGCTGCGCCGCCCCGGTCAAGCCCATTCCCGCAGGTGCGGAGCGTTCATGCGGCTCACGCATAGCGAAAGAAACGCCTGCAAAACCTACCCGCCCGAAAGTCAAGTGCAACGCGCAGGCCTATTTTTGCAGCGCGCGCGTGAAGTGAACTAACAAACAACTACACAAAGTCGGAGCGCAGGCGAATCGCGACGACCGAACCGGAATCGCCGTCGGCGAACGCCGACTCGGTCAAACCGGCAACGAAAATATTTTTTGGATAAGCGCGCCGGAAGCTACCCCCGCGCGCCCGCAACCACCTCGTCCGGCGCGTCACTCCCCACGATTCGCGACTCGATTCTCCCGCCAGCGCCGCGATCGACACGTTCGGAAACGACAACGGCGCCGCTTGAGGC
>JAEXHR010000376.1 GCA_023449855.1 Pseudomonadota bacterium | reverse complement strand
CCCCGCAGAAGGGCGGGGAGAGGTTAAGAAACTACCCGTTCAGCGCCGCCTTCACCAGGCCGCTGGCTTTGCCGAAATCCATCTGGCCGGCATATTTCGCCTTCAGCGCGGCAATCACCTTGCCCATGTCCTTCATGCCGGCAGCGCCGAGCTCGGTGATCTCGGCAGCAATCGCCGCCTTGGTGTCGTCTTCCGACATCTGCTGCGGCAGATAGGCCGTGATGACCGCGATTTCCTCGCGTTCCTGAGCGGCGAGTTCGGCGCGGCCGCCCTTGTCATACAGCTCCACCGATTCCTGGCGCTGCTTGATCATCTTCTGCAGCAGGCTCAGCAGGTCAGCGTCCGACAGCGGCGGCTTGCCCTGACCGCGCGCGTCGATGTCGGCGTTCTTGATGGCCGCATTGACCATGCGCAGGGTGGACAGCTTGCGCTCGTCCTTGGCCTTCATGGCCTCCTTGACGGCGCCATTGATGTCGTCGCGCAGCATATGCGTCTCCTTGTCGGCGGCCTCTCGGCGGCGCCCAAATTTCTGCTGGTGACGATCTAAGCGCTTTGCCGGAACGGCACAACATGCCCGCGGAACCGCGGACAGGCCCTCACCAGGTCACGCGGCGGCCGTTGGAGCTGAACTCCTCGGCGGCGTCGCTGCGAAGTTCGCCGGGCTGACCGCTCTGCGGACCGTGCGGCAACACCATCAGGGCAGTGATGGTGGCCGGGATACCGGGTGTTCCCCACAAAGTCGGCCGTACGTCGAAATCCACACGAAGATGCTGGCTGTCGATGGCGGCGACCTTGCCCAGCCAGTCAAGGCAGGCCGGGTCCGTGGCAAAGCAGAGGCCGACCCAGCCGCGCTGCAGGGTCGCGGGGCGCGGCATGCCCCAGGCATATTGGAAGCGGAACGGGCGGCTGTAACGCGGATGATCCGGGCTGTAGAACGCCGTCGCGAAGGCCAGGCCGTCATCGCCACTGACTTGCGTGATCGGCCGCCCCGTTGCCTGATGCCATCGCTTGGTGACCTCGGCAGCAGCAAGCCGGTAGTAGGTCCGTTCATTGGGGCTGACGCTGTTGCGCTGGATTGCATGGATCGGCGCGGCCACGACGATGGCAATGATCGCGATCCCCGCTACCCAGGTGGCGAGATTGACAACGAAGAAGCGCTCCAACGTGTAGCTGGCGCCACAGACGATCAGGATCACCGGCAAAAACAGTCCCTGCGCCGCCCATAGCGAGGGCATATTGGTACCGAGCGCGACGGCCGTGACGGGTGGCAGCACCATCGTGCCGATGAATACCCAAAACAGCAGCAAGAGCCCTGATGGCATGGCACGGAAATCGGCCATGAAACCGCCGAGCCGCCGGCCCGCCGAGAGCGTCCAGGCGATCGCCGGTAGCGCGAGCGCTGCGCCGACCCCGAGCACGAACATGGTCGCTTCACCAAGCGAATGGTCGAAGCCAAAACCACCCTGCTGCTTCAGCGGATAGGTCAGCGTCTGGCCGTTATTCATGGCCAGCCAGTAAAGATGCGGGCCGAGCACAACCAGACCGGCCAGGGTCGAGAGCCAAGGTGCCGAGGATTTGAAATAAGCAGCGCGGCGCGGATGCGCGAAGGCTGCGAGCGCGAAGCCGGCGACCAGGAACACCGAATAATATTTGCCGAGCATCGCCAGCGCCGCCAGCGCACCGGCGGCCACCGACCAGCCAATGCTGCGCGTTTCGAACGAGCGCAGATGGCAATAGGTGGCGAGCGGCCATATCGCCAGCAGCACGGTATTGGCATTGAAGCGCTGAGCGTAGAATTGATAGACCGGCGTCAGCATCAGCAGCATCAGCACGACAGCGCGGGCATCGCCACGCACGAAGCGGCGCGCGATCAGATCGACAGCGAAAAGCGCCACCGCCGCATTGGTCATGGACAGCAGCTGGAACGACCAGTCGGTAAGCGGGAAGACCTGCGTCCACAGCCACGCCACCCACCCCATCAGCGGCGGATGCTTGGCGTTCCCCCAGGCGAATTCCCGCCCGAGCGTCCAGGTCTCCAGCGCGTCGGCATGAAGGTCGCCGCTCTGATAGGCGACAATGAGGAAAAGCCACCAGGCCGCAGCAAAGCCGGCGATCAGAAGCGGGATTCCCCAGCCTCTTTCGATGCCGTCAAGCCAGGCCAGGAACGGGCGACGCCAACGCGCCGGCGCCGCGGCCGAACGGGCGGCCATGGCGGCGAAATGATCGAGCAGCACGGAAATATCCGGAAATACCCAGTTTGGGGGTTGCTAGCGGTGAATCACGCCCTCAGCAAGCGACCTTGGGACTATTTGACTAATTCAACCCTTAAATAAATTGATCGAACGTCTCATCCGGCTCTCCCCGGGGAACGCTCCGTCGGGCGGACTGCCGGGTTCCGCACGTGTGAATCCCGCCGATCCGGCTTTGACGCCGCAGGGCCGCCGGACTATGTAGTCCTCTCATGACCCTCACAGAATCCTCCTCAGCCTGGCCGGACCACAAACCGACCGCGCTCCTCGTGCTCGCCGATGGCACCGTGCTGGAAGGCTTTGGCCTCGGCGCGGAAGGCCAGGCCGTCGGTGAAGTCTGCTTCAACACGGCGATGACCGGTTATGAAGAGATCCTCACCGATCCTTCCTATGCCGGCCAGCTCATCACCTTCACCTTCCCCCACATTGGCAATGTCGGCACCAATGACGAGGATATCGAGACGGTGAACATGGCGGCAACGCCCGGCGCGCGCGGCGTGATCCTGCGCTCGGCGATTACCGATCCGTCGAATTTCCGCGCCTCCCGGCATCTCGACGCCTGGCTGAAGGCGCGCGGCATCATCGGCATTTCCGGCATCGATACCCGCGCCCTCACCGCGCTGATCCGCACCAAGGGCATGCCGAATGCCGTCATCGCCCACGCCAAGAACGGCAAGTTCGACCTGCATGGCCTGAAGGAAGAAGCGCGCGAATGGCCCGGCCTCGAGGGCATGGATCTCGTGCCGATGGTCACCTCGGGCCAGCGTTTCACCTGGGACGAGACGCCCTGGGAATGGAACAAGGGCTTTGGCCGTCAGGACAAGCCGGAATTCAACGTCGTCGCCATCGACTACGGCATCAAGCGCAACATCCTGCGCCTGCTCGCAGGCGAAGGCTGCAAGGTCACGGTTGTCCCCGCCACCACCTCGGCTGAAGACATCCTGGCGATGAAGCCGGACGGCGTGTTCCTGTCGAACGGCCCGGGCGATCCGGCCGAAACCGGCAAATATGCCGTGCCGGTCATCAAGCAGGTGATCGACTCCGGCCTGCCGACCTTCGGCATCTGCCTCGGCCACCAGATGCTCGGCCTCGCGGTCGGCGCCAGGACCAAGAAGATGCATCAGGGCCATCACGGCGCCAATCATCCGGTCAAGGACGAGACCACCGGCAAGGTGGAGATCACCTCGATGAACCATGGCTTCGCCGTGGACGAGGCGACGCTGCCGAAGGGCGCCAAGCAGACCCATATCTCGCTGTTCGACGGCTCCAATTGCGGTATCGAACTCGAAGGCAAGCCGGTGTTCTCGGTGCAGTATCACCCGGAAGCCTCGCCGGGTCCGCGGGACTCGCACTATCTGTTCAAGCGGTTCGCCGATCTGATGCGGGCGAAGAAGGCGTCGTAGGGCACCGCTTCCAGACCATCATCCATCGGTAATTGCAGTGGCCGGGATCGTCCCGGCCACTGTCGTTTCCGCGGTGGCCGACTGGCATTTGCGCACTCGTTTTGTATGATGTCCGTCATTAAAAACAGGAAATGCTCATGCCCAATCCCGCGGAGCCCTTCGGCGTCGTCTCGCCCACCGTGCTCGCTTCCATGTCCGGGCTCGATTTCGTGCGGAAAATCTTCGCCGGCGAACTGCCGCAGCCGCCGATCATGGAGAATGTCGGACCGTTCGACTGCACCGCAGATCACGGCCATGTGGTGCTGCACAGCATCCCCGGCATCCGGCACTACAATCCGATCGGCTCGGCGCATGGCGGCTACGCGGCGATCCTGCTGGATTCCGCCATGGGCCTCGCGGTGCATTCGGCGCTGCCGCAGGGCTCCGGCTACACCACGCTGGAATTCAAGATCAGCTTTATCCGTGGTATGAGCGAAACCTCGGGCACGGTGCGGACCGAAGGCAAGATCCTCAATGTAGGCCGCCGTGCTGCCACGGCGGAAGCCCGCATCACCGACGACAAGGGCCGCCTGCTCGCGCATGCGACGACGACCTGTCTGGTGTTCGAACTGCCGAAGTAAGGAAGAACGTAGGGCGGATTCGCTAAGCGTAATCCGCCCTTCTTCGCCAAATGTAATCGGCCGGCGGATTACGGCTTCGCTAATCCGCCCTACGAATCGTCCCTTACTTCTCGTTCGCGCCTTCCTGGCGACTGGCTTCGAACAGGAACCAGGTGCGGCGCTCGGTCTCGTCGATGAAGTTCTCGAGAATGCTGGCGCTGGCGACATCCTTGGCGTCGTCGCACACGTCGTGCGCCTTGCGCATCGCTGCCGCCATCTTCTTGTTGTCGTCCATCAGCTCGTGCAGCATCTCGATCGGCGGTACGTAGTCCTCGTCATTGTCCTTGATCGACTGCAGCTTGGCGATTTCGCCGATTGAGCGGATGGTGCGGCCACCGATCTTGCGGACGCGCTCGGCAAGCTGATCCGTGGTCGCAAAGATCTGGTCCGACTGCTCGTCCAGCAGCAGGTGATAGTCCCGGAAGTGACGACCCGACACATGCCAGTGGAAATTCTTGGTCTTCAGATAGAGTGCGAAGGCGTCGGCGAGGAGGCCGTTGAGCGCCTTGGTGACCTTCTCCACCCCATCGGCGGCAAGGTCGGTCGGGGTATTGAGGTCGGCGGCGATTTTCGATTTGGTGCTCACGTGCGGTACCTTCCTGTGAACGCGGTCACTGGGACCAGGCGGATTGATCGTGTGCGGAAGTATCTGCGACGAACGGTCCACTGTCTTGAATGTCCGTATTGTCGACTACTCCGAAACGTCAAACTGCTGTCGGCGAAAAGCGTTTCCAAGTTGTCTGGAACGCTCTAGACGGTTTCAACGCAGGACAAATGTAAGGGTTCCCCCTAGGGGAACAAGGACGAGGCGCACCGCTGCATGGAAGATTGGATCGATTATTACGATTCCGCCCACACGATTTACGCCAGCAAACACCATCGTGACGTTCATTTCGAACTGATTGCCCGCGACATCGCCGGTTACATCCCGTCCAAGAACGCCACCGTTCTCGACTATGCCTGCGGCGAAGCACTGTCGGCCGGCAAGGTGACAGAGGCCTGCGCCAGACTCATTCTTGCTGAACCCGCACCGAAGGTGCGCAGCCGGATCGCCGCGCGCTTTGCGACCAATCCGAAGATCGCCGTGCATTCGCTCGACGAACTCCGCGATCTGCCTGCAGGCTCGGTCGACCTCGCGATCATGAACTCCGTCGCCCAATATATGACCCAGCCCGAACTCGAAGACGCGTTCGCGGTGGTGAAGCGCCTGCTCAAGCCGGACGGCCAGCTTGTGCTTGGTGACATCCTGCCGCCGGATCTGGACATGATGACCGACGTCATGGCGCTGCTGCGGCTCGCCGCCAAACACGGCTTCCTGTGGGAGGCGTTGGTCAGTCTGGTCAAAACCGCACTGTCCGATTACCGGCAGCTCAGGACAACGCTCGGTCTGCAGCACTACAGCGCGCCGGACATGGTTGCCAAACTTGAGGCAGCGGGATACCGGGCAGCACGCGCAAAGGTCAATATCGGCCATAATCAGGCCCGGATGGCATTTGTCGCGCACCCGATCGGTTGATTAGGATTTGAAACGTTAGGGTTAACAGAACCTTCGCAAAACTGCTGGTAGATCAACCGTCTGTGATCGATCACAGTGAGCGTGGCCCGGTGGCGGAAATGTCTACGCGGGGGCGAGTGCATCGCTTCATATCCTGGTTCAAGTCCAGGCTGGGCCTCCATCCTTCGCTCGCTACGCGAGCTTCGGCTCGGCGAGCCATCTCGGAAACGGGATTCTCCACAGGCGGGCCAGCCCCGCCGTAGCGCGGAGCGCGAAGGCGGGATGACGGCTTTAAAAGCCTTTCCTGCCCCGATATGATGGTCTAAAGACAGCCGCGCGCGAAGATTGGCCAATCTCCTCAGGGGTACGAGCTGATCAGGCGCCCGGGCCCGAGGGACGCGCGTATGCGCGCCCTTTTTTTGTGCCGATTTGTCACCACCGCGAGACGTAATGCCAAAACGCACCGACATATCCACCATCCTGATCATCGGCGCCGGTCCCATCGTGATCGGCCAGGCCTGCGAGTTCGATTACTCCGGCACGCAAGCCGTCAAGGCGTTGAAGGAAGAGGGCTATCGCGTCGTTCTCGTGAATTCCAATCCGGCCACGATCATGACGGATCCGGATCTGGCGGACGCGACCTATATCGAGCCGATCACCCCTGAGATCGTCGCCAAGATCATCGAGAAAGAGCGCCACGTCATTCCCGGCGGCTTCGCGCTGCTGCCCACCATGGGTGGCCAGACCGCGCTGAACTGCGCGCTGTCGCTGCGCAAGCAGGGCACGCTGGAGAAGTTCGATGTCGAGATGATCGGCGCCACCGCAGAAGCCATCGACAAGGCGGAAGACCGCCAGCTGTTCCGCGAGGCCATGACGAAAATTGGCCTGGAGACGCCCAAGTCGCGGCTCGCCAACGCGTCCGACCTCAAGAAGCAATATCGCGACAAGCACAATGCCGAGAAGGCCACGCTCTCCGGCGAAGCGCTGGCCGAGCACGAGCGCCAGTGGGATCTGCATGAAGCCGATCGCCGCAAGCGCTATCAGGAGCACGCCCTCGGCCAGGCGCTGATGGCGCTTTCGGAAATCGGCCTGCCGGCGATCATCCGTCCGTCCTTCACCATGGGCGGCACCGGCGGCGGCATTGCCTATAACCGCGAAGAATTCCTCGACATCATCGAGCGTGGCCTCGACGCCTCGCCAACCAATGAAGTGCTGATCGAAGAGTCGGTGCTTGGCTGGAAAGAGTACGAGATGGAGGTTGTCCGCGACAAGAAGGACAACTGCATCATCATCTGCTCGATCGAGAATCTCGATCCGATGGGCGTGCATACCGGCGACTCGATCACTGTCGCCCCGGCGCTGACGCTGACCGACAAGGAATACCAGATCATGCGCGACGCCTCGCTGGCGGTGCTGCGCGAGATCGGCGTCGAGACCGGCGGCAGCAATGTTCAGTTTGCGATCGATCCGGCCACGGGGCGCATGATCGTCATCGAGATGAACCCGCGCGTCTCGCGCTCCTCGGCGCTGGCATCGAAGGCGACCGGCTTCCCGATCGCCAAGGTCGCGGCGCGACTCGCCGTCGGCTACACGCTCGACGAGATCGAGAACGACATCACCGGCGGCGCGACGCCTGCCTCCTTCGAGCCGACGATCGACTACGTCGTCACCAAGATCCCGCG
>JAEXHR010000359.1 GCA_023449855.1 Pseudomonadota bacterium | reverse complement strand
CCCTGAATCTTGCCCAGCAGCCCCAGATTGCGCTCGATCCATTCGCGCACCACGGGGTCGGCGACCTTCCAGATGTCCAGTTTCGGATCGAAAGTGCGCGCGACGCCCTCGACCACGACCATGGTTTTCTGCAGCAAAATCAATTCCGGCCGCGTCTGCATGTCGAACAGGCCGGTGACTTCCAGCAGCAAAGTCAACAGCTTGGCCATGGAGATTTCTTCGGCCGTCCGATTATGGATCGGCTCGCCGATGGCGCGAATGGCCTGCGCAAAATTCTCCACCGAGTGGTGGCCGGGCACATAGCCGGCCTCGAAATGCACTTCGGCAACCCGGCGATAATTGCGGGTGATGAAGCCGAGCAGGATTTCCGCGAGGAATCTCCGCTCCTTGAGCCCCAACCGGCCCATGATGCCGAAGTCGACGGCCACCAGCCGGCCGTCATCGCCGAGGAACAGATTTCCCGGATGCATGTCGGCATGGAAGAAGCCGTCGCGCAAAGCATGGCGCAGGAAACTCTGGATCACCTTGCGGCCGAGATCCGGCAGATCGACATTGGCTGCCGCGAGTTTCGTGTGGTCGTTCAGCGCGATGCCGTCGATCCACTCCATCGTCAGCACGTTGTGCGAGGTGCGGTCCCAGTCCACTTCGGGGACGCGGAAGTCCGGATCGTTCTTCGTATTCTCCGCCATTTCAGAGAGGGCGGCGGCTTCCAGCCGCAGATCCATCTCCATCGCCACCGAGCGCGACATCACGGTGATGATCTCGATCAGCCGCAGGCGCCGGGCTTCCGCGGAATGTTCTTCGGCGTTGCGCGCGACGAAGAAGAAGTCGCTGAGATCCCTGCGGAATTGCGCAGCCACATTCGGCCGCAGCACCTTCACCGCAACCGTCTTGCGCACGCCGTCCTTGATCACCTCGGCGCGGTGCACCTGCGCGATCGAGGCTGCTGCCACCGGCGGCGAGAAGCTCGCATAGAGCTGCGCCATCGGCCGTTCCAGGGAAGCGGCAACGACGGTTTCCGCTTCGGTCACCGAGAACGGCGGCAGACGGTCCTGCAGATTTTCGAGATCGCGCGCCATGGCGACGCCGACGACGTCAGGCCGTGTGGCAAGAAACTGGCCGAGCTTCAGATAAGCCGGCCCCAGCCGCGTCAGCGCGCGCGAGAGCTTCGGCCCGGTCTGCGCATTCTTGCGTTCGATCAGTCGCGCGATCTTCACCGCAAGCAATGCGGGCGGCGGAATCAGCGCGGGATCGACGGCGCCGAACACGCCCTCGCGCGCGAACACGATGCCGGCGCGGGCGAGGCGCGTAATATGCGAAAGAGCAGAAATCACAAACGCCAGCCCGAATGCAGCGCGACAATGCCGCCTGAGAGCAGTTCGTATTTCACCCGCGCAAAGCCGGCGCCCTGGATCATCTCGGCGAACGCATTCGGCTTCGGAAACTTGCGGATGGATTCCACGAGATACTGATAGGATTCCGAATCGCCGGTCACCGCCTTGCCCATCGGCGGGATCACCTTGAACGAGAACAGGTCGTAGATCTTGTCCAGACCCGGCACGTCCACCGTCGAGAATTCGAGGCAGAGGAAACGGCTGCCAGGCTTCAGCACGCGATACGCTTCCTTCAGCGCGCGATCAATGCGTGGCACGTTGCGGATGCCGAAGGCGATCGTATAGGCGTCGAAGCTCTTGTCGTCGAACGGCAGCTCCTCGGCATTGCCCTCGATGAACGACACCTGATGTTCGAGATGCTGCTTGATGGCGCGTTCGCGGCCGACTTCCAGCATGCCGGTATTGATGTCGCAGACGGTCGCCGCGAAGCCGAGCCCGCTCGCCTTGGCGGCGCGGAAGGAGATGTCGCCGGTGCCGCCGGCCACGTCGAGCAGCGCGAAGGGCGCGTCGGAGCGCGGCGGATTGAGGGTGTTGATCATCACGTCCTTCCAGACGCGATGCATGCCGCCGGACATCAGGTCGTTCATGAGGTCGTAGCGCTGCGCCACGCTGTGGAACACCTCGTTCACCAGCGTCTGCTTGTCGCCGACCGGCACGTCCCGGAAGCCGAAATGCGTGGTTTCGCCCGGCTGATCCATGCTGCTCATCTCAAAAAACCTCGATTGCGGCGGACCATAGCGCGCCGGCGGCAAAGGGGCTATCACGTCAGCCTCTCAAGGTGAATGACCCATCGCATGCCCGAGCTCCCCGAAGTCGAGACCGTCCGCCGCGGCCTGCAGCCGGCCATGGAAGGCGCCCGGATCGATCGGCTGGAGCTCCGCCGCGGTGATCTCAGGTTTCCATTCCAGCCGGATTTTGCGGACAGGTTGCAGGGGCGGGTGATCACCAGCCTGGGCCGCCGGGCCAAATATCTGCTCGCCGATCTCGATTCCGGCGACGTTCTCCTGATGCATCTGGGCATGTCCGGCTCGTTCCGGGTCGTCTCCGATGACCAGAACGTGATGCCTGGCGCTTTCCACCATCCGCGCAGCGATGAGCGCGCGCATGACCATGTGGTCTTCCACATGTCGTCCGGCCCGTCGGTCATCTACAACGATCCCCGCCGCTTCGGCTTCATGAAGATCTTTGCCCGCAGCGAGGCGGATCAGGAGCCTTTCATTCGAGATATCGGGCCGGAGCCGCTCGGTAATGAATTCGATGCCGCGATGCTGGCGGAAGCCTGTCGCAACAAGAAGACCAGTCTGAAAGCCGCATTGCTCGACCAGACCGTCGTCGCTGGCCTCGGTAACATTTATGTTTGCGAAGCGCTGTTCCGCTCGCATCTGTCGCCGCGCCGGCTGGCTGCAACGCTGTCGACGAAGAAGGGCGAGCCGACCGAGCGCGCCGCGCATCTCGTCGATGCCATTCACGACGTGCTCAATCTCGCCATCAAGGCCGGCGGCTCGTCGCTGCGCGACCATCGCCAGACCTCGGGAGAGCTGGGCTATTTCCAGCACTCGTTTCAGGTCTATGACCGTGAGGGCGAGCCCTGCAAGACCGATGGCTGCTCCGGCATCGTGAAGCGCTTCGTGCAGAACGGGCGATCGACCTTCTGGTGCCCGAAGTGTCAGAGATAGGCCGATCGGTTTCATCGACCGGCATAGCCGGCGAACCGAAATCCCGGTAAGTTCTTCCGACCGAAGCGTCGAGCCGGTGAAAGGCTGACCACGATGACGTGTCCCGAGCAGGGCGAACAGCTCGCACGAGAGTTCTTTCGCCGGGTGTGGGCGCCCCCGCACGATCTCGATGCGATCGATGAACTCATGACACCGGACTATCGCATCACGACCGCCGGAAAGGTTGTCGAAGGGCGTAGCAACTTCAAGTCATGGGTTGCAGGGATGCAGCATCTGGTCGTTGATGCGACCAACGAACATCTCGAAATCATCAGCAATGCCGCTGGCGATCGGGTCGTCTCGCGGTGGATTACGCGTGGACGCAACAACGGCATGTTCGGACTCCCCGCAGACGGGCAGCCTGTTGCCTTCACAGGGATTGCGATCTGGCGAATTGCAGACGGCCGTCTCGCGGAGTGCTGGGTGGAGCGGAGCGCGCTGGAGTTGCGCGATCAGTTGAGCGAGTCTGCGAGCGGATAGTCCCGCCCTGCTTTGAGCAACGAACTGGCGCAGATTCAGCGTTAGTCACTGTGAGGATACGGATGATGACGGACCTCAATTCTCCCTCGATCCGCTTCAACGACGGCGCTTCCTACGAGCGCATGATGGGCGTGTGGAGCAGGCTTGCCGGCGAGACCTTTCTCGACTGGCTTGCGCCGCAGCAAGGCCTTGCCTGGGTCGATGTCGGTTGCGGCAATGGCGCTTTCACGGAGCTGATCGTGCAGCGGTGCGCGCCAGGCGCGGTCGATGGCATCGATCCCTCCGATGGCCAGCTCGATTATGCGCGCAAGCGGCCGGGCACGCAGATAGCGGCCTATCACCAGGGCGATGCGATGGCGCTGCCCTTTGCCGACGATGCCTTCGATGCGGCGGTGATGGCGCTGGTGATCTTCTTCGTGCCGGAGCCGCCGCGCGGCGTCGCCGAGATGGCGCGCGTCGTGAAGCCCGGCGGTCTGATTGCGGCCTATGCCTGGGACATGGATGGCGGCGGCTTTCCGCTGGAGCCGGTGTTGCGCGAATTGCGGGCCATGGGTTTTGCGCCGGCAAGGGCGCCGAACGAGAGCGCGTCCCGCATCGAGGCGCTGGAAGCATTGTGGCGTGCGGCCCGGCTCACTGGTATCGAAACGCGCCGCATCGATGTGACCCGTCGCTTCGACAGTTTCGATGAGTTCTGGACGGCATCGACCGCGGGATCGATGGTGAAGCCGATCGTTGCCGAGCTTTCGCCGGATGTGCTGGCCGAATTGCAGCAGCGTGTGCGTGCCTATCTCACCGAATTGCCCGGCGGCGGCGTCAGCTACGACGCCTTCGCCAATGCCGTGAAGGGGCGGGTGCCGGGCTGAAAACCCCGTCAAATGCACGGTAATATTATCTCAACTACGGCGGGTGTATAAATACCCGAGATAACCACGGCGCGCGCGAATGCTCGCCTGGCGACCATTTTTGTGGTGGTTGCGAGGTACCGCAGGAGTTCGTCCGTGTCCGTCGAAAAATTCCTCAGGCAGCGCGCCGTCAATGTCGTGGTGGGCGGCCAGTATACTTTGTCGAACTGGCTCGACCCCGAGGGCCGGCCGCGCAGTTTCGCCTGCCGCACCAGTCGTGTTTCGCCGTTCCGCATGATCGTCGAAGTGCCGGTGGTCGGCCGGGTCGGCGATCGGATCGGCACTTATTTTGGTGATTTCGGCAAGATGGAGGGCGAGATCAGCGACACCGTGTCGGGCAGCTTCCTGCTCGAACTGATGCTGACGCGCCCGCAGCGGCAGAAAATGTCGGATCAGCTGACCTGGCTGGAGAAGAAGCAAAAGGATCCGAGCATCAAGGATGCGCGGCGACAGGCCCGCATCGTGCCTGCGAGCCCGCACTCAATGCTCACCTTTGCCAACGGATCGATGAAGAGCTGCTTCGTCGTCGACATGTCGCCGTCGGGTGCTGCGGTGTCGGCCGATGTGCAGCCGGAGATCGGCACGCCGCTCGCTGTGGGCGCCTGCGTCGGCCGCGTGGTTCGTCATCTCGACGGCGGCTTTGCCGTGAAGTTCATCGAGGAGCAGGGCCGCGATGTGCTGGAACGCCGCGTCATCCGTCCGATGCAGGCGCCTCGTGTGCCGCGCGCGATGACACTGGAGCAGCGCATGGACCGGATGGAAGAGGCCTGAGCGTTTGCTCAGGCCATCCAGTTTTCGACCCTTAGGCCATGCACCCGCTTGAATTCGCGGATATTCGCCGTGACGAGTGTTGCGTCAATCGAGCGGGCATGAGCTGCGATTAGCAAGTCGTTCGGACTGATTGGCGTGCCCTTCAGTTCGAGATCAAGGCGAATGCGCGCATATTCCTCATCTGCCGGTTGATCCAGCGGGATGACTTCAAGCTCGTCGAGGATCGCCTCCATCTGCTGGGTCAGTTGCGGCGACCCGCGCTTCCTTAAGCCAAACCTGAGTTCGGCAGCCACGATGATGCTGATGCAGAGCCCATCGGTACCAACTCTTTCCAATTTCCTGGCGCATTTGCCGGACGGGTTACGGGCCAGCTCCGATACGATGTTGGTGTCGAGCATGTAACGCGTGGCGCTCACAGCTTTACATCCGGCAGAGGCAATAGGCCTTCATCGACATCCGGGAATGTCTCATCGAGAGGCTTCAGTGACTTGAGCACTGCGATCAAACCGCGCTTGCGCATCGGCTCGATCACCAGCTTGTCCCCTTCGCGCCGCATGATCGCTTCTTCTCCGGGAAGCTCGAACTCGACCGGAATACGCACAGCCTGATTGCGGCCGTTGCGGAACAGCCTGACGTGACGGTCGCCTGACATCGGCTTCCTCCAATGGCATATGCCATGAACATATGCCAAAAAGCCTTGCCTTTCCAGCTCTACTTCCTGACGCAGATCAGGCGCACCATCGATGCCTTCGCATCGCCCGCTTTGCCGGCGTCGACCGTTACGCCATTTGCCTTGACGAAATTGCGCACGATATCTGCCGGCGCCAGCACGGCCTGCGTTGCTGCAGGCGCGGGACCAGCTACGAGCACCGGCTTCAACTGCGCGAGCCCGGCGAAAGCGCCGTCGCTATCGATGGCCGCGGCGCCGGCGAAGCCGATACCGGGGGCGGGCGATAGCGTCATCTCGCCATTTGCGCCTGATGTCGCCGATGCCTTCACGTTGCTGACAGCCGCGCCGCCGCCCTGGTTCTGCGGGTCTGCGATGCCGACGAGATTGAGATCGGATTTCGCCGTGCTGGCGCCGAGCGACAGCGGTTTGAGATCGCGCGCGCCATAGATGCGCAGCAGCGCGAGATCCCGCGTCTTGTCCTCTGCGACCTTGTCGGCATTGCCATAGCCGGCCACAGTGATGGACAGACAGCCGTCCACGGCCTGGCGGTCGGTGACGATGGCGCCGTCCGCGCTGACCACGATGCCCGAGGCATATTCGACCTTCTTGCGTGGCGGCGGGCCCATGGCCTGCGCGCCGGCGGGGAACGCGTCGAAGGCCGATGACATGGCGATCACCACCGGCTCCATGGTGCCTTCGGTGGCCTGATCGTAAAGGATGGTGAGGATGCGAACCTCGTCCCCCTTGAGCTGGCCGCGCACGTAGAATTTCTTCTGGTTCTGCAGGCCGGACAGCACGAAGAAATCCGGCTTCACGGCGCTATAGTCGAGCTTGCGGCCCGGCTGCTTGCGCTCGGTTTCGGCGAGCTTTTGCGATGACAGCCCTTCCTCCTTGCGGCGGGTCAGCAGCACCTGGATCGTGCCGCTGGTGGACTGCCATTTGCTGCCGCCGGCATCGGACGTCTGCTGCGGCACCAGTTTGCCGGGAATGCCGAGCTTGGCGCCCGTCACCGTGTCGGTGATGATCTTCCAGCCGACATTGTCGCGCGGCTTCTTCGCAGCGGCGGCGAGCAAGCCGCGCTCCTGCGGATTCAGAACGCCGGTGTCCTTGCCGCCATTGTTCTTCTGGAACGCCTTGATGCTGGCGACCATGCGATCGGACACCTCGCCATTGATGGCGCCGTTATAGTGGCCGGTCCAGGCGAGATCGGACTGGATCGAGACACGTTCGGCCTGGGTCATGCCCTTGGCGGTGTCCGCCGGTGTCTGCACGGCGGGGCGCACCGGCACGGTGGTCACCGGCTTCGGCTTCGCGGGAGCAGGCGCCTGCGCGTGGGCCGCGGTGGCCAGCAGGATCATGACGGTTGCCGACAGCATCGATCTCATGACATGTCCCAAGGGTGGCCAGGGTGGCGCCGACGATTGATTTTACGGCAATTAAGCACATCTGCTGGGTCGGCGACAGCGATCTGCGGGTTCAACACCGGCCCTCATGGTGAGGAGCACGCCAAAGGCGTGCGTCTCGAACCATGAGTATGTTGCGCTCATGGTTCGAGACGCGCGCAAGATGCGCGCTCCTCACCATGAGGAAGAGAGTTTGGAGCGGAAGAGACAATGCTGAGCGGCGATGAACTCGAGCGCTATGCGCGCCACATCGTGTTGCGCGAGGTCGGTGGCCCCGGCCAGGCGAAGCTGCGCGCTGCGAAGGTGCTGGTGATCGGCGCCGGCGGGCTCGGTGCCCCCGCGCTGATGTATCTTGCTGCGGCCGGTGTCGGCACGCTGGGTGTTGTGGACGATGACGAGGTGTCGCTGTCCAATCTGCAGCGCCAGATCATCCATGCGACGCCGGATATCGGCACGCTGAAAGTCGATAGCGCCGCCGCGAGAATTCATGCGCTCAATCCGCATGTGAATTTCATCGGTCATGGCGAACGGCTGACGGCGGGCAATGCGATGGCGCTGATCGGTGCGTATGATCTGGTGCTCGACGGCTCCGACAATTTCACGACACGCTATCTGGTGTCGGATGCCTGCTATCTCGCGGGCAAGCCGCTGATATCGGCCGCGCTCGGTACCTTCGATGCGTCGTTGACGACGCTGCGCGCGCATGAGCGCAACGACAAGGGCGTGCTCAATCCGACCTATCGCTGCCTGTTCCCCGAAGCGCCGCCGCCCGGCACCGTGCCGAGCTGTCAGGAAGCCGGCGTGATGGGTGCGCTGGCCGGCATGATCGGCTCAATGATGGCGCTGGAGGCGATCCGCGAGATCGTCGGTTTCGGCGAAGGGCTGGTGGGGCGTCTCCTGATGATCGACGCCCGCGCGATGCGTTTCGAGACGCTACGCTATGCGCGCGATCCCGCCAATCCGCTCAACGGCGATGCACCGTCCATCACGGATCTGAGCGGGTATCGCTGAGGCGTTGAGAGTCTGATCGATCCGATCACTGTGTGTCCCGGGCGCGCTGCAGCGTGCAGCGCTGCTGCGCAGAACCGGGACCGCAACGAACTCTGTCGTCTGGCGCGGTCCCGGCTCTGCGATGCGGCATAAGAATGCCGCATCGCGTCCGGGACACGGTTCCAACGCGATGGATCGGGCTCTAGCCGCTCGCGGCGGCGACGAGCTTGCCGTAGCGTTCCGCATCGCTGCGAAGTTCGGCCTCGAAGGCGTCGGGGGGCGAGCTGGTGATGGTGACGCCCTGCGCCTGATATTGCTGGATCAAAGCGGGGTCGGTTAGCGCTTCGGCAAGGTCGCGTGCGATCTGGCTCACGATCGGCTTTGGCGTGGCTCCAGCGGCGAGCATGCCGAACCAGCTGTCATAGGCAAAATCGGGCAATCCCGCCTCGGCGAAGGTCGGCACGTCGGGGAGTTGCGGCAGCCGGGTCTTGCCGGTGACCGCCAGCGCCCGCAGCTTGCCGGATTGAATCAGGTCGCCGCCGACATTGAAGAAGGTGAAGGCCATGTTGGTGTCGCCGCGGACGACGCTGATCTGCGACTCCGGTTGTCCGCGATGCGGTATGAGCACCATCTTCGCGCCGGTCAGGCTCTTGAACAGCTCGGCGGCGATGCCGGTCGAGCTGCCGACGCCGGCGGAGCTGTAGCTCAAGCCATCCGGCTTGGCCTTTGCGGCGGCGATGAATTCGGCCAGTGTCTTGAACGGCGCGTCGGGCGGCACGATCAGGATCACCGCGGTGGTGGCAACGCGGCTGATGGCGACGAAGTCCTTGATCGGATCGAAGCCGAGATTCTTGTTCACCACGCCGACCACGCTGTGGCCGTTCGAGGTCAGCATGATCTGCGATCCATCCGCAGGACCCTTGGCGATGCTGCTGACCCCGGCGATGCCCGGCCGGTTCTCGACGATGACCTGCTGCTTCCATTTGGCGGTGAGCTTCTCCGCCACGGTGCGCGCGAGAATGTCGGTCATGCTGCCGCCCGAGAACGGCACGACGATGCGGACGAGTTGGGTCGGGTAGGTCTGTGCGACGGCATGGCTGCCGACCATTGCTGCCGTCGCAGCGAGGCCGGAGCCGATCAGGAATTGTCGGCGATCCATTGGTTTCCTCCGTGTGAACGCAAGTGCCGGGCTTTCAGCCTCTGGCGGTGTCAGGCAGTGGCATTGCGAGCAGCACCACGGCCGGTTTCTTCGTCTCGTTACGCAGCGCGCGAATCTCGTTCGGCGCGATGCGGCAGGAATCCCAGATGTTGAGCGTCGCGGTGCCGTCGGCCGTCTCGAACGTCACCTCGCCTTCGAGCACCACATAGAATTTCTCTTCCGGCGAGGCTGACGGCGTAATGCCGCCACCGGGCAGGATCTGGCTCATGCCGAGCCACATCACCTCGCTCGGGCCGGCATCGCGGCCCTGCAGGCGGAGCATCCGCATGTCGGTGTGGCCGGGCGCCTCGTAGCGCGGTGCATCATTCAGGCGGACGACATGCATGGTTTCACCCGTTGGGCTGGAAGATGACGCGATCGCGTGACGAGCCGAGCACCGCGGCATAGGCCTCGGCCGCACGCGCCAGCGGATAGATCGCACCGGATTCGATGGGGAAGGGCTTCAGCGCGCCGGAGGCGAAGCCCGGCACGAGATCGCGCAGCACCTCGGCGCTCGCAGTCGAGGAGAGCGAGAGCGTGTCGATGCCGACATAGGTGTGCCGGCCGCGATAGAAGGCGAAGATGTCGAACGCGACCGGCTGCTTCACCGATGCGATGAAGATCTGGCGGCCGAGCAGCGCCAGCGACTTGGTGCCGGCGTCGTAATAGGGCTCGCCGACGGTGTTGTAGACGATGTCGGCGCCCTTGCCGCCGGTGATTTCACGCACGGTAGTAGCGACATCGTTGCGGCTGGAGTCGATCACCGTCACCTCGCCATGGGCATGGCCTACATAAGGCTCGTCCTTGCGGACGACACCGATCACGCGGGCGCCCTGCCAGGATGCGATCTGCGCAGCAGCCTGGCCGACCTTGCCGTTGAGGCCGAGGATCAGAACGGTTTCGCCGGCCTTCGGCATGCCGGTGCGGCGAAAGCCTTCCTGCGCCGTGACGAAGGGCACGCCGATGCCGGCGGCTTCCGCAAGGCTGATATTGGCGGGCTTCTGGACCAGCGCATCGGCCTCGACGACGAGATGCGTCGCATGGGTGCCGTCGCGGCGGATGCCGAGATCGCCCGACGAGCCGAACACCTCCTTGCCGACGAGGCCATCCGGTCCCTCGACGACAACGCCGGCAAAATCGCGGCCCGGCGTGCGCGGAAACACCGCATAGGGCATCATTCCGATCGCCGCTTTCGCATCGGACGGGTTGACGGCGGCGGCCTTGATCTCGACCAGCGCGTCAGTCGCATTCGCGCGCGCGAGCGTTCGTGGCTCGATGGCCGGTGCGACATTCTCGATCCGCTCGACCTTGGCGGTGAGTCGCAGGCAGGTGGCTGTGGTTGCTGTCATCATCCGTTTCCTCGACGCGGGATCTCAGGCAGCACCCGGCAGGCCGAACAAAGCGCGGGCTTCGGCAGGCTTGGCAATCTGCGCGCCGATTTCCTCGACGATGCGCCGCGCCTTCTCGACCATCGCGGCATTCGACGGCGCGAGCACGCCGCGTTCGAGATAGACGCCGTCCTCGATGCCGGTGCGGGCATGCCCGCCGGCCAGCACGGACTGCGCCACCATGGGGAAGGTGGAGCGCCCGATGCCGATCGCGGTGAAATGAGCGCCGGGCGGCAACAGGCTGCGTGCATAGAGCACCGTCTCCGGCGACGGCTGGAAACCGTATTTCACACCCATCACGAAGGAGGTCAGCGCGGGGCCAACAAGGGTGCCATCGGCGAGCAGATCGTGCAGCAATGCGATGTCGCCGGAGTCGAACAATTCGATCTCGGGCTTCACGCCGGCTTCGCGAATGACCTTCGCCATGCGGCGCACATTGCCCGGCGTATTGATCACCACCTGCCCGCCGGAGTTCATGGTGTTGAGATCCAGCGTGCAGATGTCGGGCTTCAGCGCTGTGATATGTGCGACACGCTCTTCCGGATTCATCAGGGTGGTGCCGACATCGGCTATCTTGGGATCGTCCTTCGACGGAACGAAGCGTCCGCCCGGACCCGTCGTGATGTTCAGGATCAGGTCGCGATTGCGGGCGCGGATACGCGCGACGACGTCTTGATAATATTCGAGCTTCATCGACGGCGCGCCCGAGCCGGGCTCGCGCACATGGATGTGGGCGATCGCAGCGCCCGCCTCTCCGGCGCCGAGGCATGCGTCCGCAATCTCTTCCGGCGTGATCGGCAGATGCGGCGTCGCATCGGGCCGCGTCAGATTGCCTGTCACGGCGCAGGTGATGACGACCTTGTCGAGCATGGGGCGCATCATTGTCTCCTTACAAAGCCCGGCCGCCGTCGACGACGATCAGCGATCCCGTGGAATAGGTGAGGTGCGTGGCGCAGGCTGCGATGGCGCGGCCGACATCCTCGGCGGTGGCGACACGCTTGAGCGGGATGGTGGGCGCCACCTTGTCGAGTGCGGCGGCATCGCGGCCCGGTACGAAGTCGGTGGCGACCACGCCGGGGGAGACCGACATCACGCGCACGCTCGGCGCCAGCGCGCGGGCCAGCGATTTGGTCATGGTGTCGATGCCTGCCTTGATGGCGGCATAAGCGAGGTTCGAGCCGACGCCGCTCAGGCCGGCGATCGACGACACGTTGACGATCAGCCCGTCTCCGGACGCCTTGAGCATGGGGGCGAAAGCGCGGATGGCGGCGAACTGTCCGCGCCAGTTCACCTTGAACATGTCGTCGATGAAATCGTCGGTGAGCGCGTCGAGATCGCCGATCGGGATCGGCCTTGTGTAGCCGGCCGTGTTGACGAGGATATCGCAGCGGCCGAATGCACGTTGGACATCGCCAGCGAGTTCGGTGAGTGTTGCGGTGTCCTCGATCACGGCGCGGCGCGCGATGTGGCTGCTGCCGGGAAGCTTGGCGAGCAACGCATCCGCCGCAGCTTCTCCGGAGCGCCAGGTCACGACGACAGTGGCGCCTTCGGCCGCGAGCATCTGCGCGGCTGACGCGCCGATGCCGCCGGAGCCGCCGATGACGACGGCGATCTTGCCTGCGAGGATTTGTGTCATGGATGGCTCACTTGATGGGGGGCTGCGGAAGCACGGCTTCGCCGGGCTCCATCACGAATGTGTAGTTGAGGCTGAACCACTCGCCGCTGACGTCAGGCGCCGGCGGCGTTCCCTGGCCCTTGCGGAAGTCGCCGATTAGCGCGCGGGTCACGCCGAACACGACGTCGCTTTCCAGATGCTCGTCGTCATCGACGAAGATCTGGGTGATCAGCGTCTTGAAGCCGGGCTTGTAGGCGAGGACATGCAGATGCGCCGGCCGGTAGGGATGGCGGCGCTGCGCCGCGAGCATTTCCCCGGTCGGGCCATGGGTCGGCACCGGATAGCCCGCCGGCTTGACCGAGCGGAAGCAGAAGCGGCCGTCCGCATCGGTCTCGAATACGCCGCGCAGGTTCATGTCGGCCTGCCCGGCGTCCTGGTTCTCGTACATGCCTGACGGCGACGCCTGCCAGACATCGACGCGGACGCCCGGGATCGGCGCACCCTGGCCGTCGCGAATATTGCAATCGACGAACAGCGGCGCGCCGGGGGTCGGCGAGCGCACGATGGACGCGCCGTTCTCCGTGTGCGGCGCGTTGGCGCGCCAGAACGGGCCGAGCAGCGCCGCAGCGGTCTCGGTGGCGCCATCCTGCCCGTTGTTCAGCAGGCAGACCAGCGTGGACAGGCCGACCGCATCGCTGAACAGCACGCCCTCGTTATGAGTGTCGTTGGTCGCCTGGCCGATCCGGTTGAGGAAATCGATGGCGTATTCGAATTCGGCTTCGGTCAGCCGGACTTCGCGGGCGAATTCGTGCAGATGGCGGACGAAGGCCGCCATCACCGTGCGCAAACGGTCGTCCGGCGCACGGCTCATGGCGTTCAGAACGACGTCGGTCACGTCCTGCTGACGTGTGATGATCATTGGGTCCTCCCGGTCGATCGGCTGTTGCGTCTCGTCGCGCATGCGGACGGCGCGTTTTGCGCAATCGATTGCATGAACGCTAATGCAATCGTTTGCGCGCGTCAAGCGGACAGTTTAAGATGCCGTTATGGCTGCAGCGGTGACGATCAAGGACGTGGCGCGCGAGGTGGGGGTCCACCCGTCCACAGTGTCGCGTGCGCTCGATCCGGCGCGCCGCGATCGGCTTGGTGAGCCCGTGGTTCGCCGGGTGCTGGAAGCGGCGGAGCGGCTCGGCTATCGGCCCGATGTCACGGCTGCGAGCCTGCGCAGCGGCCGGTCCAAACTCATTGGCATTGTCGTTCCCGATATCGCCAATCCCGTGTTTTCGCCCATCATCAGCGGACTCGAGCGCGCGCTGGCCTCGCGCGGTTATGCGCTGATCGTGGCCGACCAGCGGCCGGATCGCGCCGACGGCAATGACATCGTCCGGATGCTGATCGCGCGCCGGGTCGACGGGCTGGTGCTCGCCAATGCCGCCCTGAAGGACGATGCGGTGGAGCGCTGCCTGCAAGCGCAGCTCCCGGTCGTGCTGGTCAATCGGGCCGAGGGGCAGGCGCGGGTACCGTCGGTGGTCTCCGACGACATGGCGGGCATCACGCTGGCGGTGGATCACCTGATCGCGTCGGGGCACCGGCGCATCGTGCATGTCGCCGGGCCGCAGTCGCTATCGACGGGCATGCTCCGCCGCCGCGGTTTTGTCGCGGCGATGCGCGCCGCCGGCCTGGACCCCGACGAGGACGATATCGAGGAAGCCGCGGCCTTCACGCGCGAGGCGGGGCTGCCGGCAGCGCGTAGCCTGCTGGCGCGGCGGCCGGATGCAACCGCCGTGGTCGCCGCCAACGACCTGCTCGCGCTCGGTGTCTATGAAGCCCTGCGCGAGCAGGGGCGGCGCTGCCCGGAGGATGTCTCGGTGGTCGGCCATAACGACATGCCGCTCGTCGATCTCGTCAATCCGCCGTTGTCCACGGTCCGCATCAGCCATCACGAAATGGGCGAACGGACCGGGGAACTGCTGCTCGATCTGATTACCGGCGCCCGGCAGGGCGCACTGCAGATCGTGACGTCGCCGGTGCTGGTGGCGCGCGGATCGACGCGGCCGGTGGAGAGCTGAGGCGGGTCGCTTCAGACGATTGAATTGGCAATTGCTGCGGCGCACAATCGAGCACAGGGGGCCGACAAAAGTCGCAAATTGCTGCGCACAAAAGCTGGTCGAGTTATCGCGAAAGATCATGGTGCAGCGCAACAATCTCTTAAGTGCGGCGCGGACCCTTCCAATCGCCGGTCTTCTTCCAACCACGTTGGGACGCCCTGACCTGGAAGCTGAGTGAGGCCCATATTGAAATCGTTGCAGAAATATTCGCTGCTGAGACGCCGGGTGAGAGATTTAGTGCCGGCATCCGTCACGGCGAACGCGCTGGGCAGGGAATCATGCAGTCTCGTCTGGCGCTGCCCGGATGCCTGGAGCTGGCGGCTTCGCAGCCAGATATTGCGCAGCATAAGCGCATGTGCGTGGGAGAATTTGCTGCAACATTGCTGCAGCAAAATGCGTTTTGCCCGACGCAGCCGCCGGCTACCGCCGCGTTTGTCGCCGCGGTCGGGACGCCGGCGTTAGTCCGGGATTTCCGAGGTCGGTTCGCGGGTCTGCCAGAAGGTCAGCACGCGCTGGGCGGTGGCGGGAACCAGCCGCTCGAAGTTCTGCCGGGCTTCCTCGACATCATGTGGCGCCGGCGAGCGGCCGGGGCCGACGCGGAGCGCGATCAGGGCGCGGACCGTGGCCCAGGAGATGCCGATCGACTTGCCGAGGATCAGCATCGGATCGTCCCGGTCGCCCTTGAGAAGGTGGTCGATGGTAGCGATGCGGACGCCGGACATGGCGGCCAGGGCCGCGGCCGTTTCCTCATATTGATGTGCGCGGGCGAAGCGCAGCAGGGCGCCTTCATTGAGTTCCGCGCTTTGCTGCAGCTTCCGTACGCTGCGTTCGGCGCTGGCGAAATCGCGTGTCAGTGCAAGGTTCTGCTGCGCGCCGGCGATATCCTGCATCGCGCGGTTGATGGCCGAGCGCAGTTCCGGTGCGGCGGCGTCGAACAGTCGGCGCCTGACGACCTCGACGGATTGCGCCAGCAGGAATTTGAGCTGCTCGGTAGAGAGATCGTCGCGCTGGCCCACGGTGACGGCGAGCACGCCGTCGTCACCGGCCCGGCGGATCAGGCCGTGATAGCCGAGCTGCGAGAACACCGCGCCGGCATTGCCGGCGACGCGGCGGATCACGTCGCGGTCGCCGCGGCGAATAATGACGTCAGTAATGCGGGGCCCCAGCGTCGGCCGGTCCGAGATGGCCAGCAGATGCGGCTGGCCCTTGGCCTTCGCGATATCGATCAGCGTCATCTCGTCGATCTGCGGCGAACGGCGCAGCAACGGGCCGGCGATCACGATTTCATCGTCGCGCACCAGCATGGAAATCAGCTGCGGCGGCGCATTGACCAGCTCAGCCAGCCGTTCGGCCAGCGCGCGGCGCGCCTCGACCTCGGTCTGCGGGACCAGGCTGGTCAGGATATTGTCGAACAGGTCCACATGGGACGGCTGGAACCGGGAGGCGCCCTGCAAAAACAGGTCGGCGATCTTCCGGACTGCCTCGCCGCGGCGTGCGGGATCGCCGTTGCGGACGATTTCCTCGAGCCCCGGAATGAGGGATTTGGCCTCTGCCATCAAGAATACTCAACTACGCCAAACACAAAGGCCCGCGCAGCCTAAAGGGGTTTTGTGAAGGAAGGGTTAGTCCGGAAAGGCATAGACGCCAGAGTTTACAGTGACTTAAGATACAATGGTAGTCGGCGGATGCTCAATCGCCTCGAATCGCGCCCTTGCCGTGGCAGCGAAAAAGGTCTATATCCGCCGCAACTTACAGTTCTCATACGATCCGTTTGAGAGTGGGGCCCCCGGGGACCCGCTCTTTTTTATTACCTGAACCGACCCCGAGCCAGGACTGCTGCACTTCGACATGACCGACCCGATCGAACCCGCCATGGATGATGCCGAACTGCTCGCCGAGCCGCGTCTGGTTGTCGAGCCGGGTGCCGGTGCGCGCGTCGCGGCCATTGCGACGCCGGTGCTCGAAGGCATGGGCTATCGGCTCGTGCGCATCAAGATTTCGGCCGAAGCCGGCTGCACCGTGCAGATCATGGCCGAGCGGCCCGATGGCTCGATGCATGTCGAGGATTGCGAAGCGATTTCGAATGCGCTGTCGCCGGTGCTCGATATCGAGGATCCGATTCAGCGCGCCTATCGGCTCGAGATTTCCTCGCCGGGCATCGATCGTCCGCTGGTGCGTCGCTCGGATTTCCTGCGTTTTCAGGGCCATCTCGTGAAGGTCGACATGGCCATTGCCGTTGGTGGCCGCAAGCGTTTCCGCGGCTGGATCAGCGCCGTCGAAGGTGGCGAAGTCCTGATCGACCGTGAAGGCGCGCGCGATGGTGAAGACCCGATCACGCGATTGCCGATGGAAGATATTGGCAGCGCCAATCTGGTGCTGACCGACGAACTGGTTGCCGAGTCCATGCGTCGCGGCAAGCATGCCGAGGAAGATCTTAAGCGCGAGCTCGGTCTGGCGCCGCCGCCAGCCCCGCATGCCAAGCGCAGCGATCCGAAGAAGAGTTTTGCGCCGAAGCCGAAGGGCAAGGCTGCGAAGGTGGCCAAGAAGCCGCCGCCGAAGAACACCAAGGCCCACCGCCTTGCCGCAGAAGCCAAGCGTCGCGGCGATATCGATCCCACCGAAGGAGACTGAGCCATGGCCGCTGTCAGCGCCAACCGACTCGAATTGCTGCAGATCGCCGACGCCGTCGCGCGTGAAAAGTCGATCGACCGCGGCATCGTCATCACCGCGATGGAGGAGGCGATCGCCAAGGCGGCGCGCGCCCGCTACGGCTCGGAGACCGACGTTCACGCCGAGATCCATCCGAAGACCGGCCAGCTCTCGCTGACCCGCCACATGCTGGTGGTCGAGGATGTCGAGAACGCGTCGAACCAGATCTCGCTGAACGACGCGCAGCGCGCCAATCCGGGCGCCCAGGTCGGCGACACCATCGCCGATACGCTGCCGCCGCTGGAATATGGCCGCATCGCCGCGCAGTCGGCCAAGCAGGTGATCGTGCAGAAGGTGCGCGAGGCTGAGCGCGACCGCCAGTATCAGGAATTCAAGGACCGCATCGGCGAGATCGTCAACGGCGTCGTCAAGCGCGTCGAATATGGCTCGGTGATCGTCGATCTCGGCCGCGGCGAAGCCATCGTGCGCCGTGACGAGATGCTGCCGCGCGAAGTGTTCCGCAACGGCGACCGCGTCCGCGCCTATGTGTTCGACGTGCGCCGCGAAACCCGCGGTCCGCAGATATTCCTGTCGCGTACCCATCCGCAGTTCATGGCCAAGCTGTTCGCGCAGGAAGTGCCGGAAATCTATGACGGCATCGTCGAGATCAAGGCCGTGGCCCGTGATCCCGGTTCGCGCGCGAAGATCGGCGTGATCTCGCGTGACTCGTCGGTGGACCCGGTCGGCGCCTGCGTCGGTATGCGCGGTTCGCGCGTGCAGGCCGTGGTGAACGAGCTGCAGGGCGAGAAGATCGACATCATTCCGTGGTCGCCGGATATCGCCACCTTCGTGGTCAACGCGCTGGCGCCGGCGGAAGTATCCAAGGTTGTCATCGACGAAGACCGTGAGCGTATCGAAGTCGTGGTGCCGGACACCAACAACCAGCTCTCGCTGGCGATCGGCCGCCGCGGCCAGAACGTGCGTCTGGCCTCGCAGCTTACCGGCTGGGACATCGACATCCTCACCGAGCAGGAAGAATCCGAGCGTCGCCAGGCCGACTTCGAGAACGCCACCCGCGTGTTCATGGAAGCGCTGAATGTCGACGAGGTCGTCGGCCAGCTGCTGGCATCGGAAGGCTTCACCAATGTCGAGGAATTGGCTTTGGTCGATGCCAAGGAGCTCGCCAGCATCGAGGGCTTCGACGACGAGACCGCCGAAGAACTGCAGAGCCGCGCGCGCGAATATCTCGAGCAGCTCGAAGCCGAGCTCGAAGGCAAGTGCAAGGAACTCGGTGTCGATCCGGCGCTGAAGGAAGTCCCCGGCGTCACCCTGCAGATGATGGTCAAGTTTGGCGAAAACGACGTCAAGACCGTCGAGGATCTCGCCGGTTGCGCCACGGACGATATCGTCGGCTGGACCGAGCGCAAGGAAGGCGGTGAGCCCGTCAAGCATGCCGGTTTCCTCGATGCCAACGAGATGTCGCGTGAGGACGCCGAGCGCATGATCATGGAAGCCCGCGTCGTCGCCGGCTGGATCACCCGTGAAGATCTCGACAAGGGCGTCGAGCCCGAGTCCGAAGAAGTCGAAGCGTAAGGATATGCGCAACGCATGCTCGCCATCCATGACCCCGCAGATCTTGATCGCGGCCCCCGAGACACCAAATCGGGGACTGAGCGGATGTGCGTGGTCACGCGGCGCGTGCGTCCGATCGATGAACTGATCCGTTTCGTCCTGTCGCCTTTGGGCGAGCCTGTTCCCGACCTCAAGCGCAAGCTGCCGGGCCGGGGATTATGGGTTTCGGCGTCGCATAAGGCCGTCGCCGAGGCGGTGAAACGGAATCTGTTCGCCCGGGGTTTCAAGAAAAACGTCAAGCCGTCGGCCGATCTCGCCGATGAAACCGATAAATTGATGCTGCGCGGCGTGATCGAGGCATTGGCCATGGTGGCCAAAGCCGGTCAGGTCGTCTCCGGATTCACCAAGGTCGAAGACGCTTTGCGGCGCAATACGGCCGGAATTCTGTTACATGCATCGAATGGTGCCCCCGACGGCATCCGCAAGCTGGACGGCATCGCCCGCCAGAACGCCGAATTCGGCGAAGAAACCGATCTGTTGCCCATCATTTCGCTGCTCAATAGCGACGAATTGGATTTGGCATTGGGGCGGTCAAATGTGATACATGCTGCCGTGCTGACAGGCCCGGCGGGCAAAACGTTCCTGTCGCGCAGCCAGAACCTGGTCCGATACCGGATGGCTGACGCTGACATCAACGCAAGAGCCAACACTTCGCTGACCCATGCGTCGCCGGATACGGCGCCGCCTGACGGTGATTTCGCCGATTGATTTCGAACGAAGACGAATGTGCGACCGCGCACACCGAAAAGGACTAGGACTACTGAATGGTTGATACGAAAACGCCTGGCGACAAGACTCTGAGCGTTCCCAGCAAGACCTTGACGCTGAAGCCGCGCGTCGAGCAGAGCACTGTGCGCCAGAGCTTCAGCCAGGGCCGTAGCAAGCAGGTGGTGGTCGAGAAGCGCGGCAAGCGCCGCATTCCCGGCGAAAGCCACACCGAAGCCGCAGCGCCGGCGCCCGTTTCGACACCGGCACCGGCCGCTCCGGCGACCGCTGCCCCGGCACCTGCTGCGCCGAAGCCGGCTGCCCCGGCGCCTGCTGCTGTGACTCCTGCAGCCCCGGCTCCCGTTGCTGCTGCACCCGCCGCCGCGCCGGTTCGCCCGGCCGCACCTGCCGCTCCGGTTCGCACCTCGTCGTCAGGCTCGTCATCCCGTGCTCCTGCCGCACCTGCGCGTTCGTCCTCGCCGCCGCCGCGCGGTGGCTCGGGCCGTCCGCAGGCACCCCAGCGCAGCGGCTCCGGCGTCGTGC
>JAEXHR010000347.1 GCA_023449855.1 Pseudomonadota bacterium | reverse complement strand
GCGCACGCTGACCGAGGATGAGCGCGCTGCCCGCGCCAGCGCGCTCGCCGATGCGCGCGCCCGCGAGGTCGAAGAACGTCGTATTGCCGAGGAAGAAGCGGCCCGCCGCAACACCAAGGAATACAAGGAGCAGATGGAGCGTGAAGCTGCCGAGGCCCGTCGCAAGGCCGAGGAAGAGCGCCATCGCCTTGAGGAAGAGGCCAAGCGCAAGGCGGAAGCCGAAGCCAAGCGCCGCGAGGCCGAGGCTGAAGCCAAGGCCAAGGCGACTGCCGCCAAACCGGCGACCACCACCGCCCGTGCTCCGATCGCGACCACTTCGGGCCGTCCCGCCGTTGCCGCCGATGGCAGCGATGACGACGAGGCACCGCGCGTCGTTCGCCGCCCCGGCAGCCCCGCACGCCCGGTTATTGCGCCGAAGCCGGCCGCCAAGCCCGGTCCGCAGAAGCAGCGCGGCCGTCTTACTGTCGTCACCGCTCTGTCGGCGGACGATGTGCGCGAGCGTTCGGTCGCATCGTTCCGCCGCCGCACCCAGCGCCTTAAAGGGCATCAGTCGAACGAGCCGAAGGAAAAGCTCGTCCGTGAAGTGACGATCCCGGAAGCGATCACCATTCAGGAACTCGCGAACCGCATGGCGGAGCGCGCGGTGGACATCATCCGCATGCTGATGAAGCAGGGCGCGATGCACAAGATCACCGACGTGATCGATGCCGATACCGCGCAACTCATCGCCGAAGAACTGGGCCACACCGTCAAGCGCGTCGCCGCGTCGGACGTTGAAGAAGGCCTGTTCGACGTCGTTGACGATTCCACCGATACCGAACCGCGTTCGCCGGTGGTCACCGTCATGGGCCACGTCGACCACGGCAAGACCTCGCTGCTCGACGCGCTCCGTCAGGCCAATGTCGTGTCGGGTGAAGCCGGCGGCATTACCCAGCATATCGGCGCCTATCAGGTCACCTCGCCGCTCGGCGGCAAGATCACCTTCATCGATACGCCAGGCCACGCCGCGTTCACCGCCATGCGCGCCCGCGGCGCCAAGGTCACCGACATCGTCATCCTCGTGGTGGCGGCCGATGACGGCGTGATGCCGCAGACCATCGAGGCCATCAACCACGCCAAGGCGGCGGGTGTCCCGATCATCGTGGCGATCAACAAGATCGACAAGCCCGATGCGAAGCCGGAGCGCGTGCGCACCGAACTGCTGCAGTATGACGTGCAGGTCGAATCCTTCGGCGGCGACGTCGTCGACGTGGAAGTGTCGGCGAAGAACAAGACCAATCTCGACAAGCTGCTCGAGATGATCTCGCTGCAGGCCGAAATCCTCGACCTGAAGACCAATTCGGAGCGTCCGGCCGAAGGCACCGTGATCGAGGCGAAGCTCGATCGCGGTCGTGGTCCGGTGGCCACCGTGCTGGTCCAGCGCGGCACCCTGCGCGTGGGCGACATCATCGTCGCCGGCGCCGAAATGGGCCGCGTCCGCGCGTTGATCTCCGATCAGGGCGATACGTTGCAGGAAGCCGGCCCCTCTGTGCCGGTGGAAGTGCTCGGCTTCAACGGCCCGCCGGAAGCCGGCGATCGTATGGCCGTGGTCGAGAACGAAGCCCGTGCGCGCCAGATCACCGACTACCGCACCCATGCCAAGCGCGAGAAGCTCGCTGCATCCGCCTCCGGCATGCGCGGGTCGCTCGAGCAGATGATGAGCCAGCTCAAGACGTCGGGCCGCAAGGACTTCCCGTTGATCGTGAAGGCCGACGTGCAGGGCTCACTCGAAGCGATCCTCGGCTCGCTGGAGAAGCTCGGCACCGACGAAGTCGCCGCGCGCATCCTGCATGCGGGCGTCGGCGGCATCTCGGAATCGGACGTCACGCTGGCGGAAGGCTTCAATGCGGCCATCATCGGCTTCTCGGTTCGTGCGAATAAGGAAGCTGCGGCGCTGGCAAAGCGCAACGGCATCGAAATCCGCTACTACAACATCATCTACGACCTCGTGGATGACGTGAAGAAGGCCATGTCCGGCCTGCTCGCGCCGACCTTGCGCGAAACCATGCTGGGCAATGCGCAGATCCTCGAAGTGTTCAACATTTCGAAGGTCGGCAAGGTCGCGGGTTGCCGCGTCACCGACGGCACTGTGGAACGCGGCGCCAATGTGCGCCTGATCCGCGACAACGTCGTCGTGCACGAAGGCAAGCTGTCGACGCTGAAGCGCTTCAAGGACGAAGTGAAGGAAGTGGCGTCAGGCCAGGAATGCGGCATGGCGTTCGAAAACTACTCCGACATGCGTGTCGGCGACGTGATCGAGTGTTATCGCATCGAGACCATCCAGCGCTCGCTGTAAGTCCAAGTCTTACAGAGAGCCGGATTTAAGAAAGGCCGTCATGCCCGGTGTAATGCCGGGCATCCACGCCTTGTTTTCACAGCAATAGACGTGAATGGCCGGGACAAGCCCGGCCATGACGTCGTGTATTGGATTTGGCCAGGAAAGATGCCCAAGCATCACAACAAGTCTGCGACGCCGGGCGGCTCGCAGCGTCAATTGCGTGTCGGCGAACTGATGCGCCACGCGATCGCCGATATCCTTGCGCAGGGTGGGGTCTACGATCCCGTGCTGCAGACCAACATCGTCACGGTGCCGGAGGTGCGGATGTCTCCGGATCTCAAGCTCGCCACCGTCTATGTCATGCCGCTGGGCGGCAAGAACACCGAGCCCGTGCTGAAGGCACTGGCCGCCAACAAGACATTTCTGCGCACCGAAGCTGCGCATCGCGTGAATCTGAAATACGCGCCCGATCTGCGCTTCCGCATTGATGAGCGTTTCGACGAAGCCGAACGCATCGACAAACTCCTGCGCACCCCTGCGGTGGCGCGTGACCTCAAACAAGACTCGGACAACGAAGAATGACTGTGACGACGACCAAGACCGAAACTGGCCTGGAGGTGAGTCCACCTCCGCAGAACGCCCGAGAGCCGCGCGGCAATAACGATCCGCGCCATCAGCAGGGCAAGCAGCGTCAGGGACAGGTTCGCCGCGACAAGCGCGACGTTCATGGCTGGGTCATTCTCGACAAGCCGATCGGCATGACCTCGACCCAGGCGGTCGCTGTCGCAAAACGTCTGTTCCAGGCCAAGCGCGCCGGCCATGCGGGCACCCTCGATCCGCTCGCCTCGGGCGGCCTGCCGATCGCGCTCGGCGAAGCCACCAAGACCGTTCCCTTCGTGATGGACGGCCGCAAGCGTTATCGTTTCACCGTAGCCTGGGGCGCGGAGCGCGACACCGACGACACCGAAGGCCGGGTCACCCAGACCAGCGACAACAGGCCGACGGCCGAGCAGATCCGCGCACTGCTGCCGCAATTTACCGGCGAGATCGAGCAGATCCCCCCGCAATATTCGGCGATCAAGATCCAGGGCGAGCGCGCCTATGACCTCGCGCGCGACGGCGAAACCGTCCCGCTGGTCCCGCGCCCCGTCGTGATCCACGAATTAATCCTTACAGAACAACCAGATAACGACCATGCTGTGTTCGAGGCCGAGTGCGGTAAGGGTACCTATGTGCGCGCGCTGGCCCGGGACATCGGCCGTCTGCTCGGCTGCTACGGCCATATCAGCGCGCTGCGCCGGACCCTGGTCGGCCCGTTCGCCGAAGCTGACATGATTCCACTGGCAGAATTAGAGGCTTTGTGCGATAGAGCCGCGTCTGGGGCGGGGAGCCTCGCCGACGCGCGACTGCCCGTTGAGACCGCGCTGGACGA
>JAEXHR010000280.1 GCA_023449855.1 Pseudomonadota bacterium | reverse complement strand
CGGCGGATGACGCTTCGCTCATCCGCCCTACAAGCTGTCGATGGTCCGCTTCGCGCAACCTCATCCGGGATAGCCTGACAATGCCAGCTCGGATTCTGCCCGTCCGGGATTTCGTTAATCGCAATTGCAGCGGATTAACGGTTCGCTAACTGGCGTTAACGCACCATTAGGGCAGCCGATTCGACCCAATTGCGGGACCGACTATGAATAGTGACATCCGTTTTCCCCGGACACTGGCCACCCTCGACGAAATCCGCACGCGCGTCGCCTTTGCCTTCGGCCGCAACTTCCTCTGCCGCGATATCCAGTTTGACGTGATCTCGATGCCGCGCCTCGGCCAAGGCGCCAACTGGACCATCAGAATGCAGCATGTGGAGCCGGACGCGCTGTGGGAAGCCTCCGAGATCGTCTCGGACATTCAGGATGCCTATTTCCTGATCGATAAATACAGCATCCTGTCGCACGCGGCCTGAGGCGGCGATCGCGGCCGCTTTCGAGCGGTATGGTTAGGCCATAATTAATCTCCATTTGTGAGGAGGATGGTCTGAGGGACGTCCTCGGACATCCCGCGGGGACCATCGCAAACGGAGACTGGCTTGACGCGCACGCTGACCTTTCTGGTCCTGGGCTGCCTGTTGCTGACCGGCGTCGCGGTGGCCAGCATTCTCGGCCGCGACAGCGTGCCGATGCTGTCGTCGTCGGAATCGTCGATCGTTACGCAAAGCGCGATCCCGGTGTCGCGCGGACCCGTCGCCAATCGCGAGAACAAGAAGGACAGGCTGCCGCCTGCCGCATTGATGGCTTCGCTAGGGCCTGCCGCAAGCAATCCGCCTGCGGACCAGTTGCGCCAGGCCTTTGCCAATGAGGGGGCGGTCGAGCTGCCGCAGACTTCGACAGTATTGCCGCCCGTGGTGGTGCCGCAACCGGCTGCGCGGCCGAAGGCGGCTGCGAAGAACAGCGATCACAAGAACTATACGCTACTCAGCGATGCCCAGATTTCGGCGATCAAGGGGCGGCTCAATCTGACGCCGTCGCAGGAGGCCTACTGGCCGGATATCGAACTCGCTCTGCGCGCGATCGCCAGGAAGATGCATGCGAGCAAGCCGGCTGCGGGCAATGCGCCGCCCATCGATCCCGAAAGCGCCGAAGTGCAGCAGTTGAAATCGGCTGCCATGCCGCTGCTGTTCCAGTTGCGCGAAGACCAGAAGCGCGAAGTGCGCGCACTCGCCCGCATCATCGGGCTGGAGAAGGTCGCGGCGGCGATCTGATCACTACCAAATTACCAATCTGATGCGCGGTTGCGTCGCGACATGACATATTGTCGCGGGCGTCATCCGTCCTTCGCACATAGGATGCAGAACTTAACGCCTGTTAACCGCAGGGGCGTTGCATGACCGATTTTTCTCTTAACCAACATATTTCAGGAGCCGGGCCGATCGAGCCGGCATCTCGGCCCAATCTCGACAAGGGCTTCAACCCGCTCACCATGATCCTGTTCTTCGCGGTGCTGGCCGGAGGCGTGTTGTTCGTCGCCTACAGCATCTATGCGGACGTCTCGGCGACCGGCGCGCGCGTCACCAGCTATCTGCCTTACTTCCTGCTGTTCGTCGCGCTGATGATCGCGCTCGGCTTTGAATTCGTGAACGGCTTTCACGACACGGCCAATGCGGTGGCGACGGTGATCTACACCCATTCGCTGAAGCCCGAGATCGCCGTGATGTGGTCGGGCTTCTTCAATTTCCTCGGCGTGCTGTTCTCGTCGGGCGCGGTGGCCTTCGGCATCGTCTCGCTGCTGCCGGTGGAGCTGATCCTGCAGGTCGGCTCATCCGCCGGCTTCGCCATGGTGTTCGCGCTCTTGATTGCGGCGATCATCTGGAATCTCGGTACCTGGTGGCTCGGCCTGCCGGCGTCGTCCTCGCACACGCTGATCGGTTCGATCATCGGCGTCGGCATCGCCAATGCGCTGATGCGCGGCCGTGACGGCACCTCGGGCGTCGACTGGACCAAGGCGACCGAGATCGGCTACGCGCTGCTGCTGTCGCCGCTGTTCGGTTTCGCCTGCGCGGCGATCCTGCTCCTGGTGCTCAAATTCCTGGTGCGCAATCCCGCTTTGTATGAAGCGCCGGATGGCAACAAGCCGCCGCCGCTGTGGATTCGCGGCATCCTGATTGCCACCTGCACCGGCGTCTCCTTCGCCCATGGCTCGAATGATGGCCAGAAGGGCATGGGCCTGATCATGCTGGTGCTGATCGGCACCGTGCCGACCGCCTATGCACTGAACCGCGCATTGCCGGAGTCGCGTATCGAGCAGTTCCAGAAGACCTCGATCGCGGCATCGAATGTGATCGCTGCCAAGGGCGCCGGCCACAGCATCATCGGCGATCCGCGTCCGGCCGTGACCCAGTACGTCGCGGCTCGCAAGATCAGCGAAGGCACCTATCCGGCGCTGTCCGTGCTGGTGAAGGATGTCGGCGACCAGGTCCGCACCTATGGTACGCTCGACAAGGTGCCGGCGGAGAAGGTCGGCAACACCCGTAACGACATGTATCTCGCATCCGAAGCGATCCGCTTCCTGATGAAGGACAAGGAGAACGATCTCAACAAGGAGGAGGTCGCGACTCTCAATGCCTATAAGGGATCGCTGGATGCGGCCACCAAGTTCATTCCGGACTGGGTGAAGATCGCCGTTGCCATCGCGCTCGGTCTCGGCACCATGGTGGGGTGGAAGCGCATCGTCGTCACCGTCGGCGAGAAGATCGGCAAGACGCACCTGACCTACGCGCAGGGCGCCTCGGCCGAACTCGTTGCCGCCGGCACCATCGGCGCGGCGGATATTTTCGGCCTGCCGGTCTCGACCACCCACGTGCTGTCGTCGGGCGTCGCCGGCACCATGGCCGCGAATGGTTCGGGGCTGCAGATGGCGACCATCCGCAATCTGTTGATGGCCTGGGTGCTGACGCTGCCCTGCGCGATCGCGCTGTCGGCGGCGCTGTACTTCATCTTCGCCAGCATCTTCTGAGTGAGATCGAACAAGAAAGGCCGCCACGTGGCTGCGTGGCGGCCTTTTGCTTTTGTAGGGCGGATTAGGCGAAGCCGTAATCCGCCGGCCGAATGCACGTGGCGAAGAACGGCGGATTACGCTTCGCTTATCCGCACTACGGACCACGGACGTCACCCGTGATCGCGATGCACGTCGTGCACGACGATGCCGTGGTCGGGCAGCGCCAGCCAGTCGCGGCGCTTCAATGTCCGGCGGGTGTCCTCGAGGCCGCTCTGCCAGTGTTCGCGCATCGAGGTCGCCGAGAATTCGTGATCCTTCGACGCGCCCTCATAGGCCTTCTGCTGATAGATCATCTGCAGGATGGTGATCTCCGGCAGGTTGCCGAATTTCTCGCGCAGCTCGCGCTCGTGGTCGGTGAGTTGATCCTCCGGAATCTTCAGCAGCGCCTGGTAGAAGTCCGTCTTGAGATTGTTCATCTTGCGATAGACGTCGGTATTGTAGCGCGTGCGCGACGAATACATGATGTCTTTGTGGCGGGCCATCACCTCCTGAATGTCGCGCGGAAGCATACCGCGTGAGGAGAACAGGTCGACCTGGAACACCAGTGAGTTCATCCTGTCCTCCTGGTCGAGCAGGTGCTGCAGCGGCGTGTTGGAGACGATGCCGCCGTCCCAGAAATGATCGGTGCCGATCTTCACCATGGGCAATGCCGGTGGTAGCGCGCCTGACGCCATCACATGTTCAGGCCCGATCACTTCCTTCTTGTTGTCGAAATAGAGGAAATTGCCGGTCAGCACATTCACCGCGCCGACGGCAAAGTGAATCTTGCGGGAGTTGATCAGATCGAAGTCGACCAGTTCCAGCAGCGTCTCGCGCAGCGGCGTCGTGTCGTAATAGCTGGTTGCGGTTTGCGCACCGGCAGGTGAGAACCACGGATTGACCTCATGCGGGGCGAAGAAGCCGGGTTGTCCCAGCGTCGTCGTCATCCACGAACTCGCGATGTTGCGTGCCTTGCGAAAAATGTCGCCGTCGGGTGTGTAGTGCCACACCTTTCGCGCCGTGATGCGATCCCAGAATGTCCGCAGTTTCTCGAGCCGCTGCTCCGGCGGATTGCCGGCGATGATGGCCGAATTGATCCCGCCGATGGAGACGCCGCACACCCAGTCGGGCTCGAGCCCCGCTTCATGCAGCGCCTGATAAACGCCGGCCTGATAGGCGCCAAGCGCGCCGCCGCCTTGCAGGACCAGCGCGACACGATCGCACCGATCCGGTCGCCAATGTGCCTGCGATGCGATCTCTGCTTCGGGTGTGCGTGCGTCCATATCATTTGCTCCTGAAATACTTTGGCGCGCGCAGATTTCAGATGAGCAGTGACGCCGTCATGACACCTTGCAGGTTTTATGAATGCGCGTTGCGCTACAGCGTCACAGGGATGAAGAAAATTCCTCACACCGTCGTCAAGGGTGACGGATAGCAATGCGTCCTGTCGATTTTGATTAACGCATTCTCACTGAAAGTCATCGCTCATGCTGTCCGGAAAATCCGCCATCGTCACCGGCTCCACCAGCGGCATCGGCCTCGGCATTGCGCGCGGTCTTGCAGCGCAGGGCGCCAATGTAATGCTCAACGGTTTCGGCGATGCCGGCGAGATCGAACATATCCGCGCCGAACTCGCGGGCCAGCACAATGTGAAGGTCGTCTATAACGGCGCCAACATGGCCGATAGCGCATCCATCGCCGGCATGATGTCGACGGCTGCGGAAGAGTTCGGTGGCGTCGATATTCTGGTCAACAATGCGGGCATCCAGTTCGTCGCGCCGATCGAGGAATTCCCGATCGAGAAATGGAATGCGATCATCGCTATCAACCTGTCGAGCGCCTTCCACACCACGCGCCTCGCCATTCCGCACATGAAGGCGCAGAAGTGGGGCCGCATCGTCAATATCGCCTCGGCCCACGCGCTGGTGGCATCACCCTTCAAGTCGGCCTATGTCGCCGCCAAGCACGGCATTGCCGGCCTCACCAAGACGGCGGCGCTCGAACTCGCCGAATACGGTGTCACCGTCAACGCAGTGTGCCCCGGCTATGTGATGACGCCGCTGGTTGAGAAGCAAATCCCGGAGCAGGCAAAGGCACGCGGCATCACCGAGCAGCAAGTGGTCTCCGACGTCCTGCTCGCTGCACAGCCGACCAAGCGTTTTGTTACCACCGAAGAACTCGCTGCGACGGTGAATTTCCTTTTCACCGATGCTGCCCAGTCGATCACCGGCATCACGCTGCCGGTGGATGGCGGCTGGACAGCTCACTGATCGCGGGCCACTTCACGTCACGACCGTTTCGAAGCCAGATCATTTCATCGAAGGAGTTTCCCGATGCGCAAGGAAGACATCCTCGGTTTGCCGTCGATGCCGATGGCCGGTCCGAGCTATCCGGCCGGACCGTATCGGTTCATCAATCGCGAATTCCTGGTCATCACCTATGAGACCGATCCCGAACTGATCCGGATGGGCCTGCCCGAACCGCTGGAGCCGCTGGAGCGGCCGGTCGTGCATTACGAATGGATAAAGATGCCGGATTCCTCCGGTTTCGGCAGCTACACGGAATCGGGCCTGGTGATCCCGGCGCGTTTCAAGGGCGAAGATGTCAATTTCGTTTCGCAGATGTACCTCGACGACGATCCGCCGATCGCCGCCGGCCGCGAGATCTGGGGCTTTCCGAAAAAATATGCCCATCCGAAACTCGAGATCGTCAAGGACACGCTGACCGGCACGCTGGAATATGCCGGACAGCAGGTCGCCATGGGCACCATGGCCTACAAGCACGGCGCCATGGCCGGTAACGGCGAGGCGACCCACGCGATCCTCGCCAAGACGCAGATCAATCTCAAGCTGATCCCGGGCGTCGATGGGCGTGCGGAGGTCTGCCAGCTCGTCGCCATCAATCTCACCGACATTACCGTCAAAGGCTCGTGGTTCGGTCCGGGGCGTCTGCATCTGGTGCCGCATGTGAATGCGCCGGTGGCGGATTTTCCAGTGCGCAAGATGATTGGCGCGCATCATTACATCGCCGACCTCACGCTGCCCTATGGCCGCGTCGTGCATGACTATAACGCGCAGGACGACGCATTGGCCGAAGCCGCGGAATGACGCGGGCTGACACATCCCTGTAACAGGGATGTCATTAGTTGGGCGCGACGAGCGGACGCAGGCCAGCGTCACGCAAGAGCAACAATCGAGGGGCGCCGATCCGGCGCCCTGTTTCAGCAACGGTCGATGCGCGATGCAGATTGAACATCCGATGGGCGCCGCCTTGGGCGGCTCCGTGCTGCCGTCCGAAAATCTCATTCCAGGTCTGGTATGGGCTTTCCGCATTCATGCCGATGGCCGGCCGGAGGCGCTGCCGATCGACCAGGCTATGGATGTGACCCATGATGGCCTGGTGTGGCTGCACTTCAATCTTGCCGATACGCGCGCCTTGCAGTGGCTGGCGCAGGCGCCGCTGCGGGCGCCGGAACAGGCGCGCACGCTGCTGCTGTCCAAGGACAGCTATCAGCAACTGCATACAGCAGATGACTGCGTCTATGGCGTGATATCGGATCTGCTGCGCGACATCGACGATGCCGATGACGACACCGGCTATCTGCGCTTCGCCATGACGGAGCATCTCCTGATCAGCGGTCGCCATCACGCGCTCTGCGCCGTGGATGCGACGCGCCGGTCTCTCGAAGCGGGCATGCGGGTCGACAGCATGGCCGGGCTGTTCGAGACCATTATCGAGAACGTCGCGGACACCATGGACGGCCTGATCGACAAGATCTCGCTGGCTCTCGACGAGATCGAAGAGCAGGTGGTGTCCGGCGAGTCGCGCCACATGCTGCAGAAGCTCGGACCGCTGCGCCGGACCTGCGTGCGCCTGCATCGCCAGCTCGGCGGTTTGCGCCTCGTGTTCCAGCGCTTCGAGCAAAAAGGGCCGGCGGATCTCAAGCCGGCCTTGCAATTGCGCGCCGGCAAACTGGCACAGCGGCTCGACGGGCTCGACCGGATCATTGTCGAACTGCGCGAGCGCAGTCGCCTGCTGCAGGAAGAGCTGCATCTGCAGATCGCCGAGACCGGCAATGAGAGCCTGCGCGTTCTCTCTGTGCTCACCGCATTGCTGCTGCCGCCGACATTGATGACCGGCCTGTTCGGCATGAACGTCAAGGGCCTGCCTTTCGTCGATACCGAGACCGGCTTTCTCTGGGCGCTGCTGTTGATCCTGCTGTCGTCGGCGCTCGCTTATTTCGTGATGAAGCGCATCGGGATCATCAGGTAAGCGTCATGGTGAGTGTGATCCGTTGCTGGGCGGCTCGCGCGACGCTGGCGCTTATGGCCCTTGCCGTCTTCGCATTGATGCCGCCGTCGTCGGCGCATGGCGGCGACTGGCGGGACGGCGGATTGAAGGCGCTCAACGAGCGGCTCGATCAATGGGGCGTGGCGTTTTCGGCGACTTATATCGGCGAGGTGCTCGGCAATGCCTCCGGTGGCGTCCGGCGCGGCGCAGTCTTTGAAGGTCGCCTCGATGTCGGCATCGATGTCGATCTGGAAAAAGCAGTGGGCTGGCGCGGCGCAACCTTCCACGCCAATGCGTTCCAGATTCACGGGCCCGGCTTGTCGCGCGACTATATCGGCAATCTCATGCTGGTCAGCGGCATCGAGGCGCTGCCATCGACGCGGCTCTATGAATTTTGGATCGAACAGTCGCTGTTCGATGGCAGGCTGCAGGTGAAGGTCGGCCAGCAGCCGTCGGACACCGAGTTCATCGACAGTAAGTATGACGACATCTTCGTCAACTCCGCGCTCGGCTGGCCCGGCATCACCGGGGTGATCCTGCCTGCCGGCGGGCCATCGCCGCCGCTGGCCGTGCCGGGTGTGCGCGTCAAGGCGCAACTGTCGGACGCATTCACGGCCTATCTCGCGGTGTTCAACGGCAGCGCCGGCGCGCCGGGGCCGGACGATCCGCAGGTCACCAATGCCAATGGTCTCGCATTCCGTGTCAACGATCCGCCATGGGTGATCGGGCAGCTGAAATACAGCTACAAACTCGGTGCGTCAGGTCTGCCGGGATCGATCGCAGCCGGCGGCTGGTTTCATTTCGATGAATTCGACGACGAGCGCTGGACGGCGCAGGGGCTCTCGCAAGCCGATCCACTCGGCACCGGCGAGCCGGCGATGCGCCGGACCAATCGCGGCGTGTTCGCCGTCTATGAGCAGCGACTCGCGGTCAGCGCACTCGATCCGGGCAAGGGCGTGGGCTTCTTCACGCGCGCTTCCGTCAGTCCGTCGGATCGCAATCTGGTCAGCTTCTATATTGATGGAGGCATCCAGGTCTCGGGCTTCTCAGCCGAGCGACCGGACGATCGCTTCGGCATCGCCATGACCTATGCACGCATCTCCGACGGCGTGCGCGGGCTCGATCGTGATATCCAGCGCTTTACGGGCATTCAAACGCCGATCCGCGATTTCGAGGCGGTGTTCGAGGCGACCTATGTCGCCATCGCTGCGCCGGGTGTCGCGGTGCAGCCGGTGTTTCAATATGTGATCCATCCAGGCGGTGGTGCGGTCAATCCGAACGACCCGACGCAGACCCAGCGCATCAAGGACGCCGCGGTGTTCGGCGTTCGCACGACGATCACGTTCTGATGTGAAGCGTAGGGCGGATGAGGCGAAGCCGTAATCCGC
>JAEXHR010000240.1 GCA_023449855.1 Pseudomonadota bacterium | reverse complement strand
GGGGAGGGCCGGGGTGGGGGCCGCACACGCGCCGGAGCCTGCGGAGAGACCCCCACCCTGACCCTCCCCGCAAAAGCGGGAGAGGGGACACGACATGCATGCCTAGAACCCTAGCGCCTATTTCTTGAGAAATTTGTCCGGCTGGACGGTAACGGTCATCTCGCGGGGCTTCGGGTTGACGAAATTCGCCAGTGCGAAGATCGCGCCATAAATCAGCCCGCCGATAATACCGACGACCGTCAGGAAGCGGAACAGGCTGGGCATAGGTCGGGAACTCTGTGGATGGGGCGATTCGGACCGCCAGCGGCGGTCACCACGTTCGGATACAGATTGCACGAGGTGCTGGCAACGCTGCCTTCGGGGGTAGTATAGGTGACGGGAATGGGGCAAACCGCTGCGATGCATTGTCGCCCACTGATTTTACGAGCGTTTTTCTGATGTCCGAGACCGCCTTGCCAGCTCTGGCCGACACCTCCCAGGAGGCCGCGATTGTCGCGGCGCTGGGACGGCGCGCCGTCGTGCTGGTGGGCATGATGGGGGCGGGAAAATCCACCATTGGCCGCCGCATGGCAATGCGGCTGCGGTTGCCCTTTGTCGATGCCGATAACGAGATCGAGGCCGCGGCCGGCATGTCGATCCCCGACATCTTCGAGGTCCACGGCGAACCGCATTTCCGCGACGGCGAGGCGCGGGTGATCGCCCGGCTGCTCGAGGGGGGGCCGATTCTGCTGGCCACCGGGGGCGGGGCGTTCATGCGGGACGAGACCCGTCAGCGCATCCACGACAAGGCGATCTCGCTGTGGCTGAAGGCCGATGCCGATGTGATCCTGCGCCGGGTCAAGAAGCGCGAGAATCGCCCGCTGCTGAAGACGCCGGATCCCGCCGGTACCATCGCGCGGCTGATCGAGGCGCGGCATCCGTTCTACGAACAGACCGACATCACCATCGATTCCCGCGATGTCCCGCATGAGAAGATCGTCGATGAGGCGATCGTGGCGCTGCATGAACACCTGTTCCGCCCGCATCCGGCGTCTGCCCTGCCGGCCTCGTCCGGCGATCCCCTGAGCCCGAGTTTATGACCGCACAGCCCAAGAATTCCGACCCGATCACCGTCAATGTAGGGCTCGGTGATCGCGCCTATGACATCGTGATCGGACGCAATGTGCTGCCCTCGCTCGGCGCGCGCATCGCGGCGCTGCGGCCCGGCGTGCGCACGGCGATCGTGACCGACAAGACGGTCGCCAAACATTGGCTCAAGGCGACGGAAGATTCGCTGGCCGCAGCCGACATCCCGACCTCGCATATTGCCGTCGAGGAAGGCGAGGGCTCGAAGAGCTATGCCGGGCTCGAAACCGTCTCCGAAGCGCTGGTCGCAGCGAAGATCGAGCGCAACGATCTCGTCATTGCGCTCGGCGGCGGTGTGGTCGGCGATCTCGCCGGTTTCGCGGCGTCGATCCTGCGCCGCGGTGTCGATTTCGTGCAGGTGCCGACCTCGCTGCTGGCGCAGGTCGACTCCTCGGTCGGCGGCAAGACCGGCATCAATTCACCGCAAGGCAAGAACCTGATCGGCGCCTTCCATCAGCCGGTGCTGGTGGTGGCCGATACAGCCGTGCTCGACACGCTGTCGCCGCGCCAGTTTCGCGCCGGATATGCGGAAGTCGCCAAATACGGCGTGCTCGGCGATACCGCCTTCTTCACCTGGCTCGAAACCAATCACGCCGACATCATGCGCGGCGGCTCGGCGCGCGAACATGCCATCGCCACTTCGTGTCGCGCCAAGGCCGGCGTGGTGTCGCGCGACGAACGCGAGAATGGCGAACGCGCGCTGCTCAATCTCGGTCACACATTCGGCCACGCGCTGGAGGCCGTCACCGGATTCTCCGATCGGCTCTATCACGGCGAGGGCGTGTCCATCGGCATGGTGCTGGCCGCCGAATTCTCGGCGCAGCTTGGCATGATCGCGCCGGATGACGCCGTGCGCGTGGAACGCCATCTCGCGGATGTCGGATTGCCGACGCGCCTGCAGGACATTGCGGGATTTACGCAGGAAGGCCTTGCCGATGCGGATCGGCTGATGGCGCTGATGGCGCAGGACAAGAAGGTGAAGCGCGGCAAGCTCACTTTCATCCTGCTGCAGGCCATCGGTCAGGCTGTCATCGCCAATGATGTTGATCCTGCTACGGTGCGTGAGTTCTTGCATAAGAAGCTGACTGGCTGAAAAAAAAAAAAACGCCGTCATTGCGAGCGTAGCGAAGCAATCCAGAAAGCCGCGTGGAGGAAGAACTGGATTGCTTCGTCGCTTACGCTCCTCGCAATGACGGAGGAACTACGAGACACGCATGAGTTCGATCACCGTCAATATCCTGCTCGCCGTCTTCCTGCTTGCGGCCAATGCCTTCTATGTGGCGGCGGAATTCGCGCTGGTGAAGAGCCGCGGTTTTCGCGTCAAGGCGATGGCCGAACGCAACAGTTTCGGCGCTCACCTGTTGCAGCGGATGATGGGCGACATCGAACCCTATCTCGCCTGCTGTCAGCTCGGCATCACCATGGCCTCGCTTGGCCTCGGTTGGGTCGGCGAGCCGACCGTGGCGGCGCTGCTGAAGCCGCTGCTCGATCCGCTCGGCATGTCGGAATCGGCGCTGCACTTCACTTCGTTCCTCACCGGCTTCCTGGTCTTCTCGTCGCTGCATATCGTGATCGGCGAGCAGGTGCCGAAGACTTTGGCCATTCGGCAGCCCGAGCCGGTGTCGCAATGGATCGCCTATCCGCTGTTCGCATCCTATGTGCTGTTCTATCCGCTGAACTGGCTTCTGAATGCAGCCTCGCGCGGCGTGCTGGCGATGATCGGCGTGCAGGAAGCGTCGCCGCATGAGATTCTGACCGGCGTCGAGATCGAGGGTCTTGTCGGCCAGTCCGCCGAACATGGCGGGATCGAGAGCGGCGAGGCCGAATATATCCAGAACGTTTTTCGCTTCGGCGATCTCGCTGTCTCCGACGTGATGGTCCATCGCACGGCAATGACCACGCTGAATGCCGACCTTCCATCGGAAGAACTGGTGCGCGAGGTGCTGTCCACCGAATACACCCGCATTCCCCTGTGGCGCGAGAAACCCGAGAACATTGTCGGTGTGCTGCATGCGAAGGATCTGCTCCGGGCCATCCGCGCCGCCGATGGCGATACGTCGAAGATCGACGTTGCCAGCATCGCCTTGCCGCCATGGTTCGTGCCGGAGATGCGACCGCTGTCCGATCAGCTCAAGGCGTTCCGCCGCCGCAAGACGCATTTTGCTCTCGTCGTCGATGAATATGGCGAAGTGGAAGGCATGGTGACGCTGGAGGATATCCTCGAGGAAATCGTCGGCGATATCTCTGACGAGCATGACGATGTCGTTGCCGGTGTGCGCGCGCAGGCCGATGGTTCGGTCGTGGTGGATGGCTCGGTGCCGATCCGTGACCTCAACCGCGTGATGGATTGGCATCTGCCCGATGATGAGGCGGTCACGGTCGCTGGCCTTGTGATCCACGAGGCGCGCTCGATCCCCGAACGCGGCCAGAGTTTCACGTTCTACAATTTCCGTTTCCGCGTGTTGCGCCGCGAGCGCAACCGGATCACGGCATTGCGCATCGGCCCCGTGCCGGCGGAATCGGAGCAGGCCACGGAAAAGAAGCGCCGGGCTGGAGCGTCATTTTAGTCGTCAATCGTAGCCCGCTTGAGCGCAGCGACATGCGGGGCCGGTCTGCCAACTGAAACTCTCCTCCCGCATATTACTGCGCTCGTGCGGGCTACGGCTCCTGATCGAAATCGTCCGGTCCGGTTCTTGCTTTTATTTCCTGCGAAGGCGACCATTCCGTCGAATGGCGCGGCAGGAGATCGTAATGAACAAGTTTCTACGATGGTCGTGTGTTGTTGCTGGCGTGCTGTTGTGCACGGCGGCGCAGGCAGAGACCAACTGGCCAACGCGGTTGATCAAGGCCATCATTCCCTTTGGTCCGGGCAGTGCCACTGACGTCATGCCGCGCACGTTCTTTGAGCGGCTGGGGCCTGAACTCGGCCAGACCATCGTGGTCGAAAACCGCGTCGGCGGTGGTGGAGCGGTGGGTACGGCCGCGCTCGTCAAGTCGGATCCCGATGGTTACACGATCATAGCGCATTCGTCGGCACTCACTATCACCCCGGCGATCAATGCAAACCTGCCCTATGACACGTCGAAAGATCTGTCCGGCGTGGTCATGATCGGCTCGGTTCCGAACATCATGATCATTCCGAAGGACCGGCCCTGGAAGACCGTGGATGATTTCCTGAAGGATGCGCGTGCCAAGGGCTCGTCGATCAATTTCGGCTCGGTGGGCGTCGGCAGTGCCGTGCATATCAGCTCGGAGAAATTCCGCCGCGCCGGCGGTTTCGAGGCGACGCATGTTCCTTATCGGGGTGGGCCCGAAGTCATCACCGACATTCTCGGCGGCCGCATCGATTTCTATTTCTGTCCGGCTGCCACGGCGTTGCCGCTTATCCGCGAAGGACAGGTACGGGCGCTGGTGGTCTCGACTGCAGAGCGTAGCGCCGATCTGCCGGATGTACCTTCGATGGTCGACGCCGGTCTCAAGGACGGCGTAAGCAATACCTGGGTCGGTGTATTCGTGCCGTCGAAGACGCCGCGCGAGATCGTTAACAAGCTCTACGATGTCAGCACCAAATTGCTGGCCAAACCGGAGATGCAAACGGCGCTGAAGAAAATGGGTGTCGTGCCGATGCCGATGGAGCCGAAGGCGATCGACGATCTCGTGGTGAAGGAAGTTGCCGCCAATATGGCGCTGCTCAAGACGGAGAAGTAGCGCGTCGTAGCTGGTAGCCCGGATGGAGCGCAGCGCAATCCGGGGACCGGCGTTTCGACAAAACTTATGGTTCCCGGGTGACGCTGCGCTCCACCCGGGCTACGCCTCAGGCCTCGATATCCATGCGGACGAGAATGCGCTCCGCGCTGTCGTTCCAGACATCCATCTTCACGATCTTGCCATCGCGCACCACGAAGCGATCCACATAGCGATTGCCTTCGAATTTGGTGCCGTCATGCCATTCGCCGTAGAGCGTGCCGGTGTTGTAGACGACCGTCTCTGCCTCTCCGGGCGCCACGTCGGTGCGCTCCATCTTCTTCTTCACCCATTTGTAGCGCATGGCGTTGAACGCGGTGGCGTCGCGCGGATGCTTGAACTTGCGCCCGCCGGTGAAGGTGATGTCCACATCCGCAGACATGAAGGTCCCGGCGGTCTCGGGATCGGGGATCATCGATGCGACCAGAAAACGCTCGACCAAAGCGGCGGCATCGGCCGGGTCGTTAGCGAGGGGCGCGTGGGCGGATGGGTGCGACATCGGTTGTCTCCTGCAGATGGTGGTCCATCCTAACAGGCCGGACGTCGAATTGCATTCATGAGACGTCATAAATTGTATGCACTTTTTGACCGGGGAGCCTCAATATTGGGCGGATGACAGCCGCGCGCTTGGACATATTCCCTTTTATTTCAATGGATTAAGTTAATTTTTGATCGCATGCGCATTGGCGTATGTCTTGCTTTTGGTTTGACTGGTCTGGCTGTAAGAACGGCCGGTTGCGTGATGCCTTCAGGAGCCCCCATGACGTTCGACCTCGTTCTACGCAATGCCCGTATCGCGGACCGGCCCGGCGGTTCGTTCGATATCGGCATCAGGGATGGCCGCTTCGCCGCCATCGAGGTCGGGCTGCCGAAGGGCGATGCGCCGGATCAGAATCTGCAGGGCCGGCTTTTAGTGCCCGGCTTCGTGGAGACGCATCTGCATCTCGACAAATCCTGCCTGCTCGGCCGCTGCAATTGCGAGCGTGGCACGCTCGATGAGGCGGTGGCCGAAGTCGCCAAGGCCAAGCGCGACTTCACGGAAGAGGACGTCTATCGGCGCGCCGCGCGGACGCTGGAGAAGGCGATCACCCACGGCACGAACCGGATGCGTACGCATGTGGAAGTCGATCCGCGCGTCGGCCTCACCAGCTTTCGGGCGCTGAAGCAGCTCAAGAAGGATTATGCCTGGGCGATCGACCTGCAACTCTGCGTATTTCCGCAGGAAGGGCTGCTTGACGATCCAGGCTGCGAAGAAGTCATGCTCGCTGCCATGCGCGACGGCGCGGATGTGATCGGCGGGGTGCCCTATATGGACAAGGACTCCCACGGCCAGATCGCAAAAATCTTTGCGATGGCGCGGGAGTTCGATGTCGATATCGATTTCCATCTCGACTTCGATCTCGATCCCTCGCGCGCCGATTTCGCGGAAGTCTGTCGCCAGACGGAGGCGGCCGGCTGGGGCGGGCGTGTCGCCATCGGCCATGCCACCAAACTTTCGGCCATGCCATCAGCGGATTTCGAAGCTGCGGCACAGCGTCTTGCCAATGCCGGTGTCGCCGTCACCGTGTTGCCGGCCACCGATCTGTTCCTCACCGGACGGGACAAAGACCACAACATCCCGCGTGGTGTGACCCAGGCACACAAGCTGCGCGCGCTCGGTGTCAATGCGAATGTCTCCACCAACAATGTGCTCAATCCCTTCACGCCCTTCGGTGACGTGTCGCTGATCCGCATGGTCAATCTTTACGCCAATGTGGCGCAGATCGGCCGCGACGAAGATCTCGCCGATTGTCTCGATCTGGTGACGACCGCCTCGGCAAAACTGCTCAATGCGAAGGATTACGGCATCGCCGTCGGCCTTCCCGCCGATTTCGTGGTGCTGGATTGCGAGACCAAGACGCAGGCGGTATGCGAGATTGCTCAGCCGATATTCGGCTTCAAGAACGGGATGCGCACATTCATCAGGCCGGCGGCGAGCCTGCTGAAGCCGGTGTGATTCAAGCTGCAAGGAGAATGCGATGCCGATCGACGATACGCTTGGGGCCTTTGTGGACCATGGTCGCATCGAGGTGCAGCCGACGGGCGCGGGTTCGTTGTCGGGGCTGACTTTTGCGCTGAAGGATGTGTTCGATCTTGCCGGCGTGCCGACCGCCGCCGGCAATCCGCAATGGCTGGCGACGCATCCGGTGCCGACGAAGTCCACGCCCGCGGCCGATCGCCTGCTCGGGGCCGGCGCCAAGCTCGTCGGCAAGACGCATACGGACGAACTCGCCTGGAGCCTCAATGGCGAGAACGCGCATTATGGCACGCCGGTGAATCCGGCGGCGCCCGGCCGCATTCCCGGTGGTTCGTCGAGCGGTTCGGCGGCGGCGACTGCGGGTGGCCTCGTTGATTTCGCGATCGGTTCGGATACCGGCGGCTCCGTGCGTTTGCCCGCGAGCTATTGCGGCATCTATGGCATCCGCACCACCCACGGCCGCATTCCACTTGCCAATGCCGTGCCGCTGGCGCCGAGCTATGACGTACTCGGCTGGTTCGCGCGATCGCCGGACTTGATGGTGCGGGTCGGCAACGTACTGCTCGATGGCGTCCGCACGCCGCGCGCGCCAAAGAAGCTGCTGATCGCGCGCGACCTGTTCGCCATGGTGGATGGGAAAGTGCGCGATGCGCTGCAGCCGTCGGTGGACCGCCTGATCTCGCTCGTCGGCGCGAGCGAAGAGGTCGATGTGATCGGCGGCGAACGCGACGCGTGGCGGAATGCGTTTCGCGTGCTGCAGTCGGAAGAGGCCTGGGCCGTGCAGGGCGAATGGATTTCGGCGGTGAAGCCGACATTCGGGCCCGGTGTGAAAGAGCGCTTTGCCGCGGCGGCGGTGATGGACCCCGCCGAGATCGCCGCCGCCAGGCCCGTTCGCAAGTCGATCGTCGACAAGATGAACGCCATGCTCGCGGACGCCGCCGTTCTGGTTCTGCCGACGGTGCCCGGGATCGCGCCGCTGCGCGCCACGCCCGATGCGCTGCTCGACGTTTTTCGCGCTCGGGCCATCGAATTGCTCTGCGTCGCCGGCCACGCCGGCACGCCGCAACTGTCGATGCCGGTGGCGAAGCTCGACGATTGTCCAATCGGCCTGTCGATCATGGGCGCGCGGGATTGCGACGAGGATCTGCTGGCGCTGGCGGTGGAGCTCGATAGGTAGGATGGGTTGAGCGCAGGCGCGAAGCGCCGGAGTGATACCCATCACCACCTGCGCAAGGGGTGATGGGTATCGCTTCGCTCAACCCATCCTACGCGCTCGCGCGTCACCGCCCCTTGTTGTTGCCCTTCTCCGCGGCCCTGCGCATCGCTTCCGCAAATGCACCGCCGCCCGAGTCCGGCTTGCCCGGCGCACGCGAGGTCATATTGCGCTCGCTGAAGCGCGGACCGCGATCGGCTTTCGGACGATCGGCCTTGGCGCCGACCGGATCGTCCATGCGCAGCGACAGCGCGATGCGCTTGCGGTCGACCTCGACCTCCAGCACCTTCACCTTGACGATATCGCCGGGTTTCACCACCTCGCGCGGGTCCTTGATGAAGGTCTTGGACATGGCCGAGATGTGCACCAGGCCGTCCTGATGCACGCCGACGT
>JAEXHR010000202.1 GCA_023449855.1 Pseudomonadota bacterium | reverse complement strand
GCGCTGCGCTCCATCCGGGCTACGCCCTGGAAATATTGCAATTCTACCGCCTCCCCCACATCCCGGGGGATAACCCGGAACCGGGCGATCGATGCTTGCCCCCTGCGGCAACGAGCCCTATAGGATTTGGCTTTAATGACCAGCGCCCCCAAATCCAGTTTCGTCTTCGCGCACCGGCATCTGCTGGGGATCGAAGGCCTGACCGCCGCCGAGATCACCGGCCTCCTCGACCTGTCCGAGGAATATGTCGAATTGAACCGGCAAGTCGACAAAAAGCGCACCTCGCTGCGCGGCCGCACCCAGGTCAATCTGTTCTTCGAGAACTCCACCCGCACGCAATCCTCGTTCGAACTCGCCGGCAAACGCCTCGGCGCCGACGTCATGAACATGTCGGTCGCCTCGTCCTCCATCAAGAAGGGCGAGACGCTGATCGACACCGCGATGACGCTGAATGCGATGCATCCGGACATTCTGGTGATGCGCCATCACGCGTCCGGCGCAGTCGAGCTGCTGGCGCGAAAAGTCGATGGCTCCGTGATCAATGCCGGCGACGGCGCCCATGAGCATCCGACCCAGGCGCTGCTCGATGCGCTGACCATCCGCCGCAACAAGGGCCGGCTCGAAGGCCTCGTGATTGCGATCTGCGGCGACGTGCTGCATTCGCGCGTGGCGCGCTCCAACATCATCCTGCTGAACACCATGGGCGCGCGCGTCCGCGTGGTCGGCCCCTCCACGCTGCTGCCGCCGGGCATCGAGCGCATGGGCGTCGAGGTCGCGCGCGACATGCGCGAGGGCCTTAACGGCGCTGACATCGTGATGATGCTGCGCCTGCAGCGCGAGCGCATGAACGGCTCCTTCGTGCCGTCATCGGGCGAGTATTTCCAGTATTTCGGCCTCGACCAGAAGAAACTGTCCTACGCCAAGCCCGATGCCCTGGTGATGCATCCGGGCCCGATGAATCGCGGTGTCGAGATCGACAGTCTGGTGGCCGACGGCGCTCAATCGCTGATCCGCGAACAGGTGGAAATGGGCGTCGCCGTGCGCATGGCGGTGCTGGAAGCGCTGGCGCGCAACCTGCCCAATGCGTGACGGCCATGGATACGCTGCTGTCGCTCCTGATCGGGCTGATGCAGCGGAAACTGAAATTCGTCGCGGTGCTCGGCGCGGTCTTCATCGGCGTGATGCTTTATGTGCAGGGCTTTACGACGCAAAACATCATCTTCACGGTCATCTTCGTGGTGATCACAGGGCTGTTCGCGATCCTCGTCTGGTTCTGGACCGCGATCTTCAGATCTCTCATGTCGAAACGGCGATGATTTCATGCTGACCAACCGCCGCCCTCTCCTGCTCGCCAATGCGCGGCTGATCGATCCGTCGCAGAAACTCGACACGGTCGGCGATGTGCTGATCGTCGACGGCGTGATCCGCGATGCCAAACGCGGCATCGGCACCGCCGGCGTGCCGGAAGGCACCGACGTCATCAATTGCGCCGACAAGGTTGTCGCGCCCGGCCTGATCGACATGCGCGCTTTCGTCGGCGAGCCCGGCGCCAGCCACCGCGAGAGCTTCGCCTCGGCGAGCCACGCGGCAGCGGCAGGCGGCATTACGACGATCATCTGCCAGCCGGATACCTCGCCGGCGATCGACAACTCGGCCACCGTGGATTTCGTGCTGCGCCGCGCGCGCGATACGGCGATCGTCAACATCCATCCGATGGCGGCGCTGACCAAGGGCCTCGAAGGCCGTGAGATGACCGAGTTCGGCCTGCTCCGCGCCGCCGGCGCCGTCGCCTTCACCGATGGCCACAAGAGCGTCACCAATGCGCAGGTGATGCGCCGCGCGCTGACCTACGCGCGCGACTTCGATGCGCTGATCGTGCATTACACCGAAGACCCTGCGCTGGTCGGCGAAGGCGTGATGAATGAAGGCGAGCGCGCCTCGCGGCTCGGCCTGACCGGCATTCCCACCGCCGCTGAAGCCATCATGCTGGAGCGCGACATGCGCCTCGTGGCGCTGACCGGCGGTCGCTATCACGCGGCGTCGGTCACCTGCGCCGAGTCCATCGAGATCCTGAAGCGCGCCCGTGATGCGGGGCTGCGCGTTTCCGCGTCGGCCTCGATCAATCACCTGACGCTGAACGAAAACGATATCGGGCCCTATCGCTCCTATCTCAAACTGTCGCCGCCGCTGCGCACCGAAGAGGATCGCCGCGCGCTGGTGGATGCGGTCGCCGACGGCGTCATCGACGTCGTCATGTCCGATCACAATCCGCAGGATGTCGAGACCAAGCGGCTGCCGTTTGCCGAAGCCGAGCCCGGCGCCATCGGCCTCGAGACCATGCTGTCTGCCGGCCTGCGGCTGCTCCACAACGGCGAACTCAGCCTGACGCAGCTGATCTCCGCGATGTCCACGCGCCCGGCCGAACTGCTCGGCCTGCCCGGCGGCACGCTGCGCGCCGGTTCCGTGGCCGATGTGATTGTCATCGATGTCGACGTGCCGTGGGTGCTCGATCCCGCCGATCTAAAATCGCAATGCAAGAACACGCCGTTCGACGAAGCGCGCTTCACCGGCCGCGTGGTACGGACTATCGTGGGCGGACGCACCGTCTATGAGCACGTCTAAGGGCCGATCATGAACCCGCTCTATATCCTCGCCGCCGCTTTCGGATATCTGCTCGGCTCGATTCCGTTCGGCCTGCTGATCACCAAAATGGCCGGCACGCAGGACATTCGCAGCATCGGCTCCGGCAATATCGGCGCCACCAATGTGCTGCGCACCGGCCGCAAGGGCCTCGCCGCCGCGACACTGGTCTGCGACGCGCTGAAAGGCACCATCCCGGTGGTGGTCATGGGCATTCTCGGCGGCCCCATCCCCGCGATGATCGCTGCCGCTGCAGCCTTCCTCGGCCACCTCTTCCCGGTCTGGCTCGGCTTCAAGGGCGGCAAGGGCGTCGCCACCTATATCGGCGTGATGCTCGGCCTGTACTGGCCGGCGGCGCTGATCTTCTGCCTCGCCTGGCTCGCCGCCGCCTTCTCATCGCGCTACTCGTCCTTCGCGGCGCTGACCGCCAGCGCCATCACGCCGATCTTCCTGTGGTGGGTCACCAAATCCGCGCCGCTCGGCCTGCTCGCCACCGCGCTGACCATCCTGCTCTGGTTCATGCACCGCGAAAACATCAAGCGGCTGCTGAACGGCACCGAAGGCAAGATCGGGCAGAAGTAGGCTGACACTTCAAAAGAAGTTTTCGTAGATGTAGTCGTGGTTGCCGACGGCCACGATTTCGAATTGCTGGGGACCGACCTCGCGCAACAGGATGCGTATCGCGTAATTGGCGCGGATCGTGTGATAGCCTTTGCGGCTTCTCACCTTCTCGAAATTAAGCGGCTTCGCATGCGGCGCCCTCATGAAGAGCTCCAACGCAGCGATGGTGTCCTCGGCATCGGAAGCAGACAGGCGCTTGAGACTGCGACGAAATTTGCCAGTCGGAGTGACCTGCATATCTGTCAGGCCAATTGGCTGCGCAGCGACGCTCCCAGTTTCGCAGGATCTCGAAAGCTCTCGCTTTCAGCTTTATTACCTTCCAGTTCGGACTGCAGTGCGAGAAGCCCGTAATACAAATCAACATGGACGGCATGCTGAGCGACCCGGATACGCTCGATCCGTCGGAGCAACTTGCGGACAAACTTGCCGGCGGCCTTCGATAGCGCGGCCAATTCCTCGACCTTCTGCGCAACGCCCGGCGCGGCGTGGAGCGGTTCGCTTAGGCTCTTCAGCCCCGCTTCGACACCACCGATCGCGCTGCTCAGTTGCTGGCCAACTACGCCTCGTTCATTTGCACTGAGGCCTTCGTGATCCAATTCAAGCTTCGAGAGCTTCGAAACAGCACCGGCGCGCCAGGCGACCGCCTCCGTCTCGAACCGATCCACGCGCTGCTCAAGTTCCTTGAGATCGTCAACGACGGCCAGCAACGAGCTATCCATCACCGGGGATGGCGCGAAAATACCGGAAAAATCCTTGGTCGCAGTCACATTCATTTTGATGATCCTTCTCCATTATACAGGATACGACAGCCTCAGAACACCCTCGCCCCCTGCCGGGCATCCAGATCGAATTCCCAGATCTCGACGCCCGGACCGACGAGATGGCCGTGGCATTTGATGTAATGCGAGATCAGGCTGACGCGTGATTGCGGATGCAGGTGGCGCAGCGCGAACAGGATCTTGCGATAGTCGCGCGGCGCGGCGCTGAATTGCAGGATCGCCTCGTTCAGGCCGCGGATCTTGGCGCAGGGGACATTGCCGGACACCGTCCAGGTGTAGGACTTGCACTCCACGATGATCCGCGGACTGGCGCTACCGAGATCGAAGCGCTTCTTCCGGAACGACCGATGCCCCACCGGCAGCGAGTAGTTCGGCGCCAGCATGACGCCCTCGGAATGGAAGAACAGCAGCGCCGCTTCCTCGAACTCACGCCCGACGGCGACATTGCTCGATGCGCCGGGTCGCTGGAAGTTGTTCACGTCCCACAGCATTGTCATCACTGAACACAAGCCAGACGGGCTTATCTCTACTCTCGCACCTTAAGTGCGAATGTCAATTGAATGCATCCTCAAGTTGATTAAGCTCATCTCTGAGGGAGCTCAGCTTGATCGACACACCGCATGCACCGATCCGCCTGACCGATGAGCAGCGGCGCGACTGGCTGCGGCTGATCCGCAGCGACCATGTGGGGCCGCGGACCTTTCGCGCGCTGATCAACCAGTTCGGCAGCGCACGCGCCGCGCTGGAGCGCCTGCCGGCCCTCGCCCGCCGGGGCGGCGCCACACGCAGCGGCCGCATCTTCAGCGCCGATGAGGCAGAGCAGGAAATCGCGCGTGGCGGCCGGATCGGGGTGATGCTGGTAGCGCCTGGCGAGCCCGGCTATCCTCCGCGGCTTGCCAGCATCGACGATGCCCCGCCCCTCCTTGGCGTGCGCGGCAATCTGGAAGCCATGGCGCGGCCGATGATCGCCATCGTCGGCTCCCGCAACGCTTCCGGGGCCGGACTGAAATTCGCCGCGACGCTGGCGCGTGAGCTGGCCGACGCCGAATTCGTCATTATCTCCGGCCTCGCCCGCGGGGTCGATCAGGCTGCGCATCGTGCCGGCGCTGCGGCCGGCAGCGTCGCCGTGCTGGCCGGCGGGCACGAGCGCATCTATCCGCCGGAGCACGAAGATCTGCTGCTCGACCTGCTCGCCTTCGGCGGCGCCATCTCGGAAATGCCGCTCGGCCATGTGCCGCGGGCGAAGGATTTTCCGCGCCGCAACCGGCTGATCTCCGGCGCCGCCCTCGGCGTCGTCGTCATCGAGGCGGCGGAGCGCTCCGGTTCACTGATCACCGCGCGGATGGCCGCCGAACAGGGCCGCGAGGTGTTCGCCGTCCCCGGCTCGCCGCTCGACCCGCGCGCCGCCGGCACCAACCGGCTGATCAAGCAGGGCGCGACTTTGGTGACAGAAGCCGCCGACATCATCGATGCCGTCGCGCCGATCATGGAACGGCCGATCGAATTGCCGGGCCGCGAAGCGGAGGACGAGGTGTCATTCGACGAACCGGAGGACAGCGACCGCGCGCGCATCATCGGTTTGCTCGGCCCGAGCCCGATCGGGATCGACGACCTGATCCGTCTGGCGAAGGTGTCGCCGACAACGGTGCGTGTGGTGCTGCTGGAGCTGGAGCTTGCGGGACGGCTGGAGCGGCACGGCGGCGGTTTGGTGTCGATGGTGTAACAAATGGGGATATGGAACCATCAAGCATGACGAAGAAGAATGCTCGCAATGAAGCCGTCAAATTGACGGCCAACTGGTTCAATGGCGCCTCGCTCACGATCTCAGGCGCAGGCGTCGCGCTGCCTCTTCTATCGCGTTATTTGGGATTCGGATCGGGGATTCCGCAGTCGGAATATTTTTGGTATTCTATCGTTGTTTGCTTCGGTTGCTCGATGATCCTACATCTGCTGGGGCAGTACGTGATAGGAGGCGTCGTTGACTAATCAGGACATCCTAACGCTGCTCACACCAGTCGTTCTCACACCCATGATGGCTGTAACGGGACTGCTCTGGCATCGTCACATTCTCAGAAAGTATCCGATCGACGGCATGCCTGAGCGGGAGGGCCGGCCTACGAGTCCGCCTCGGCTCGCCGGAACGCGAAAATCGCAGTAGCGACCCCAGATCGGATTTCGGGACTACTCCCCCTCACCGTCAAACTTCTCGCGCGCATCCTGGATTTCCGGCAGATGCGTGAGCGCCCAGGTGCCGAGCGCCTTTACCGGCTCTGACAAACCACGGCCAAGTTCGGTGAGTTCGTAGTCCACCCGCGGTGGAATGGTCGGATACACCGTGCGCGTGACGAGACCGTCGCGCTCAAGACCGCGCAGGGTCAGCGTCAGCATGCGCTGCGAGACGCCGCCGATCATGCGCTTCAGCTCGTTGAAGCGGCGCGGACCATCGCCCAGCATCATGATCACCAGCACGCTCCATTTGTCGCCCACGCGGGACAGCACCGAGGCCACGCCGCGGCAATCGCTGTGGGCGGGATCGTGCTGATGGGCCGGCTGGGTGGGCACATTTGTGTGCTCGGGTTTCAAAATAGTGCCTTCTTGTGCGGGTTCGGACAGTCACTCATGTAGCGTTGGTTACAAACCAATACCATAGGTGACCGACCATGAACCTCCTCCATATCGACTCCAGCGTCCTCGGCCCGCACTCCGTCAGCCGGCAGGTCTCCGCAGCCATCGCCGATCGGCTTGCCAAGGCCCAGCCCGGCCTTTCCGTGACCTATCGGGACCTGACCGCCGATCCGCTGTCGCATCTCTCGGGATCGCATCTCGCGGCCGCCCAGGGCGGCGCAGCGGACGCTGCACTGCAGGCCGATCTCGCCGCCGGCCAGGCCGCGCTCGACGAGTTCCTCGCCGCCGACATCGTGGTGATCGGCGCACCGATGTACAACTTTACCATCCCGACCCAGCTCAAGGCGTGGATCGACCGCATCCTGGTTGTCGGCAAGACCTTCCAGTACGGCGCCAATGGCGCGGAAGGCCTTGCGGGTGGCAAGCGCGTCATCATCGCGCTTTCCCGCGGCGGCTTCTACGGCACCGACACGCCCTATGCGGCCGGCGAACATCTCGAAACCTATCTGCGCTGGGTGTTCGGCTTCATCGGCGTGACGAATGTGGAATTCATCGCCGCCGATGGCATCGCGATCGGGCCGGAGATGCGCGAGAAAGCCGTGAACGGAGCATTGCAGGCGGCGACGGATCTGCGCGCGGCGTAAACCGTTCTGGGCGCGTGCAAAGCGCACGCGCTCTTCCCGTCATTGCGAGGCGCCTCTCGGCGACGAAGCAATCCAGAGCCCAACGAAGAAAGAGCTGGATTGCTTCGTCACTTCCTTCCTCGCAATGACGATGTCAGCCACGAAATGCCGGCGCACCCGCAGGCGATGCGGTGACGCCGCCATCGACGAAAATCTCCGCGCCCTGCACGTTCGACGCATCATCGCTCGCCAGGAACAGCACGGTCTTCGCCACCTCCTCCGGCCTGCCGAAGCGGCCGAGCGGAATGGTCTGCGACAGGCGCTTTTCGAACGCAGTGAACGCATCAGCCGTCGGCGCGACGCGATCCCAGATCGGCGTCGCGGTGGCGCCGGGCGAGACGACATTGACGCGGATGCCGCGCGGCGACAGTTCGGAGGCCATCACCCGTGCCATGGCACGCACGCCGGCCTTGCTGGCGGCATAAGCGGCATAACCGGGATTACCGAGCACAGAGATCACCGAGCCGTTGAGAATGATCGATGCGTTGTCGTTGAGATGCGGGAGCGCGGCCTGCACGGTGAAGAACACGGCGGTCACATTGGTCCGAAGCACCTGCTCGAAGACCTCCAGCGCAGCGCTCCCGACCGGCGTATTGCCAGAGATACCGGCATTGGCGAAGACGATGTCGAGCTTGCCGAATTTGGCGACCGCGTCGGCCACCGCTCGCTCGGTCGCGGCGATATCGGTGGCCTCGGCGACGATGCCGATGGCATTGGCACCGAGTTCCTGAATCGCTTTGTCCAGCTTCGCCTTGTCGCGCCCGGTGATGGCGACCTTCGCTCCTTCTGCCACGAACAGTTTTGCCGTGGTCAGCCCGATCCCACTATTGCCGCCCGTGATGAGCGCCGTCTTGCCCGCCAAACGCATGATGATCTCCTGTTCCATCCGGTTGCTTTTTGAAACCGAATGGACATCTAGATCGAGTGGTTTCATAATGCAACCGGATCAACGACCGATCACGGGAAGTTTTGATCCGACGAGGAGATCCCAATGGCCAAGCGCACGAGCCTGAGAGAGGCGGCCTGCCCGATTGCCCGCTCGATGGAAGCGATCGGCGACTGCTGGTCCATGCTGATCATTCGCGACGCCATGCTCGGCAAAAAGCGGTTCGGCGAATTTCAGAAGAGCCTCGGAGTGGCCAAGAATATCCTGGCCATGCGCTTGCGCGCGCTGGTCGACGACGGCCTTCTGGCTGTGGCACCTGCACCGGACGGCAGCGCCTATCAGGATTATGTATTGACCGACAAAGGCCGCGCCGTGTTTCCGATCATGGTCGCGCTGCAGCAATGGGCCGAGGATTACGCGTTCAAGCCCGGCGAAGACACCACGGTCATCGTCGACCGCGATACCGGCCAGCGCATTCGCAGGCTCGAACTTCACGCTGCCGACGGACGCCTGCTCCGCTACAGCGACACCACGATCAAGCCGGCGATCGCATCGTGATCGCGGTCAGCGCCTCCGTAACCTGAGGCGCTCCTCAGCCTCCAGATGCGCCATGTCGAGCAGATAAGCGAGCATATCCAGCCGATGCCGTCGGGCCAGCCGGGCGAGATCGTGCACCGCACCCTTTATGTAATGCGCGGCCTCCACCGGCCCGCCGTCCGCTGGGGGCTGGCTATCGTCGGCATGAAGTGCCATGGGCCCGTCCGGTCTGGATTCAACCATAATGAGAGCTTGAGAATAACACTCATAGGTTGAAAAATACAACCAAAAGTCAATACCGGCGTTCATACAAGGCAGGCTTGTCACAATCCCCGATTTGACACGGGACCCCTTCGCACCCATGTTCGCCGCGAAACGGACGGCGCGACTCCCGTGCGCAGCCGCCGATTTCCCCCTTTAAGTTATTGGAAAGTCATGAATCTCGTCATCGTGGAGTCGCCTTCCAAGGCCAAGACGATCAACAAGTATCTGGGCAAGGACTATGAGGTCCTGGCGTCCTTCGGCCATGTCCGCGACCTCCCCGCGAAGAATGGATCGGTGGATCCCGACGCCAATTTCCAGATGATCTGGGAAGTGGACCCGAAGGCGAACAGCCGGCTCAACGACATCGCCAAGGCGGTCAAGGGTGCCGACAAGCTCATTCTGGCGACCGACCCTGATCGCGAGGGCGAAGCGATCTCCTGGCATGTGCTCGAAGTGCTCAAGCAGAAGCGCGCGCTGAAGGACCAGAAGATCGAGCGCGTGGTGTTCAACGCGATCACCAAGCAGGCCGTCTCGGACGCGATGAAGAACCCGCGCGAGATCGATGGCGCGCTGGTCGACGCCTATATGGCGCGCCGCGCTCTCGATTATCTCGTCGGCTTCACCCTCTCCCCGGTCCTGTGGCGCAAACTGCCCGGCGCACGTTCGGCCGGCCGCGTGCAGTCGGTGGCGCTGCGCCTCGTCTGCGACCGCGAGCAGGAAATCGAAAAGTTCGTGCCGCGCGAATACTGGTCGCTGGTGACCACGCTGGCGACACCGCGCGGCGACAGTTTCGAAGCGCGCCTGGTCGGCGCCGACGGCAAGAAGATCCAGCGCCTCGATATCGGCACCGGCGCGGAAGCCGAAGACTTCAAGAAGGCAATCGAGGCGGCCGCATTCTCGGTCGCGACCGTCGACGCCAAGCCGGCACGCCGCAATCCGCAGGCGCCCTTCACCACCTCGACGCTGCAGCAGGAGGCCAGCCGCAAGCTCGGCTTCGCACCGGCGCACACCATGCGCATCGCCCAGCGCCTCTATGAAGGCATCGATATCGGCGGCGAGACCACCGGTCTCATCACCTATATGCGAACCGACGGCGTGACCATCGATCCCTCGGCGATCACGCAGGCGCGCAACGTCATCGGCGAGGACTACGGCAAGGAATACGTGCCGGACACCGCGCGGCAATATACCAGCAAGGCGAAGAACGCGCAGGAAGCGCATGAAGCGATCCGCCCGACCGACATGGCGCGCCGCCCCGCCAGCCTGAAGGCGCGGCTGGATAACGACCAGTATCGCCTCTATGAGCTGATCTGGATCCGCACCGTGGCGAGCCAGATGGAATCCGCCGAGCTCGAACGCACCACCGTGGACATCACGGCGAAGGCCGGATCGCGCGTGCTTGAACTGCGCGCTACCGGCCAGGTGGTGAAGTTCGACGGCTTCCTTGCCGTCTATCAGGAAGGCAAGGACGACGACGGCGACGACGAGGATTCCCGCCGCCTCCCCGCCATGAGCGAAGGCGAGGCGCTGAAGAAAGAGAACCTCGCGGTCACCCAGCACTTCACCGAGCCGCCGCCGCGCTTCTCGGAAGCCTCACTGGTGAAGCGCATGGAAGAGCTCGGCATCGGCCGGCCCTCGACCTATGCGTCGATCCTGGATGTGCTGAAGGCGCGCGGCTATGTGCGCCTGGAGAAGAAGCGCCTCTATGGCGAGGACAAGGGCCGCGTCGTGGTCGCGTTCCTCGAAAACTTCTTCGCGCGTTATGTCGAATACGACTTCACTGCGTCGCTGGAGGAAGACCTCGACAAGATCTCCAACAACGAGGTCGCGTGGAAGGACGTGCTGCGCGACTTCTGGACCGGCTTCATCGGCGCCGTCGATGACATCAAGGAACTGCGCGTCGCGCAGGTGCTGGATGTGCTCGACGACATGCTCGGCCCACACATCTATCCCGCGCGCGAGGACGGCGGCGATCCGCGCCAGTGCCCGACCTGCGGCACCGGCCGTCTCAACCTGAAGGCCGGCAAGTTCGGCGCTTTCGTCGGCTGCACCAATTATCCGGAATGCCGCTACACCCGCCCCCTCGCTGCTGACAGCGCGGCGACGGCCGATCGCGTGCTCGGCCTCGATCCGGATACGGGCTTCGAAGTCGCGGTCAAAGCCGGACGCTTCGGGCCTTACATCCAGCTCGGCGATGCCAAGAATTACGAGGAAGGCGAGAAGCCGAAGCGCGCCGGCATTCCGAAGAACACGTCGCCCAGCGATGTCGAACTCGATCTCGCGCTGAAGCTGCTCTCGCTGCCGCGCGAGATCGGCAAGCATCCGGAAACCGGCGAGCCGATCACTGCCGGCCTCGGCCGCTTCGGTCCGTTCGTGAAGCATGAGAAGACCTACGCCAGCCTCGAGGCCGGCGACGAGGTGTTCGATATCGGCCTCAACCGCGCGGTCACGCTGATCGCCGAGAAGATCGCCAAGGGCCCGTCGGGCCGCCGCTTCGGCGCCGATCCCGGCAAGCCGCTCGGCGAGCATCCGGCGCTTGGCGGCATCGCCGTGAAGAACGGCCGCTACGGCGCCTATGTCACCGCCGGCGGCGTCAATGCGACGATCCCGAACGACAAGACGCCGGACACCATCACCGTGGCCGAAGCTATCGCGCTGCTCGACGAGCGCGCGGCCAAGGGCGGCGGCAAGGTGAAGAAGGTCGCCAAGAAGGCGGCGCCGAAAAAGGCGGCGAAGAAAGCCGATGCTGCCGACGGTGACGACAAGCCCGCGAAGAAGGCCGTCGCCAAGAAGGCTGCCAAGCCGAAAACCGAAGCCGCGGCCAGCAAGGCGCGTGCACCGGTGACCAAGAAGACAGTCGCCAAGAAGGCGCCGGCCAAGAAAGCCGCCGCCAAGAAGAGCGCGAGCAAGAACGGATAGTCGTGGCAAAAAATCGCGACACCGCATTTCCGACCCGGGATGAGATCGTCGCGTTCATTCGCGCCTATCCCGGCAAGATCGGCACCCGCGAGATCGCGCGTGAATTCGGCCTGAAGAACGCAGCACGCGTCGAGCTGAAACGCGTGCTGCGCGAACTCGTCGCCGATGGCTCCATCGCCAAGAAGGGCAAGGAAGTCCGCGAGCCCAAGGGACTGCCGCCGACGGTGCTGGTCGATATCGCCACCCGCGATGCCGATGGCGAACTGATCGCCACGCCCGTCGAATGGGACGATGCCGACGGCAATCCGCCGCGCATACGCATTCACATTCCGCGCCGCCCCCTGCCCGGCACTGCCGCCGGTATCGGCGACCGCGCGCTCGTTCGTATCGAGAAGATCGAGGACGACAGCGAGGCCTCGGGCTATCGCGCACGCATCATCAAGGTGCTCGACAGCGCACGCACGCGCCTGCTCGGCATCTATCGCACGCTGCCGCATGGCGGCGGGCGGATGATCCCCGTCGACAAGAAGCAGGCCGGACGCGAACTCAACATCGCAGCCTCCGATGCCAATGGCGCCGAAGACGGCGATCTCATCAGCGTCGATCTGATCAGGACGCGTGGCTACGGCCTTGCCTCCGGCAAGGTGAAGGAGCGTCTCGGCTCGCTGTCGTCGGAAAAGGCGATCAGCCTGATCGCAATCCATGCGCACGACATCCCGCAGGCTTTTTCACGCGGCGCGTTGCAGGAAGCCGAAGCCGCCAAGCCCGCTGCCTTGAAAGGCCGCGAGGACTGGCGCGAGGTGCCGCTCGTCACCATCGATCCGCCGGATGCGAAGGATCACGACGACGCTGTCTATGCCGAAGTCGATCCCGACAACGAAGGCGGCATGATCGTCACCGTGGCCATCGCCGACGTCGCCTTCTATGTGCGCCCCGGCTCGGCGCTCGATCATGACGCGCTCCAGCGCGGCAATTCGGTCTATTTCCCCGACCGCGTCGTGCCGATGCTGCCGGAGCGCATCTCCAACGATCTCTGCTCGCTGGTGCCCGGCGAGCCGCGCGGCGCGCTCGCGGTGCGGATGGTGATCGACGAGGAGGGCCGAAAGGTCTCGCACTCGTTCCATCGCATCCTGATGCGTTCGGCGGCGAAGCTTTCCTACGCGCAGGCGCAGGCGGCGATCGACGGCAAGCCGGACGATATCACCGGCCCGATTCTCGATGCGATCCTCAAGCCGCTCTGGTCCGCCTACAAGCTCGTGAAGCGCGCGCGCGACGAGCGCGATCCGCTGGAGCTGGAAATTCCCGAGCGGAAAATCCTGCTCAAGAAAGACGGCACCGTCGATCGCGTCATCGTGCCGACGCGGCTCGACGCTCACAAACTCATCGAAGAGTTCATGATCCTCGCCAATGTCGCGGCGGCGGAGATGCTTGAAAAGAAGGGTCTGCCGCTTATCTATCGCGTGCATGACGAGCCGACCATCGAGAAGGTTCATAACCTCCAGGAATTCCTGAAGACCCTCGATATGCCCTTCGCGAAAGCGGGCGCATTGCGGCCGGCGGTATTCAATCGCGTCCTTTCGCAGGTAAAGGGGCACGATTCCGAACCGCTGGTGAATGAAGTGGTTCTACGCTCGCAGGCCCAGGCGGAATATGCCGCCGAGAATTACGGACATTTCGGCCTGAACCTGCGGCGCTACGCGCATTTTACCTCGCCGATCCGGCGATACGCAGATCTGATCGTGCATCGTGCGCTCATCCGCGCGCTCAATCTCGGCGACGGCGCCCTGCCCGAGACCGAAACGCCGGAGACGCTGGCGGAAGTGTCCGCGCAGATCTCCGCCACCGAGCGCCGCGCCATGAAGGCGGAGCGTGAAACGTCGGACCGGCTGATCGCGCACTTTCTGGCCGACAAGATCGGCGCCAGTTTCCAGGGCCGGATTTCCGGGGTCACCAAGGTTGGACTCTTTGTCAAATTGACCGAAACCGGCGCCGATGGCTTGGTGCCGATCAGGACGTTGGGTTCGGAATATTTCAACTATGACGAAGCCCGGCACGCCCTCATCGGTACGCGCACCGGCGCGATGTACCGGCTTGGCGATGTCGTCGATGTCCGTCTGGTCGAGGCTGCACCGGTTGCCGGTGCACTGCGATTCGAAATGCTCTCCGCGGGCAATGAAGCGCCTCGGAGCCGGCGGCGCGAACACGGACGCAGCAAAGGCGCTGACGACCGCGAGCCGCATCCGAACACGACGAAATTCAAATCGTCGAAGAAATCGAAACCGGGCCGCAATGCCCGGGTGAAGAACAAGGCAAAGAAGATCATTGCCAAGGCGGCACGCGTCTCCCGCAGCAAGGGCGGCAAGCCGAAGCGAGGCAAATAACGAGGCGAGCGAGACAAGCCATGATGACGCTGACCACGCCAAAGACATTCACGAAGATCTGGACCAACGCATCGGATCCCGCCGCCAAGCGCGATCTGTGGACCGCGATGAAGCGCGGTTTCTTCTGTCGCTGCCCGAATTGCGGTGAAGGCAAGATGTTTCGCGCCTTCCTGAAGACGGCCGATCACTGCGATCGCTGCGGCCAGGAGTTCACCGGCCATCGCGCCGACGACCTGCCCGCTTATCTCGTCATCGTCATCGTCGGCCATATCGTGGTGCCGATCGCCTTGTGGATCGAGACCAATTACTCGCCGTCGGTGGCGCTGCAGCTTGCAATCTATCTGCCGATCTCGCTCATCGCATCGCTCTGGCTGCTGCAGCCGGTCAAGGGAGCCGTCGTCGGATTGCAATGGGCTCTGCGCATGCACGGGTTTGGCGACGGCCACGAGCACTGATACGGTTGCCGTCCCCTAACAAACTTCAAGAAAAGATTTCTAGGAGACGGAATGAGCGAGACTGTCGAAGTCGGCAAGGAAGCCGACCACCATCCCTACAAGCGTCCGCGCGATGCGGCGACGCTGATGCTGGTCGATCGCTCCGGCCCGGTGCCCAAGGTGCTGGTCGGCAAGCGCCACGACAAGGTGGTGTTCATGCCGGGCAAGTTCGTCTTCCCGGGCGGCAGTGTCGACAAGACGGACAACCGCGTGCCGGTGGCGGCGCCGATGCCGGCGGGTCTCGAGGCCAATCTGATGAAGGGCAGCCCGAAGACCCTGCCCTCGCGCGCCCGTTCGCTCGCCATCGCCGCCATCCGCGAAGCCTGTGAAGAAACCGGCCTCTGCCTCGGCAGCAAGGCCGAAGGCCCGGCGAAGAAACTCAACGGCCCGTGGCAGGCCTTCAGCGATGCCGGCTTGCTGCCGGACCCGTCGGGCCTGTTTCTGATCGCCCGCGCCATCACCCCGCCCGGCCGCATCAAGCGCTTCGATACACGCTTCTTCACAGCCGACGCTTCGTCGATCGCCCATCGTGTCGAAGGCGTGGTTCATGCCGATGCCGAACTGGTCGAACTGGTCTGGGTCGAGCTCGGCTCGCCGCATCTGGCCGATGCGCATGCGATGACCAAAAACGTGCTCAACCAGTTGCAAAAACGCCTGGCACTCGGGCCCTTACATCACAACGCGCCACTGCCGTTCTTCCATTGGTACGATGGTAAGATGCAGATGGATATGGTACCGGCTTGATGCGGGAAAGCGCCGCATCTGCTGCGTTTTCACGATTTTTTTAACGCATCTATCTACCAGGGCGACTAACAACGACGGCGCCGCAACCGAGGAGCTATCGTTTATGGGACAACAGATGCAAAGGTTCGAGGAGGGTGAAACCTCGACCTTCACAGCTGTGTCGCTCGGCTACCGGCAGATGGCGTCGTCACTCGGAAAGAAAGCGAGCATGTCGAGCGACCCGCGGGAAGTCCGCGATCTGCTCGACCTCGCCAAATCCTGGATTCTGCTCGCCGAGAATGAAGAGCTGATGGCGAGCGAAGCGCGCAGCATGTCCTCGCGGTTCTAACCCCGCCTTCGCCGTCATTGCGAGGAGCCCTTGCGACGAAGCATTCCAGTCTTTCTTCGCGTGGCTTCTGGACTGCTTCGCTCCGCTCGCAATGACGGTGTTCTACAGGCGTATTCCAATTTGCAATAATCTTCCCGTGACTGGCTAGTGCCGGCTCGCCCTCACATGCCTATCTGTTTCCCCACCAGCATCACGGGGATCATTTAGATGGCAAAGCGTCAGTTGAAGCTCGGGGCCTTCATGCGGCCGGTCTCAATCCACACCGGCGCCTGGCGCTATCCCGGCGCCGTACCGGACGCCAATTTCAATTTCCCGCTGATGAAGCAGATGATCCGCAAGCTGGAGTCCGGCAAGTTCGACGCCTTCTTCATGGCCGATCATCTCGCGGTGCTGAACATGCCGGTGGAGGCGCTGAAGCGCAGCCATACGGTGACATCGTTCGAGCCCTTTACACTGCTGTCCGCGCTTGCGGCCGTGACCGAGAATATCGGCCTCATCGCCACCGGCTCGACCACCTTCGATGCGCCCTATCACGTGGCGCGCCGCTTCGCCTCGCTGGATCACATCTCGGACGGCCGTGCCGGCTGGAATATCGTCACCACATCCAACCCCGATGCCGCACTCAATTTCGGTCTCGACGATCACATGGAGCACGCCGAGCGCTACAAGCGCGCGCGCGAGTTCTATGACGTCGTCACCGGCCTGTGGGATTCCTTCGCTGACGACGCCTTCCCGCGCGATGCGGAAAGCGGCATCTACATGGATCCCGACAAGATGCATGTGCTCGATCACAAGGGCGCCTATCTCAAGGGCCGCGGCCCCCTCAACATCGCGCGCCCCGTGCAGGGTTGGCCGGTGATCGTGCAGGCCGGCGCATCCGACGACGGCAAGCAGCTCGCGGCAGAGACCGCAGAAGCCGTGTTCACCGGTGGCGGCCCGATCGGCGATGCGCAAAAGCTCTATGCCGACATCAAGGGCCGGATGGCGAAGATCGGCCGCAATCCCGATCACCTCAAGATCCTGCCCGGCGCTTTCGTGGTGATCGGCGACAGCATCGAGGAAGCGAAGGAGAAACGCGCCCTGCTCGACAGCAAGGTGCATTACGCCAATGCCATCGCCTCGCTCTCGATCAATCTCGGCACCGACGCCTCCGGCTTCGATCCCGACGCCCCCTTGCCCGACGACATCCCCGAGAGCAATGCGTCCAAGAGTGGCCGCGAGCGCGTCATTGCGCTGGCCCGGCGGGAGAATCTCACGGTGCGCCAGCTCGCCCAGCGGCTTGGTGGCTATGCCGGCTCGGCCTTTGTGGGGACACCCCAGACCATCGCCGACGAGATGCAGGAATGGCTGGAAACCGAGGCCTCGGACGGTTTCAACATCATGTTCCCCTATCTGCCTGAGGGGCTGAACGAGTTCGTGGACCGGGTTGTGCCGGAACTGCAGCGGCGCGGAATCTTCAGAACCGAGTATGAAGGCCGCACGCTGCGCGAGAATCTGGGCCTGCCACGGCCCGAAAACCGCTTCTTTCGGGGGTAATGGGGCGAAATCACCGAATTTACCGCCGCGGAAAACCTTGACTTTGGGGCGTTCGGGGCTAGTTTGCGCGCCAACACGGCCAGTGCTCTGGCTGTCACCCGATTCCCGACATTCAGAGGTTTCACCATGGCCAAAGCGGTCACCATCAAGGTCAAGCTCGTTTCCACCGCGGATACCGGCTTCTACTACGTCGCCAAGAAGAACTCGCGCACCATGACCGACAAGATGGTCAAGAAGAAGTATGACCCGGTCGCGCGCAAGCACGTCGAGTTCAAGGAAGCCAAGATCAAGTAAGCGCTGGAAACAGCTGCTGACGGATTTTGAACGGAGCCGAAAGGCTCCGTTTTTCGTTGGAGGCGGTCGTAGGGCGGATGAGCGAAGCGTAATCCGCCGGCCGATTGCATGTGGCGAAGAACGGCGGATTGCGCCTTCGGCTAATCCGCCCTACGGCCCTTAAGCCGCCGCCGCGACGACCCTGTTCCGCCCGTCATGCTTGGCGCGATACAGCGCAACGTCGGCCCGCTTCAGCACGTCGGCGATCGGCTCGCCCTTCTTCTCCAGGGTCGCGAGACCGATCGAGATCGTGACCTCGATCCGCTTGTTGCCGCGGTCGATGGAGAACGGTTCGCCGGCGATGGAGCGACGCAGGCGCTCGGCCACCATGCCGGCGACATGCATGTCCGTCTCCGGCATGACAATGACGAATTCCTCGCCGCCATAGCGGCAGGCGAGATCGATGCCGCGGATCGACTTGCGGATGCGCACCGCGAATTCACGCAACACATCGTCGCCGCAGTCGTGGCCGTGCGTGTCGTTGATCGACTTGAAATAATCGATGTCGAGGATCATCAGCGCCAGCGGCTTGCTGCGCGTCGCCGCCTGCTCGGCCAGCGTCTGCAGATGGCTCTCCATGTAGCGACGATTGTGCAGGCCGGTGAGACCGTCGGTGATCGCAGCTTCGATGGAATGCTGGACGTTGTCGCGCAGATGATCGGTGTAGCGGCGGCGGCGCACCTGGGTGCGCGCGCGGGCGAGCAGCTCGTTCTTGTCGACCGGCCGGGTGAGATAGTCGTTCACGCCGATCTCGAGGCCGCGCAGCAGGCGCGTATTGTTGTCGATGTCGGCGATGGCGAGGATCGGAATCTGCCGCGTGCGTTCCAGCGAGCGCGCCTGACTGCACAGCCGCAGACCGTCGAAATTCTCGAGGCTGAGCGAAACGATGAGCAGATCGTAATTGCCCTCGGCCGCATGAAACAGTGCCTCGGTGGGATTGGGCTCGACATCCACGGAATGCTCGGCCGCCAGCAGCGGCGCGAGCCGCTCATAGGACGACGGACGATCGTCGACGAGGAGAATGCGGCCACCGGTCCCCTCATCGGCCACGGCGCTCCGTTCCGGCGCCTGGATGCCAATCTCCAGCGAGGTGAGCGCGCGCATGCGCAGCTCGTCGGTCATCATCTTCAGGCGAGTCAGCGAACGGACGCGCGCGACCAGCACGGCGTCAGCGACAGGCTTGGTGAGGAAATCGTCGGCGCCGGCCTCCAGACCGCGCACGCGATCGGACGGCGAATCCAGCGCGGTGACCATCACCACCGGAATGAAATGCGTCTTCGGATTGGCCTTGAGACGGCGACAGACCTCGAAGCCGTCCATGTCCGGCATCATAACGTCGAGCAGGATCAGGTCGCATTCCGAGCGCGCGCAGATATCCAGCGCCTGGGCGCCGTTCGACGCCGTGATCACGTCGAAATATTCGGCGGACAGACGGGCTTCGAGCAGCTTCACATTGGCGGGGATGTCATCGACGACGAGAATACGCGCTGACATGGAAAACTCCCTAACCGATAAATCGTCGGACCGTCTCGATGAACTTCCCGACGGAAATTGGCTTTGATAAATATGCTTCGCAGCCGCCCTCGCGGATGCGCTCTTCGTCGCCCTTCATGGCAAAGGCTGTGACGGCGACGACGGGGATCATGGCGATCGACGGATCCTTCTTGATCCAGCCGGTCACTTCGAGACCGGAAACCTGCGGCAATTGAATGTCCATCAGGATCAAATCGGGACGGAGAGAACGGACAAGGTCGAGCGCTTCATAGCCATTGCTCGTGCCCACCGTCTGGTAGCCATGGGCTTCCAGCAGGTCACGGAACAGCTTCATATTGAGCTCGTTGTCCTCCACGATCAGGACGGTTTTAGCCATCCTGTCCTCCAATCCCGGCATAAACGGTTTATCTGCGCAAAACCCTCGGCTCCGCGCCGGCAGATCAATGCTGCCCGACCACCTGCCCGAACCAAAAAATCCCAATTACTGGAATCACTTGGGTGACTCGGGCATGATGATTCAAACTAGAGACGATAAGTTACGGAAAGGCAAACACGCGTGATGAAAAAGCAAGGGCGGCACCCCGGCGAAGTGGCTGAAATCGTTGCGATTCAGGCGCTTTCCTTCGTGGCGGGCGAGCCCGAGCGGCTGGGTCTTTTCCTGTCCGAAAGCGGGATCGGACCGGAGACGCTACGTTCGGCTGCGAAGGACCCGCAATTCCTCGTCAGCGTGCTGGATTTCGTGCTGCGCGACGACGAGACCGTGCAGGCTTTCGCGGCCGCCTCGCAGCTGCCGCCGGACACCATCGCCGCCGCGCGCATGGCGCTGGCCGGCCCCGGCAGCGACTTCCCGTGAGCCCTTTCCCGACAGATGTGAGCGGACCGCGCTGCTTCTGCCGGGATTGCCTTGCCGACCTCGACCAGCGCGCGAAGCGCTGCACCGCCTGCGGCTCGCCGCGGCTGGTGCGCCACCACGAGCTGCCTTCGCTCACCCTCGCGCATATCGATTGCGATGCGTTCTACGCGACGGTGGAAAAGCGCGACAATCCCGAGCTCAACGATCACCCCGTGATCATCGGCGGCGGCAAGCGCGGCGTGGTGTCGGCCGCCTGCTATATCGCGCGCACCTATGGCGTGCGCTCGGCGATGCCGATGTTCAAGGCATTGGACCTCTGCCCCGAGGCAAAGGTCATTCGGCCGGACATGGCAAAATATGTCCGCGTCGGCCGCGAGGTGCGCACCGCCATGCAGGCGCTGACTCCGCTGGTGGAGCCGCTCTCCATCGACGAGGCGTTTCTCGACCTCTCAGGGACGCAGCGTGTGCACGGCATGATCCCGGCCAAGGTGCTGGCGAAATTCGCTGCCGATGTGGAGCGCGACGTCGGCATCACCGTGTCCGTGGGCCTGTCGGTGAACAAGTTTCTCGCCAAGATCGCCAGCGATCTCGACAAGCCCCGCGGCTTCGCGACGCTCGATCAGGAGGACGCGGTCGCCCTCCTGGCCGACAAGCCCGTCGGCTTCATCTATGGCGTCGGCCCGGCAACGCAGGAGCGGCTGTCGCAGCGCGGCTTCCGCAAGGTCGGCGATCTCCAGCGCGCCGACGAGACCGAACTGATGAAGCAGTTCGGCGGCGAAGGCCGGCGGCTGTGGCGGCTGGCGCGCGGCATCGACGATCGCCTCGTCGTCGCTGATCGCGGCGCCAAGACGATTTCCAACGAGACGACTTTCAACGAGGACATCCGCGATCTCGCCACGCTGGAGAAAATCTTGTGGCGCCTGTCGGAGAAGGTGTCGGGGCGCCTGAAGAGCAGCGAATTAAGCGGCACCACGATTACGCTGAAACTGAAGACGGCGGATTTCCGCCAGCGCACACGCTCGCAATCGATCCAGTCGCCGACGCAATTGGCAAAACGCATCTTCGATATCAGCCGCGAGATGCTGGCAAAGGAAATCGACGGCACCGCATTTCGCTTGATCGGCACCGGCGTCAGCGCATTGCGGCCGGGCTCGGAGGCCGGCGACGAGAACATGCTCGACCGCCGCTCCGCCCATGCGGAGCGCGCGATGGATGCGCTGAAGAAGAAATTCGGCAATGCCGCTGTCATCAAGGGCATTGCGTATGATGGGCCGGAGAAGCCGCGAGGGTAGCGGCTGCGCGCCACCCACTCCGCCCTCATCCTGAGGAGCGGCGCAAAGCGGCGCGTCTCGAAGGATGGCGCCAGGCTCCATGGTTCGAGACGCGCGCAACAGCGCGCTCCTCACCATGAGGGCGGTGTTTACCCAAACACGTCCTGCACAACGCCATCCTTGATCACATCCACACCATCCAGCGTGATGGTCGTGTTGAAGATCGGCAGATCGAAATGCCCGGCCGTATAACGCCCGGCGAACTCGTTCGCGCCCGTCGAGAACAGGAAATTGCCGGCCACCGCGCGGATCTCCGTGCCGTTGGTGTCGCGCTGGTCATACATCTGCAGCGCCTCATACCGCGCATTGGGATTCATGCCCCAGCCGACATGCGACACCGCATAGGCCTCGCGATCGCCCCACGCCGCGAGATAGCGCTTCATCATCTCGGCATCGGCGCCCTCGCCCGTGAGCTCGGTGAGATAGTCGTCCTTGAACAGCATCTTCACCGGCGAGGTCAGATAGCGCTTGAAGGTGAGATTGATGTCACCGGCATCCATCACGACCGTGCCGTTGATGGTCTTGCTCTTAGGGAAGCTCACCACGATGCCGCCCGGCCAATGCGCCAGCGTGCCGGGCTTGTCGGTCCAGCCCCAGACGCCCACCGTGGCGGCGCCTTCCATGTTCACGTCGAGATCGGTGCCCGCCTTCGAGGTCACCTTCATATGCTTCGTCCCGCGCAGCATCTTCGCTGCAGCACGCACGCGCTTCTCCAGCGCCGAGTCCGGCACCATGCGCTCGAGCGCTTCCGGATGCTCATTGGAAATGACGAGAATGCGCGAGCCGGCCTTCAGGATATCCGGCGTCTCCTTCGCATGCATCAGACCTTCAATGGTGCAATCCACCACGAAGCCCGCCTGCTGCAGCGCCGATACCACCGGACCGAGTTGCTGGATCGCTTCCGACGCGCCAGTGGAGCGGATCGGCACGACCTGCTTGTTTCGCGGGGTCGGCACCACGACATGGAACGGCTTTGCTCCCATGCGCAGCAATGCCAATTCGGCAATGTGCACATTCAGCGCACGCGATTGCGTCTCAGAGAGGATTGCAGCAGTGTCACCCGGCTTGACCGCGCAGCGTTCGAAAATCTCGCAGAATGCGTCGATCCATTTCGCCTCGATGCGATCCGCCAGCATGTTGCCTCTCCATGTTTTGTAGCGATTATCGTTGGATGATAGGCGCGCTCATGTTATATGAAAAGGAATATTTTTAGGATTAAAGGACAGGCGCAACGCTAGTTTTTAAGGCAGTTGCAGCATTCCGGAGCGGCGAACTTCATGGCGACAGACAAGCCGGCGCGCAATGACGTCCCAACGCCCGACGCATCGTCGGATGCCACGCAGCCGATCAATCCGGCCACCTTTCGTCAGGCCCTGGGCCAGTTTCCGACCGGCGTCACCGTCGTCACAGCATACACCGGCGATCACCCCGTCGGCATGACGGCAAACTCGTTTTCATCGGTCTCGCTCGACCCGCCGCTGGTGCTGTGGAGCGTCGCCAAGTCGTCGCCCAGCCACGATCCCTTCGTCGAAGCCGATGCCTTCGCCATCCACTTTCTCGGCGCCGATCACGGCGAACTGGCGATGCGCTTCGGCCGCCGAGGCTCGGACAAGTTCGCCGATATCGACCACCGCCCCGGCATCACCGGCGCGCCGCTGATCGAGGGCCTCGCACCGATCTTCGAATGCAGGACATGGGCGCGCTATCCCGGCGGCGATCACACCATCCTGGTCGGCGAGGTCGTGCGCTTCGTCGAGCGCAATCACGATCCCCTGGTGTTTCACTCCGGCCAGCTGCGCCGCATCGACAAGGGGCAGCGGCACGCGCCGCCGCTGGCCAGCGACAGCTTTGCCCGCAACTACCTGCCCTATCTGCTGGCACGTGCGAGCTTCAACGTCTCGAACGAATTCCACGCTCGCCTGAAGGAATGGGAGTTGACGGTGCCGGAATGGCGCGTGCTCGCCTGTCTCACCGATGTCGAGGGCCTGTCGGTCGGCGAACTCGCAGCGATGGCGCTGATGAAGCAGCCGGGGCTGACCAAGACGCTCGACCGCATGGAGAGCGATGAGCTGCTCAAGCGCAAGAGCGCCACGGGAGATCGCCGCCGCGTCACCCTGCATCTCACGGCGAAAGGCCGCGCGCGCGTCAAGCCGGCGCTGAAGGCGGCGCTGGAACATGAGGCGTCAGTGCTCGGCCGCTTCAGCGAAGACGAACGCGCAACCATCAAATATGCGCTGGATTTGCTGATCGATAGCGATCAGACAGATGAATCGTAGGATGGGTTGAGCGCAGCGATAC
>JAEXHR010000160.1 GCA_023449855.1 Pseudomonadota bacterium | reverse complement strand
GTATCGCTTCGCTCAACCCATCCTACTTCACTACTTCACTTTCGCCGCGATGATGTCATCGGCCTTTACCCAGCCCGGCGTTCCCACCGCAAACCTTGCCTTCGCACGCGAGGCCAGATCGCGCGCGGTCTTGTTGTCGCCGCGCAGGAATGCGGCTTGCGCCGAGGCGAGGTCCGCCTCCGCGAGTTCACCCTTGCGGCCATAGGCCATTGCGAGCTGCTGATAGCCAGACGGCGCTTCGCCTTCACGGGCGATTGCGCCCTTGAGGATGCGGATGGCTTCGTCCGTATAGGCCTTGTTGTCGGAGGCGACGAGGGCCTGGCCGAGCATCATCTCGATCAGCGGCGCATTGCCGGAGAGCTGCACGGCGCGGCGCAGCGGCGCGATCGCTTCATTGGGCCGGCCGCCTTCGAGCAGCGCCTGGCCGCGCAGTTCGTAGAAATACGGATTGTTCGGCTGCGCCTTGATGAGCTGGTCGATCTGCGCGATGGCGACTGTCAGGTCACCGTGGCGATAGGTGGCGATGGCGCGGGCATATTGCGCGGGCAGGCTGGTGTCGGACGGCGGATAGCGCCGGATCACGGTGTCGCGCTGCTCCATGAAGCCCGAGGTCTTCGCGCGCATCAGGTCGTGGCGCAGCTGCAGCGCCGGATCGTCCTTCTTGTCCCAATAGGGACTGGCCTTGGCGAGGCCTTCGAGTGCGGCGACGCGCTCCTGCGGCATCGGATGCGACTGCATATAGGGATCGCTGCCGCGCGCCGCGAACAGGCTGTCCGATGAGAAGCGCTTGAAGGTTTCGTACATGCCTTTCGCGGACTGGCCGGTCTGGGTCAGATATTTGACGCCGGCACGATCCGCGTTTTCTTCATGCTGGCGCTGATAGGCCAGCATGGTGTTCATCATCATCGCCTGTGGCGCGGTCACCGCGGCGGCGCCGACATTGCTCATATTGCCATTGGAGTTGCCGCCACGCGCGCCCGCAGCCATGGCGCCGACGCCGAGCAGCATGGCGATGATCATCTGCGTCTGCGCTTCGGCGAGACGCTGGCGCAGCTTCGACAGATGGCCGCCGGCGAGATGGCCGGTCTCGTGCGCGAGCACGCCGATGATCTGGTTCGGCGTCTGCGACTGCATCAGCGCGCCGTAATTGACGAAGATGCGGCGACCGTCGGCGACGAAGGCGTTGAAGGTCGCATTGTTGATGATGACGACCTGGATGTTCTGCTTCTCGAGCCCGGCGGCGCGCAGGATCGGGCGCGTATAGTCGCGCAGCAACTGTTCGATCTCGGCATCGCGCAGCAGGGCAGGGCCGCCGCCCTGCTGCGCGCGCGCGGGAAGCGGCGCCAGCGCGATGGCGGCAGCGGTGAGCAGCGCAGTCAGCCTGGAGAATGTCCGGATTGCAGCTTTGGCCGGTGAGGCTTTATTGGGCTGCAGATGCAAGTCTTTCGTCATTGGCCGGGGTTGGGATTCGCGATAAGTCGGTACAATCCAATATTGCGGCGGGAGCACGGCGTGGCTCGCCCGCAGCAAATGCTTCCGCCGCGCTGATAGCAGATTTCCAGGTTCGATACGATGTCCGATACGATCCTCCGTGCCCGCGCCCACCATCTGCTTGCGGCGTCCGGCCGCAGCGATGTTCCCTCCTTCATGGTGATGGACGTGATGGCCGCCGCCGCGCGCATCGAGGCCGCGGGCGGTCATGTGATCCATATGGAAGTCGGCCAGCCCGCCGCGCCGGCGCCGCAGACGGCGATCAAGGCGGCGCAGGATGCGCTGGCACGCGGGCAGATTGAATATACCGCCGCCCTCGGCACACCATCGCTGCGCGCGCGCATCGCGCGGCACTATCGCGACGCCTATGGCTGCGAGGTCGATGCCGAACAGATCGTGGTGACGACGGGATCGTCCGGAGCGTTCATCCTTGCTTTCCTCGCACTGTTCGAGCCTGGCGACCGAGTCGCCATCGCAGCGCCCGGCTATCCGCCATACCGGCACATCCTCACCGCGCTCGGCTGCGAGCCGGTGCTGATCGAGACGCATGCGGAGACGCGTCATGCGCTGACGGGCGAGGCTCTGCTGGCCGAGCATCGCAAGAAGCCGTTGAAGGGCGTTCTGGTCGCAAGCCCGGCCAATCCCACCGGCACCATGATGTCACGCGAGGCGCTCAGCAGTCTGATCGCGGCCGCGGAGAGCGAGGGCATCCGCTTCATCTCCGACGAGATCTATCACGGCCTCGATTACGCATTCCCGGCCGTGACGGCGGCGGAGCTGTCGCCGAATGCGCTCATCATCAATTCGTTCTCGAAATACTTCTGCATGACCGGCTGGCGTGTTGGCTGGATGGTGGTGCCGCCGCCGCTTGTTCGCTCCATGGAACGTTTGCAGCAGAATCTGTCCATCTCGGTTCCCACGCTGTCGCAGATCGCGGCGGAGGCGGCGTTCGACGGGGCTGCCGAGATGGAGGAGATCAAGCACGGCTATCAGGAGAACCGCCGCATTCTGACCACCGGATTGCCGCAAGGCGGCCTCACCGAATTCCTTCCAGCGGACGGTGCATTCTATCTTTACGCGGATGTTTCGCGCTTTACGGACGACAGCTTCGAATTCGCCAAACAGATGCTCGAGCAGGCTCATGTGGCCGCGACGCCGGGCGCCGATTTCGATCCGTTCCACGGTAAGTCCTTCATCCGCTTCTCTTATGCGCGCTCCAGCGCGGAGATGCAGGATGCCGTCGCGCGCATCTGCAAGTGGCTGGCCTGACATGAGCATGCCGTCTCCGATCGCCGCGGTCCTGTGGCCCTCAAGCGGCAATCCTGCGGCCGCCTTGCGGCGCGCGGCCATTCTGGCGGTTGCCGGCGTGGTGCTGCTGGCCGTTTCCGCCAAGGTGAACCTGCAACTGCCCTTCGTGCCGATGACGCTGCAGACACTGGTCGTGCTGATGATCGGTGCCGCCTATGGCTGGCGGCTGGGGACGGCGACGCTCGTCCTCTATCTCGTTGTCGGTGCTTGCGGATTGCCGGTCTTTGCCGGCCCGGTCGGGGGCCTGAAGCCGCTGTTCGGCGCCACCGCGGGCTTTCTGTTCGGCTTTGTGGTCGCGGCCTTCATCACCGGTTGGCTCGCGGAGCGCGGCTGGGATCGCTCGGTCGGCTGGCTGTTCCTTGCCATGGCGATTGGTCATTTCGTTATTCTTTCAATGGGTTGGGCCTGGCTCGCCTTCGGCGTCGGCCTCGGGGTCGGCAAGGCGCTGATCGTCGGCGTGACTCCGTTCCTGGCCGGCGCGCTGCTGAAAAATGCGATCGGCGCGCTCGTCATTCCGCTCGCATATGGTGCGGCGGGACGTCGCAGCAACTAGGCGTGTATTCGACCATTTTCTCGCCTGATCGGATATTTTATTCCGTATGGCGGGTTGCGGGTGCGACATTATTGCGTGTAAGGACCCCCAGTTTTGCGACGAACTGGGAGACAACGTTCAATGTCGGTGACTACCGCGGCGCCCCATGCGGGCGCCTCAGAGGCGAAAAAGCCCTGGTACAAGGTCCTCTATATTCAGGTGCTGATCGCCATCGTCATCGGCGTTCTTGTCGGGTGGCTGGAGCCGAAATTCGCCACCAATGACTGGATCAAGGCGCTCGGCGACGGCTTCATCAAGCTGATCAAGATGGTGATCGCGCCGATCATCTTCTGCACCGTGGTCTCGGGCATCGCGCACATCCAGGACGCCAAGAAGGTCGGCCGCGTCGGCATCAAGGCGCTGGTCTATTTCGAGATCGTCTCGACCTTTGCGCTGATCCTCGGCCTGATCATGGGCAACCTCTTTCAGGTCGGCCATGGCCTGACGGCGAAGGTCGACCCCACCAATGCGGCGGTCGCCGGTTACGTGAAGCAGGCGGAAGCGCAGAAGTCGGTGGACTTCGTGCTCAACATCATTCCGGACAGCGTGGTCGGCGCCTTCGCCAAGGGCGACATCCTGCAAGTGCTGCTGTTCGCGATCCTGTTCGGCTTCGCACTGATGGCGCTCGGCGAGCGCGGCCACAAACTGCGCGATATCATCGACGATACGTCGCATGCGGTGTTTGGCGTCATCGCCATCGTCATGAAGGCGGCGCCCATCGGTGCGTTCGGCGCCATGGCCTATACGATCGGCAAGTTCGGCCCGGCCGCGTTGACCAATCTGTTCAGCCTGATCCTGCTGTTCTACGGGACCGCGCTGCTGTTCGTGGTCGTCGTGCTCGGCATCATTGCGCGCATCGTCGGCTTCAGCATTTTCAAGTTCATCCGCTACATCAAGGATGAGTTGCTGATCGTGCTCGGCACTTCGTCGTCGGAAAGCGCGCTGCCGCAGCTGATGGAAAAGCTGCAGCGTCTCGGTTGTTCGAAGTCGGTGGTGGGCCTCGTGGTGCCGACCGGCTATTCGTTCAATCTCGACGGCACCAATATCTACATGACGCTGGCGACCCTGTTCATCGCCCAGGCGCTCGGTGTCGAACTCTCCTTCGGCCAGCAGATCACCATCCTGATCGTGGCCATGCTGACCTCGAAGGGCGCCTCGGGCGTCACCGGCGCCGGCTTCATCACACTGGCGGCCACGCTGGCGGTGGTCGATCCGCGCCTCGTGCCGGGCATGGCGATCGTGTTCTCGATCGACAAGTTCATGAGCGAGGTCCGTGCGCTCACCAACATCACCGGCAACGGCATCGCCGCGGTGTTCGTGTCGTGGTGGGAAGGCGAGCTCGACAAGGAAACGATGCACGCCCGGCTGAACCAGGACATCGATCCGTCCGATGTCGAGACGGCGATCACGACGGGCTGATCCGAGGGGCGGTAGCCCGGATGGAGCGGAAGCGAAATCCGGGGACCGGCGTTTCAATACGTTCGACAGTTCCCGGATTGCGCTTCGCTCCATCCGGGCTACGACAAGAGCCGCAGGGTTTTGCCGGGCGGCTTTTTTCTGTAGGGCGGATGAGCGAAGCGTAATCCGCCAGTCGATTTCGTGTGGTAAAGAACGGCGGTCGGCTACGGCTTGAGAACCGCGAAACAGGCGATCGCGACGACGACCGCGATCACCATAGGCAACGTCGATCGCATCTCGCCACCGGCACCCGCTGCGATCTTGCGGAGTCTGCCGGACTGATAGCCGTGCAGCCCGGAGATCAGGACGACGAGGCCGAGCTTAGCGTTGACCCAAAGACTCCCGAACCATGAGCCGGTGATGGCGAGCGTGAGTCCGAGAACCCATACAGCGAGCATCGACGGCACGGTGACGCGCTGATCGTAGCGCCGGAAGGCCGCTGCGAGCTGCTGGGTTTGATGCGGCATCGTCGGCAGGACCGATAGCAGTAGGGATGTCACGATCACGCCGCCGCCGAAGATCAGCGCCGCGGCGACATGAGCGGCCTTCAGCCACAGATAGATGTCGTCCACGGTCAGTGCCCCTGCCGATGCGAGCCCAGCGCGGCCGCGCGGCGGGCGAAGAATGTCGAGCTGCGAAAGCCGGCAAAGGGTACGAAGGCCGACAGCGCCAGCCATCCGATCTCGCCCCGCAGCCACATGCCGGCACCGATGGATTGCAGCAGCACCACGGCATATCCGATGAAGGCAAGCCCGTGCACGGGGCCGATGACCCTGACGCCGAGAGGCCATCCCCAGACGTGCTTCAGCGGAACGGCCACGCCGATCAACAGGATCAGTGTGCAGGCCTCAAGGATCGCTGCCAGCTGCAGACGACGTAGCAGTGCCGCTTCGATGTCTCGTTCTGTTTCCAAGGCCTGTCCTTCGCGTCTCGATGCGTCAATTCTCACATAGGCCGACGAGCAGTTTGGCGAGAGTGGCAGTTCTGCCTATCTTTGATCGATTTCTGCCAATATGGCTTCGGCGTCGATAGCGCAGCAAAGGGCCGGGACATGGTTCACAAGATCGGGGTGATCGCCATGCAGCGATTGATCCCCTATGACCTGACGATCGCCTGCGAGGTCTTCGGTCGCCTCGCGGACGAAAACGGAAAGCCGCTTTACGAAGTGAAGGTCTGCGGCGAGACGAAGACGGTCGAGGCGAGGGCGTTCAATCTCATCGTTCCGTTCGGACTCGGCGCGCTCCGCTTCGTCGATACGATCGTCGTGCCGGGGATTGAGGACACTTCCGCAGAAGTGCCGCGTGCCGTCATCAGGCTGCTGCAGGCGGCGTCACGGCGGAGCGTCCGGATCGCGTCGATCTGCTCTGGCGCCTTCGTGCTGGCCGCGGCCGGGCTTCTGAACGGGCGACGGGCGACCACGCACTGGCTGTGTGCCGATGAGCTCCAGCGGCGTTTTCCCGAGATCACCGTCGATCCGAATGTGCTCTATGTAGATGAAGGGCCGATCGTCACCTCTGCAGGTGCGTCGGCGGGACTAGACATGTGCCTGCATCTTGTCAGGCGGGACTTCGGGCAGGCGCTTGCAGCCAAGGCCGCGCGCCTCGCTGTGACGCCCGTCGACCGTGACGGAGGTCAGGCGCAATTCATTCGGCGCGATCCGCCGCGGTCAGTCGGTTCGCTCACGCCGCTTCTCGAATGGATGACGGCGCAAATGACGAAGTCATTGACCGTGAAACAGATCGCGGCCCATGCCCGGATGAGCGAACGGAGCTTTGCGCGCCACTTCCTCGAACAGGTCGGCGTCACGCCGATGCGCTGGCTGCTGAACGCCCGGATACGCCGCGCGCAGGAGCTGTTGGAAGCGACCGGCGCCCATGCGGATGACATCGCGATGTCGTGCGGATTTCAGTCGACGGTGACATTCCGCGGCAGCTTCAAGCGGATCGTCGGTCTCACACCGGGCGAGTATCGGCGGACGTTCAACAATCCGGCTGCTGCGGAGGTTTCGAGGCTTCAATAAAAAGCCGCCCGGTTTTGCCGGGCGGTTTTTTTGTTTGTCGCAGCGCGGATGAGCGCTTAGCCGTTGCCGCCGCCAAAAGCGCGAGACCACCAGCCTGCCTTGCGCGGGGCCTCGGTGCTCGGTGCGGGAGCAGGAGGTGCAACCGGCGTTACCGCTGGCGCAGGCTCTTCTACAGCGGCGACCGGAGCAGGTGCTTCCGGCTCGACAGCCGCCGCCGGGGCCGTGGTGCCGAAGCTGACCTTTTCGCGCACCGTGGAACGGCGGCGAGCGGGCTTGTCATCCTCCTGCGCGGGCGCGGCGGGCTCGGGAGCTGCGGCAGCTGGTGCGGCCGGAGCGGGCTCGGCCGGCGCGAACATCGGGACCGAGTCATGGTCACGCTTCGGCGCTTCGGTCGGCTGGGCTTCGACGCTCGGCTGCTCGCCATGGCCATTGTTGCGGCCGTCGAGATCGGCGACGGCTTCGCTGGCTTCGGATTCCTGAGGCCCGGCGAGTTCGTCGGCGATCGAGCCGGCGAGACCTTCCTCATGGCCTTCAGGACGCTCACCGCCACGGCGGCGGCGGCCGCCACGACGGCCACGGCGGCGCGGACGACGCTCGCCATCGGCGGACTGATCGTCACGTGCCTCGCGCGGCTGATCGTCAGCCTCGTCATCGTCGCCTTCAGCATCGTCGCCGGCGGTTTCACTTGTGGTCTCAATGGCGCCGTCGGTTACGGCATGGGCATCGCTGACCTGGGCGTCACCAGATTCACGATCCCCGCTTTCGCGTGCTTCACCCGAACGGCCGCGGCGGCGACGACGGCGGCGGCGCTTGCGATCGCCACCTTCGCCATCGGCGGAGGCCTCAGCGCCTTCTTCGTCGCCGAGACCTTCGGTCTCCTCGGTCTCGACTTCAGCTTCGATCTCGAACAGCTCTTCGTCGTCGTAGGGCTCTTCTTCCGGCGCGGGCGGCAGATTGGCGAGCTGGGCTGCGAGCAGAGCCTTGGCGGCTTCCAGCGTATGCACCTGTTCGCCACGGTCGATCACATATGACTGCTGGCCGGTCACATGCGCATCGGCGAGCACTGCGATGGTAACCTGGAAGCTCTCTTCGAGGTCGCGCAGATGGCCGCGCTTGTGGTTCAGCACATAGAGCGCGACATCGCTGCGGGTGCGCACGACGAGATTATGCGTCGCGCCCTTCATCAGCACTTCCTCGACGCCGCGCAGCAACTGCAGCGCGACCGAGGAGACCGAGCGGACATGGCCGGTGCCGCCGCAATGCGCGCAGACCTCGGTGGAGCTTTCGAGGACGCTGGCGCGGATGCGCTGGCGCGACATCTCCAAAAGACCGAAATGCGAGATGCGGCCGACCTGGATGCGGGCGCGATCCTGCCGCAGGCAGTCGCTGAGCTTGCGCTCGACCGCGCGGTTGTTGCGCTTCTCGTCCATGTCGATGAAGTCGATCACGATCAGGCCGGCGAGATCGCGCAGGCGGAGCTGGCGCGCGACTTCTTCGGCGGCTTCGAGATTGGTCTTCAGCGCGGTGTCCTCGATGTGATGCTCGCGGGTCGAACGACCCGAGTTCACGTCGATGGAGACGAGGGCTTCGGTCTGGTTGATGACGATGTAGCCGCCCGAGCGCAGTTGCACGGTGGGCGTGAACATGGCGTCGAGCTGGCTCTCCACGCCCATACGCGAGAACAGCGGCTGGCCGTCGCGATACATCTTCACGGCGCGCGTGTTGCTCGGCATCAGCATATGCATGAAGTCGCGCGCTTCATGGTAGCCGGCTTCACCGGCGACCTGAATTTCCTCGATCTCCTTGTTGTAGAGATCGCGCAGCGAACGCTTGATCAGCGAGCCTTCCTCATAGACGAGGGTCGGGGCCTGCGACTTCAGCGTCATGTCGCGGACGGTTTCCCACATCCGGATCAGATATTCGAAGTCGCGCTTGATCTCCGGCTTGGAGCGCGAGGCGCCTGCGGTGCGCAGGATGATGCCCATGCCTTCCGGCACGTCGAGATCGGAAACGACTTCCTTCAGGCGCGAGCGGTCCTGCGCCGAGGTGATCTTGCGGGAGATGCCGCCGCCGCGTGCGGTGTTCGGCATCAGCACGGCGTAGCGGCCGGCGAGGGAGAGATAGGTCGTGAGGGCAGCGCCCTTGTTGCCGCGCTCTTCCTTGACCACCTGCACCAGCATCACCTGGCGGCGCTTGATGACTTCCTGGATCTTGTACTGACGGCGCGGACGGAAGGCGCGCTCCGGCACTTCCTCCAACACGTCGTCGCCGCCGACGGACTCGACCTGATCCTCTTCGGATTCTTCCTCGTCGTCCTCGTCTTCGTCCTCATCGTCCTCGGCATCGTCGCCTTCGGCCGCATGCTCGTCATCGGTGTGGACGTCGTGGGCGTGCACCTCATCGGCATGCTCGTCCTGCGCCGTAGCTTCGCCGGCGTGGATCTCGGCGGGCTGCTCGTCGCTTGCGGCAACGGCTGCCGGCTCGTCCTGTGCGACGGCGGCGACGGGTTCGCTGGTCTCGGCAGCTGCCGGCTCGAAGGCCGCAGCGGGCTGTTCGGTCTGCGTCTCGGCAATGGCGACCGGCTCGGACGTCACGGCCTCGGATGCGACCGCGTGATCAGGCGCATCGAAGCGCGCCGGCACGAAGCCTTCAAATTCCACGTGTGGCTGTTCGGCCAGCGACGGATCGATGGCGGCGCCTTCGACCACGTTGCTGCGCACGCGCTCGCCACGGTCGCGCCGGCGCGAATTGCGGTGGCGCGAGCGGCGGCGGCTGGAGCGCTTCTCGTTTTCTTCTTCGGCCTCGCGATGGGCGGCTTCATCCGCCTCGATCAGGGCCAGTCGGTCGGCCGTCGGGATCTGGTAATAATCCGGGTGGATTTCGCTGAAGGCGAGGAAGCCATGGCGGTTGCCGCCATATTCGATGAAAGCGGCCTGCAGCGACGGCTCAACCCGCGTGACCTTGGCGAGATAGATGTTGCCGCGGAGCTGCTTGCGCTGCGCGGTTTCGAAATCAAATTCCTCGACGCGATTGCCGCGAACCACGACAACCCGGGTCTCCTCGGGATGCGTCGCATCGATCAACATTTTGTTTGGCATGGAAGGACTCATGGCGGCGGAGTGCACGCGTGGCGGCAAGCGCGTCTAGCGCGGCCGGGTGACGCGAGGGTCCACCTGATTCTGGGGTGAGGGGAAGGCCGAAACGCTCACCGTCGCGCCGTGACAACTGTAACGCTGCCGAAGGAAAGAGCCGCGTGGAAAACCGCACGAAGCGGGAGCTTCGCATCGGTGTCCCCAAGCGGGTCTTCATCGGCATCACAGTCTGGCGCATCAAGCGTCGGCCCGTCTAAACTTTTGGGCGGCAAAGGCACCGCCTGCGCTGACGTCCGGCGCCACGCGAATGCGTGCGCCGGTTG
>JAEXHR010000126.1 GCA_023449855.1 Pseudomonadota bacterium | reverse complement strand
GCTCCGCTCCTCGCAATGACCGTTGGGGTAAGATCAAACGTATTGATCGATCCGCGTGCCCTGACCCGGCGGCAGCGGCGGGCGCGGCGGCGGCGACGGGGTGCGCTCTTCGGTTGGCTCCGGCTTTTTCGGCTCCGGCGTCCGCGCTTCGATCGGCTGGATCGGTGCAGCCGGCGGCGTGCTGGTCACGCTCGAAATACTCATGGCAAGGTCCTGTTTCCCAATACGTCCGGGAACCATGGGCCTGCGTGCACAATGAGTGATGAATCATTCCCTGCAATTTGAGACGATCGCCGGTAAAAGCCGGCGCTGGTGAACGGCGCCTGTGCGGAGTCGCTAAAATTGTCGTGATCCGCTCACTCGTTGCGACCGCGCGACACCGAGATCGCCGCCGTCGTCTTGTCGCGTGTGCAGCGGAAGTCGAGCCGGCGAAACCGCATCTTGATGTCGTTGCCGCGCAGCAGCCCCATGCGACCGAGACAGCGCGACGCGCCCTTCAGCGTGTCCTGTTTAGGGATCGTGAAAACGATAGCGCCGGCGCTGGCGACGAGATCGTTAAATGCCGGCGCCGGTTTTCGCGTCGGGGCTTGCGCGAACAGTTCGTTGGTCACCGAGCGGTTGGTGCAGCCGAGCCGCAACTGTTTCGCCGCGGGATGCGCGAGATAGATCACATTGGCCGCGGTGCGCCCGACGCTGAGGCCGTCGATCTGGCTCTTGAGCTGCTTGGCGAGATCGTCGCAGCGATCGGCATAGGCCGGCGAGGCGAGGGCGGCGAGAAGTGGAACGGCGAGATACGCGGATTTCGATGTCATGGAGGGTCCCCTGCGCCATCAAACCGGTTTGGCAGGACCTGTGCAAGCAGGACCTGCGCAAGAGAGGAGTGCCGACGGGATGCGCCATCCCTGTCCAACAGTTGTCTAGCCATACAGATATATGGTAGAATAGCCATATCCGATGAGGCGATGGCCGGATGTCCGATTTCGAGTGGGACGCCAGCAAGGACCGGATCAATCGCGCCAAACATGGTGTTGGCTTCGAGTTTGCCCAGCGCGCTTTCCTGGATCCCAGGCGCGTCATCGCGGAGGATCTGGATCACAGTCTAACCGAGCCTCGCTACTTCTGCTTCGGGATGATCGAAGACGCCGTGCTGACCGTGAGATTCACCCGGCGCGGACCCCGGATCAGGATTTTCGGCGCCGGTTATTGGCGCAAAGGAAAGGCGATCTATGAAAAAGCCAACCGCAAAAAAGACGACGCCTAGATATACCCGGGGCGAGATCGGGCAGGTGAGGATCGTCGACGATTTCCTGCCGTCCCCGGACCAACTTGTCCTGCGGGAAGACAATGTGAAGGTAACGCTGAGCCTGTCGCAGCGCTCGGTGGATTATTTCAAACATGCGGCGGAGAAGCGCCGCGTTCCCTATCAACGCATGATCCGGGCGCTGGTGGATGCCTATGCGGAGAAGCAGGGCGGGAAGGGCTAGGCTTTGAGGGAAAAACGGGCGGCCACGTAATAGGTAACCTGCAGTTTTGAACCCTTCAAAATGTGACGGAAACCTCTTAAAAGGGCTCCAAATTCCCGTCCCTCGAGGCCCGTCCCATGAACGCTCCCACCGCTTTCCCCGATCAGCAGAAGCCGGTTCCGCCCTACAAGCACACCCCGCTGTTCCCGCTGGGCAAGGACACCACCCCCTACAAGAAGATCACTTCCGAGGGCGTGAGCGTCGAGACCGTGCTGGGCAAGGAAATGCTGGTGGTGTCGCGGGATGCGCTGAAGGCGCTGTCGGAAGCGGCCTTCGGTGACATCAACCACTATCTGCGTCCCGGCCATCTGCAGCAGCTGCGCAACATCCTCGAGGACAGCGAAGCCTCGTCGAACGACAAGTTCGTCGCCTTCGACTTCCTGAAGAACGCCAACATCGCTGCCGGCGGCGTGCTGCCCATGTGCCAGGACACCGGCACCGCCATCATCATGGGCAAGAAGGGCTGCAACGTCATCACCGATGGCGAGGACGAAGCGGCGCTATCGGAAGGTGCGCGCGATGCCTATCTGCGCCGCAATCTGCGTTACTCGCAGGTCGCGCCGCTGACCATGTATGAAGAGAAGAACACCGCCAACAACATGCCGGCACAGTGCGAGATCTATGCCGAGGGTGACGACGCCTACAAGTTCATGTTCATGGCCAAGGGCGGCGGCTCCGCGAACAAGAGCTTCCTCTTCCAGGCCACGCCGTCGGTGCTCACGAAGGATCGTCTGCTGGCTTTCCTGAAGGAAAAAATCATGACGCTGGGCACCGCCGCGTGCCCGCCTTACCATCTCGCCATCGTCATCGGCGGCACTTCGGCCGAGCTGTGCATGAAGACGGTGAAGCTCGCTTCTGCACGCTATCTCGACGCGCTGCCGACCCAGGGCTCGGCGGATGGCCATGCCTTCCGCGATCTGGAGATGGAGCAGGAAATCCTCAAGATGACGCAGTCGTCCGGCGTCGGCGCGCAGTTCGGCGGCAAGTATTTCTGCCATGACGTGCGCGTGATCCGCATGCCGCGCCACGGCGCCTCGCTGCCGATCGGCCTCGGCGTGTCCTGCTCGGCGGATCGTCAGGTGCTCGGCAAGATCACCAAGGACGGCGTCTATCTGGAGGAGCTCGAGCACAATCCGGCTCAGTATCTGCCGAAGGTGGAAGAGTCGCTCGGCGGCGATGTGGTCAAGATCGACCTCAACAAGCCGATGAAGGACATCCTCGCGACGCTCTCGCAATATCCGACCAAGACCCGCCTGTCGCTCACCGGCACCATGATCGTCGCGCGTGACGCGGCGCATGCGAAGCTGCGCGACCGCCTGGAAAAGGGCGAGCCGCTGCCGGATTACTTCAAGAACCATCCGGTCTATTACGCCGGCCCCGCCAAGACACCGGAAGGCTACGCCTCGGGCGCTTTCGGCCCGACCACCGCCGGCCGCATGGACTCGTTCGTCGATCAGTTCCAGGCCGCAGGCGGCTCCATGGTAATGGTCGCCAAGGGCAATCGCGCGGTCGCTGTCCGCGAGGCGTGCAAGAAGCATGGCGGCTTCTATCTCGGCTCCATCGGCGGCTCCGCCGCGAACCTTGCCGAGCACTGCATCAAGAAGGTCGAGGTCGTCGAATATCCCGAGCTTGGCATGGAAGCGATCTGGAAGATCGAGGTCGAGGATTTCCCGGCTTTCATTATCATCGATGACAAGGGCAACGACTTCTTTAAGGAGTTGAACCTGGGCTAGTCATTCTGGGGCGAGGCACCAACGTGATGCTTCACAAACTCCGCCCCTCATCCTGAGGAGCCGCGCAAAGCGCGGCGTCTCGAAGGATGGCTACAGGCCCGGAGCATAGCCAATTCATGGTTCGAGACGCCCGCTTCGCGGGCTCCTCACCATGAGGGGCGCGGGGCGGGCGAAAGTTCATCCCCCCAATTCATCCCCTGTTTCGTCATCCCTCCATCGCCACGAAGGGTTGCGGGACGCCGCTACTCTCGCTAGAACAAAAAGAGTACGCGAGAGATGCCCGTGACCGAATTCGCTCCCTATTTCCCGATCGCCACGCTGGCGCTGGCCTTCATCGCAGCGCTGTTTGCCATCGTGGCCGTCATCGTGGTCGTGCGCCGTCCGCTCGCGCTGGAGCGGGGCGAGGTGAGCGAACTTTTGCGCTTCGAGGGTGACGCCATCCGCGCGGCCTCCGATGCCGAGATTCGCGCTGTCAGGCAGGAGTTGCTGCAGACCATCAACCAGCAGCAGGGTGCCGCCGCCACCATGATGCTGAAACTGTCCGAGCAACTGCTCCGGCAGGTGGACAGTTTCGGTCAGCGTCTCGAAAGCTCGAACAAGACCACGGAAACGCGCATCAACGATATCGGCACCAAGCTGAATGCCGATATCGGCCGCATGGAGCAGGGGGCCGCAGTCACGAGCGAAGGCCTGCGCACCATGGTCGAGCGCAAGCTCGATCAGTCCGGCGCCACGCAATCAGAGTCGGCGCGAAATCTGCGCGAAGAACTCAGCGGCAGTTTCCAGCGCATGCGTCAGGGCGTCTCCGAAACGCTCGGCGAGATCAGCAATCACCAGAAGGAACGCCTCGACGCGACGAAGCTCGCGATCGACGAACTGATCCGCACCCAGGGCGTGAGCGGCGAACAACTCCGCCAGACGGTGGAAGGCCGGCTCGATCAGCTCCGCACGGAAAATGCTGCCGAGCTGGAGAAAGTCCGCACGACAGTTGACGAGAAGCTGCAGACCACTCTGGAAGCGCGGCTCAACGAGAATTTCGGCCGTGTGGTCGAGCAGCTCAACAAGGCCTATGAAGTGTTCGGCGAGATGCGCAGCATCTCCACCCATGTGGGCGATCTCAAGAACGTGCTCACCAATCCCAAGCTGCGCGGTACTTTCGGCGAAGTGCAGCTGGCGATGCTGCTGCAGGATTTCCTGTCGCCGACGCAATATGTGAAGGACGCGCAGATCAAGCCGAATTCGGCTGAGCGCGTCGAATATGCGATCCGCCTGCCGATGATCGATGGCGACGAGATGCTGCTGCCGGTGGACGCGAAATTCCCGCGCGAGGATCACGAGCACATGCTCGAAGCGCTCGAGGCCAACGACATCGAACTGGCCGCGCATTTCCGCAAGCAGCTCGAAAACCGCATCAAGTCCTTCGCCAAGGATATCGCCAAGAAATACATCAACCCGCCGCGCACCACCGAGCGCGCCATCCTGTTTCTGCCGACGGAAAGCCTGTTCGCGGAGGTGCTGCGCATTCCCGGCCTGTTCGATCACGTCCAGCGCGAATGCAACGTGATGCTGGCTGGGCCAACGACCTTCGCGGCGATCCTGCATGCCTTCCAGGTCAATCACCGCTCCATGGTGATTGCGGAGCGCTCCGGCGATGTCTGGAAGATCCTCAGCGCCGTGCGCACCGAATTCAAGCGCTACAACGACACCGTAGGCAAGGTCGCCCGTCAGCTCAACACCGCGGCCGGCTCGGTGGCCGAGCTCGACAAGCGTTCGCGCCTGATGGACCGCGCGCTGCGCGATGTCGCTGTCATGCCGGACGATGGCAGCGCCGCGCGGATGCTGGGTCTCAACGAAACGCTGCCCGATGACGGCGAGGACGATCTGATCAAGGCCATCGGCGGCGCGGCGCGCGATGCCGTGCTGGAAGAAGACGCACCGTCGCCGGACTGACTGATGTGATCGCCATCGGCCTCGACGGGTTTCGCCAGGGTTGGGTCGCCGTCACCATCGATGGCGATCGTCGCAGCATCGCTTTTGCGCCTGACATCTCCTGGCTTGCGTCGCAGCGTTTCGACCGCGTGGCCATCGATATTCCCATCGGCATGACGGACGATGGCGATCGCCTCTGCGATCGTCTGGCGCGCGCGAAGCTGAAGCCGCATGGTTCACGCGTCTTCTCCGGCGCCCGGCGCTGGCTGTGGGAGGAATTCAGCACGCCCGCCAGCGCCAATGAGGAAGCGATGCGGCACGGCCAGACGCGGATATCGCTGCAGCTCTGGCACATCGGCTCCAAGATCATGGAGGTCGATGCGTTTGTCAGGATGCATCGTGATCTCGATCTTCGCGAAGCCCATCCCGAACTGGTCTTCCTTCGTATGAATGCGGGCAATCCGCTGCCGTCGAAACATACGGAGCAGGGGCTCGCTCTACGCCGTGCGCTTCTCACTGCGCACGGCTTCGTCGAACTCGACGATTGGCTCACCACCCAGCGCCGCGGCACAGGCGCCAAACGTGACGACATTCTCGACGCCTGCGCTGTCGCGCTGGCAGCACGCGATCCCGGCGGATGCCTCCCGGATGGCGACGCGCCCCGCGATTCCTTTGGCCTGCCAATGCAAATCTGGTTCTGATCGATACGTTCCACCGAATCTGACTCGACAAAATGCGACTCAGGGATTCAGTGAGATTGATCGATTAACTACGATTCCGCGGGACTCGATTCTGCCCGGACTCGCAAGCCGTCGCAGCAAAAAGAAAAGCGGTGACGACTCGCGGAGTCCTGGTCCAATGGCAATCG
>JAEXHR010000122.1 GCA_023449855.1 Pseudomonadota bacterium | reverse complement strand
GATATCTGATGCTTAGCAGGAGTAGAGGCATCGCCAAAGCGCAGAAGGATAATCCCCCGAGGTGCTGGTATCCAAGAACGCCAAATACGCCACCGAGTGCGAAGAAGACAATCGTGACGAGGTGGAGTTTCAAGCGCAGCACGATGGCCAGCCTGTCGGAGCTGGAATTGTTTCCCAGAAGCATGGCGATGCCCACCCCGATATCGGTTGCTACACCCGAAACGTGGGTCGTTCTTACGCGACTGCCGGAAATCCGCGTCGATGCCGCATTCTGCAATCCCATGGTCAGGCTCAACAGGCCCACCACCAGCACACCATTCGGGGAGCGTGCGCTCAGGGTGATGAAGAGCCCGACAAGCATCAGAAGCGCGGCTTCGACGATCAATGTGAGGGCGTAGATGTTACGACGTAGCTGCCGCTTGCCGACTTCGATGAGACACGAGGCGATGAAGGCACCAAGGATGAACATCACGACGATCGTCAGGAATCCCAGTGCCAGGTCGGACCGGGAGACTGCGAGGAAATCGGAGGCCATCGAGACATTGCCGGTCATGTTGGCTGAGAAATAGCGGTAGCCAAGGTAACCGGCACTGTTCACGCCGCCTGCGACGAACGCCAGAATTGAAGCCAGCATCAGGTCTGTTGCCGGAGTCCTCTTGTCGCCTTCTTGGATGAGCATTTCGATTTTACATTGCTATGGATGCGGTGGGGAACGAACCGCGTGTCGTTTCTGTAGGGCAGGATGCAACGCCGAAGCGCGAGAGTCGATGGGGGGCGTCCATCTGCGTGACGGTTTGCATCATGTATGAGCGAACAGAAGCTCGGCTTCCAGCCCGCTATCGGCCTTTCTGTTCCGCAGCATAAAACCGATGCGATAGACATCGACGATTTCACGAACGATGGAGAGACCGAGGCCAGAGCCGGGGGATGCCATGTCAAGACGCCAGCCGCGGCGGGTGAGATTGCCGAGTTCTTGCTCCGGCACGCCCGGACCGTCGTCCGAGATCGTCAGACGCAGGCCGTCTTCGTTGCGCTTCCAGCGCACGCGAATTTCGGCCGTCGCCCATTTGACGGCATTTTCGAGCAGGTTGCCGATGAGTTCGCGAAAGTCGGCTGGGTCCATGGGCACGGTCTCGGTGTTTGGGCCGTCGATCTCGAACCGCAGCCGCTCGCCGGAAGGGGAGCGCTTGAGGATGCGCACAAGTTCGCCGACGATCATGGCTACGTCGGCGTCCGAACGGCGCAGGTCCGCGCTGGCGGCGATGCGGGCAAGCGCCAGTTCCCGTTCCACATGATTACGCATGACGGACGCCAGGTGCTCCAGTTCGTCCGCCATGGCCGCCTCACCCTTGTCGCGCAGAGTGAGGACATCGTTCGAGAGCACCGTCAGCGGCGTGCGCAGGCCGTGGGCGAGGTCGGCCGCGCGCTTCCTCGCCTTGCCCATCATCGCTTCCTGCGTATCCAGAAGCGCATTGACTGCCGCCACGGTGCTCTGGAATTCACTGGGATAGGCGCCGGTCAACTGGTTGGCACGCCGCTCGCGGATGCGCACGATCCCTTCGTTCAGCGCCGCCAGCGGCCGCAGCCCGAGGGTGAGCTGCAGGATCGACGCGACGACGAGGAAGACGCCGAGCCCGGCGACGGCCGGCAGGATGTCGCGGATGAAGGCGGCTCTGGCCTCCTCCAGCGTTTGCGCGTCGATGGCGACCGCGATGCGCAGCGCGCGTTTCCCCTCCGGTGCAGCGACCTGCACGAGCCGCTCGAGGACGATCAATGAACTTCCGGCCGGGCCGGGCAGCAGGTAGCGATGAACCGCGCCCTCGGCGTGCCTGTCCATGGGCAGGGCAAGGGCCGTGTCGAACAGCGACAGCGAGCGGACGGTCTGCCCCCGCGCATCGTCGACGATCTGCCAGTAAAGCCCGCCATAGGGCGTGGCGAAGCGCTGGTCGAGCGGGCTTTCCGGGCGCTGGAGCGTGCCGTCGGCGGCAAAGGACAGCGCGCCGGCCAGCGTGTTGATATGGCTGGTCAGCTCCGCATCGATGCGGTTGCGGATGTTGCTGGAGAAGAGCGAGACCAGCAAGGTGACGGTCAGTGTCAGCGCGAGGCTCACGGTCAACGCGGAAATCAGCAGGAGGCGGCTGCGAATGGAGGTTGGCCATCTCATGCGGCGGCGATCCGGTAGCCGTAGCCGCGGCGCGTCTCGATGAAAGCCTTGCCCAGCTTGCGCCGCAGCCGGCCGATCAGCACCTCCACCGAATTGCTGTCGCGGTCGAAATCCTGGGCGTAGAGCTGCTCGGTCAGTTCCTGCTGGCTGACATGGCGCTCGCGGTTCTGGAGCAGATGGTGCAGGCAGCGATATTCGAGCGGCGTCAGGTCGACCGGCCGGTCCCCAAGCGTCACCGATTTGACGCGCGGGTCCAGGTGTAGGCCGCCGGCGCTGAGGACGGGGCTCGGCTCGCCGGCATAGCGGCGCAGGATAGCGCGCAGGCGGGCGAGGACTTCCGCGATCTGGAAGGGCTTGGCGAGATAGTCGTCCGCCCCGGCATCGATGCCTTCCACGCGCTCTTCCCAATTGCCGCGCGCCGTCAGGATGAGGACGGGGAAGCGGCGCCCGTCCTTGCGCCAGCGTTTCAGGATCGTCATGCCATCCATGGAGGGGAGGCCGAGATCGAGGATGGCGGCGGCGAAATCCTCGCTGTCGCCGCGATACCAGCCGTCTTCGCCGTCGCGGGCATGGTCCACGACATAGCCCGCCCGCTCCAGATGGGCGATGAGATCGCGGGCGATCAGCCGGTCGTCTTCAACGAGCAGGATGCGCATCATTCGTTCTCGACTTCGAGGATCGTGCCGCTCGCTGCGTCGATCTCTATTTCGACGAGCTGCCCTTCGGGCGACAGAACCTTGAATTTGTAGAGGAAGATCCCGTGCTTCCGGCGTGGTTCCACGCGGACGATATCGCCCCGGAAACGCCGGCTGACGATGTCGCGCAACTCGGAAAACGGTTTGATCGCGCCCTTCTCGACCGCCTCCTGAACGGCGTCGAGGGTGCGTCCGTCCGCGTCGTCCCCCTCATCGTCTGCATGAGCGATTGCGCCGGCCGAAAGGAGCCCGGCAAGGGAAAGGGTGATGACGGACATGAAGAGCACACGCATGTTCGAAGCCTAGCACGGCGAGGCTGAAATTTTGCTGACATTTCCCGTCAGCCATCGCTCAGCCACGGCTGCCTATGGTGCGTCCAGCGTCGGGGCAGGGTGCTCCGGCCGGCCACAAGGAGAAATTCCATGAAGACAATCCTTCTCGCAACCGCCCTTCTCGGCCTTTTTGCCGCCGGTGCGGCCCGTGCCGAAGATGAGGGCAAGAGCTGCGACGTGCCGAAGGACAAATGGATGACCGAGGATGCCATGAAGGACAAGGCCAAGGCGATGGGCCTCGACGTCCGGCGGATAAAGGTCGAGAACGGCTGCTACGAAGTCTATGCGATCGATGCCAAGGGCGCCAAGGTCGAGACGATCTTCAATCCGCAGACCGGCGAGCCGGTCGGCTCGGAAGGAGCGGAATGATGGCGCCACTCTCCCGAACCAGCGGGGCGGGGGAAAGCGTCAAGGTGTGGGACCCGCTCGTGCGGGTCTTTCACTGGTCGCTGGTCTGCCTCTTCGTTTTCTCCTTCGTCACCGGCGACGAATGGAAGAAGGCCCATATCCTCTCCGGCTATGCCATCGCCGGGCTGATCGCCTTGCGCCTGGTCTGGGGGCTGCTGGGGCCGCATCACGCCCGCTTCGCCAATTTCCTCTATGCCCCTACGACGATTCTCGCGTTCCTCCGTGACAGCCTCGCCTTCCGCGCCAAGCGGTATCTCGGCCACAATCCGGCGGGGGGCGCCATGGTCGTTCTGTTGCTCGCGGCGGTGTCCGGCATCGTGCCCACCGGCTATATGATGACCACGGATGCCTATTGGGGTGTCGGCTGGGTGGAGGATGTCCATAAGGCCCTTGTCTATTCGACCATCGGGCTGGTCGCCCTGCATATCGCCGGCGTTGTTGTAGCCAGCGTCGAGCACCGGGAAAACCTCGTTCGCGCCATGGTGACGGGAAGAAAGCGCCGCGAAGATTGATGTGCTGCCGTCTCTATGGCATACATTTAGAATAATTCTAAATCCATTGCCTGAAGTCGTGTAACCACAGCCGATCTGCTGAAATCGGAGATGCCATGCGCGCCGTCCACAGGGAAAGCCAACTCATCGAACGTATCGGCTGGCTCCGCGCGGCGGTGCTGGGTGCCAATGACGGGCTGATCTCGACGTCGAGCCTCATCGTCGGTGTCGCGGCGGCGACCGCTGCATCGCAGGAAATCCTCGTCGCCGGTGTCGCCGGGCTGGTGGCCGGCGCGATGTCGATGGCGCGGTGCTGTTGACGCTGTTCAGCGTGTCGACGACGCTTGAGCACCAGGCGCGCGGCCGTGCGCGCCGCGCCGTCGAGGCGCTGATGGCGCTTCGTCCCGAAACGGCGTTCCGCTGGCAGGCCGATGGCTCGGTGCTGGAGGTTCCCGCAGCGGAGCTTGTCGTCGGGGATGTCGTGATCCTGCGGCCCGGCGCCCGCGTGCCGGCCGATGGCGTCTGGACACATATTGCGATCCGCGGTCGGAATGGTGGACCAGTCCACCACGGTGCACGGGCCGCCGATCATGAAGCGCCTGATCGAGTGCATCGAGAACGAAACCCGCATGGGCAGTCCGACTTGCCCGCCAACCGACGATGCGGCGAGCAAAGGCATCGATTACGAACGCGACGTAAACGAAGCCCTGCCAGGTCGCGACATACGTGAAATCAGATAGCCAGAGCATGTTCGGCGCTGGCGCGAAGTAGTGCCGGTTCACGCGGTCGAGCGGGCATGGGCCGGTCTTGTCACTGATCGTCGTGCGGATCGGTTTGCCACGAATGATGCCTTGCAGCCCCATCACCCTCATAAGCCGAGCGACAGTGCAGCGGGCGATGTCGAAGCCCTCCCGCTGCAATTGCCGCCAGACCTTGCGCACGCCATAGACCTGGAAGTTCTCATTGAACACCCGGCGTATCTCGATCTTCAGGCCGATATCGCTGCGGGCGCGGGTCGACAGGCGATCCACGTCCAGGCGCTTGGCGACGTTCTCATAGTAGGTTGACGGGGCAATCGGCAAAAGCCTGCAGATCGGCTCGACCCCGAACACGCCACGGTGTTCGTCAATGAACGAGATCATCGTTTGAAGCGGCGGTCGAGCTCCGCCATCGCGAAATAAGCAGACGCCTTACGCAAAATCTCGTTGGCCTGACGAAGCTCGCGGTTCTCCCGCTCCAGAGCCTTCATCTTCTCGGCCGCGTCGCTCGGCAGGCCTGCTCGTTTGCCGCTGTCGACCTCGGTCTTCTTCACCCATTCATGCAGCGTGGCTGGCGAGCAACCGATCTTGCCCGCAATAGATGAAACGGCTGCCCACCGCGACGGGTGCTCAGCCTCGTGA
>JAEXHR010000064.1 GCA_023449855.1 Pseudomonadota bacterium | reverse complement strand
CGGAGTAGAACTCCTCCCTCATCCTGAGGAGCCGCGCAGCGGCGTCTCCCAGCGAATGGCGAAGCCATTCGCAAGGGATGGCCTCAGGTGACGTGGCATTCATGTGCGATAGCCCTGCCTGCACTGCTCTGGAGACTTTCCAGCAACAATTGTGCCGGCAGGCTAAGCCCCTTGTTTCGCACGGCGATGACGAATTGCCGCTGTGCCCAGTCATTGTTGAGGGGGATGACCTTGAGACCGAGCATCTGCTGGATGGTGGATGCCTCTTCCTGCGGCACGATGGCGACGGCGAGCTGCGCCGCCACCACACGATAGGCGGCATCCACCGTGGAAACCTGGATGCGATAGCGCATCTGCTTGCCGGCTGCTGCAGCGGCGCTTCGCTGCGTCGCCTGCATGATGCTGCGAGCGACGATGTCGACATGTTCGAAGTCGATGGTCTCCTCGAACGAGACGACATCGCGCGACGCCAGCGGATGATCGGGATGCACGACCACAGCGAGCCGATCGCGATGATAGGGATGCGTGGTGAGCCCGCGCAGATCGACGGCATCCCAGCACACGCCGATATCGGCGCGCCCTTCCTCGACGCCGCGCACGACCTCCCAGATCTCGCGTTCCTCTAAGCTGACGCGCACATCGCGATATTTCTTGGCGAAGGCGCTGACATCCTCCGGCAGCACCTGCGCCACTGCGGACTTCGACGCGAACACCCGCACGTGCCCCTGCACACCATCGGCGAAAGCGCCGAGTTCGGCCTGCATGCGATCGAGCAATTGCAAACTCTCGCGCGCATAGCGCCACAGCACCTCGCCGGCCGCCGTCACCGTGACGCCGCGGCGGCCGCGCTCAAGCAGTTGCACCCCGGCTTCATCTTCCATCTGGCTGATGCGCTTCGACACCGCGGACGGAACGATCGCCTCGCGCTTGGCGGCGGCGGCAATGTTGCGCTCCTCGCAGACGGCGATGAACAGGCGGAGGGAGACGGGATCGAAGCTGCGCATCCAGCCATCTTAGATCGGAACGCCTGCGATGAAAAATCACCATTTCAGAGATGGCTGTGGCGGGTTTATTGCCTCAAGCCGTCCGCAAGTCTGCCGCCGTGTTGCCGCACGAAAAGATGCGAAAACGAGGAAAAACCATGCGTATTGTCGAAGTCCGGGAGCGCACCGCTCCGATCGCCTCCCCCATCGCTAACGCCTTCATCGACTTCAGCAAAATGACGCTGAGCCTGGTCGCCGTGGTCACCGACGTGATCCGCGACGGCAAACCGGTGATCGGCTACGGCTTCAATTCCAACGGCCGCTATGGCCAGGGCGGCCTGATCCGCGAACGTTTTGCGCCCCGCATCCTCGAGGCAAAACCGGACGATCTCATTGATTCCACGGGTGAAAACATCGATCCCCACAAGGTGTGGGCGGCCATGTTCACCAATGAAAAGCCCGGCGGCCACGGCGAGCGCTCTGTCGCCATCGGCACCATCGACATGGCGGTCTGGGATGCCGTCGCCAAGATCGCAAACAAGCCGCTTTTCCGTTTGCTGTCAGAGCGTTACGGCACGGTCGCGAACCCGAAGGTGTTCGTCTATGCAGCCGGCGGTTACTACTATCCGGGCAAGGGGCTCGAAGGCTTAGCCACTGAAATGAAAGGCTATTTGGACCGCGGCTACAATGTCGTGAAGATGAAGATCGGCGGCGCCCCGCTGGCCGACGACCTCAAGCGCATCGAACATGTGCTGAAGCTGCTGCCCTCGGGCTGCCAGCTCGCCGTCGACGCCAATGGCCGGTTCGATCTGGCGACCGCCGTCGACTACGCCAAGGCTTTGAGGGAATACGATCTTTTCTGGTACGAGGAAGCCGGCGACCCCCTGGATTACGAACTGCAGGAGAAGCTCGCCGAGCATTATCCGAAGCCGATGGCGACCGGCGAAAACCTGTTCTCGATGCAGGACGCCCGCAACCTGATCCGCTATGGCGGCATGCGCAAGGACCGCGACTGGCTGCAATTCGACTGCGCCCTCTCCTACGGCCTCGTCGAGTATCTCAGGACGCTGGAAATGCTGAAGAATTACGGCTGGTCCTGGACCCGCTGCATCCCCCATGGCGGCCACCAGATGTCCCTGAACATCGCGGCCGGCCTCGGCCTCGGCGGCAATGAATCGTACCCCGACCTGTTCCAGCCCTATGGCGGCTTCCCGGACGGCGTGACCGTCGAGAACGGCCATATCGTGATGCCGGAACTGCCGGGCATCGGTTTCGAGGGCAAGTCGGACCTCATCAAGGAAATGCGCAGCCTCGCTTCGTAGGCCATGATCGCGAGTCAAATGCAGGCCAAATGCCTGTTTTTGGCTCGCTTTTCCTTGACTCCCCGTCTTCCCCCTCTATAAAGCACCCTTCGGCGCAAGCTTTGTCTCGCGCCGATTGTTTTTGTGCGGGATCGCAACGTCGATCGAAAAGCCCAAAAACACCAAACCCTTATCGACTGAACAAGAAGCCGTCCCGGTGCAAGCCGAGGACGGGATCGAACACGAAGGAATAGAACGATGTTCGCAGTCATCAAAACCGGCGGCCGGCAGTACCGTGTTGTTCCGGATGATGTACTTGAGATTGGCAAGATCGCTGGCGATGCCGGCACGATCGTGCAGCTTGGTGAAGTGCTCGTGCTCGGCGGCGATACGCCGGTGCTCGGCGTGCCGACCGTTGCTGGCGCCAGCGTTGCGGTTGAAATTCTCGACCACAAGCGCGGCCCCAAGGTCATCGCTTTCAAGAAGCGCCGCCGCAAGCACTCGAAGCGCAAGCGTGGCTATCGTGACGAGCTGACCCTCGTCCGCATCAGCGAGATCCTCGCTGATGGCAAGGCGCCGACGAAGGGCCCGCGCCCGAAGAAGGCCGCTGCCCCGAAGGCCGCTCCGGCTGAGGCTGCCGAGTAAATGGAATCGCTGCAGCAGCGGAATTATCCGCTGCGCAAATTTGAAAATCCGTGAGACAATTCCCCCGAGGAATTGATCTTTGAAGAGATCGAGATCGGAGACGAGCTATGGCTCATAAAAAAGCAGGCGGTTCATCGCGCAACGGTCGCGATTCGGCTGGCAAGCGCCTCGGCATCAAGGCGTTCGGCGGCGAGCGCGTGATTCCCGGCAACATCATTGCGCGTCAGCGCGGCACCACTTGGCACCCCGGCCTTAATGTCGGCATGGGCACGGACCATACCCTGTTCGCCAAGGTCGAAGGCCGCGTGGAGTTTAAAGCCAAATCCAATGGTCGCACCTTCGTATCGGTACTTCCGATCACTCAGGCCGCGGCCGAATAAACGGTGGACACTCAAATGGAGTCCGCCGGGTCCTGTTGAACCGGCGGAGCGCCAGAATTGGGCTCCAGAGGGGAGGCGGGAAACCGGCCTCCCCTTTTCGTTTGGTGCGTCGCTTCGGGGCGCACTGCAGGAGCCGACAATGCTGCAGGATATTCCGACACCTCACCTGAGCGAGACGAGACGCGCTGTTCTGCAAACGCAGCGCCTGACGCTGCGCAAGCCTGTGATGGCCGATGCCATCGCAGTGACCGAACTCGCCAATGACCGCCGCATCGCGGAGAACACCCGCCGCCTGCCGCATCCCTATTCGCAGGACGACGCCGAGCAGTTCGTTGGCTCGCTGCAGGACGACACGGCGACCGATGCCGTTTTCCTGGTCGAGCTCGACTTCCGCCCGATCGGCATGGTGGGTATCGACTGGCGCGAGCCGGACGCGCCCGAACTCGGCTACTGGCTGGGCGTCGAGCACTGGGGCCGCGGTTACGCCACCGAAGCGGTGCGCGCGGCAATCGACTACACATTCGAGGAATTCACCATCGATCACCTGATCGCAGGCGCGCGCGTCGCCAATCCGGCGTCACGCAATATTCTCGAAAAGTGCGGCTTCCAGTGGACTGGGGTCCAACTGCATCGCTTCGAGGCGATCGGGTCGTCAACGCCGGTGGATTGCTTCAAGCTGACACGGGGCGTGTGGAGCTCGCTGAAGAACTGGGCGAGTTCGACGAGGAAGTGACGTCATCCCCTCTCCCGCTTGCGGGAGAGGGAGAGAAAGTCACACCACCGGCGGCACTTCGTCGGCGATCTTGCCAAGACTCTGCTCGCGCAGGAAAATATAGAGCCCCGCGGCAATGATGATCGTGGCGCCGACAAGCGTGGCGATGGACGGCAATTCGTCGAACACCAGATAGCCGAAGATCACCGCCCAGATGATCATCGTATATTGATACGGCACCACCACGCTGGCCGGAGCGAGCTTCAGCGAGCGGTTCACGCAGAGCAGCGCCACGATCGAGACGATGCCGGCGAGGACGAACAGGCCGAGATCGGCCACGCCCGGCGTGACCCAGCCGAACGCCGTCAGAATCGCGCCGAAAGTGAAGGTGCCGATGAACTGCGTCGTCGCCAGCACCACATCCGGCGCTGAGCGCAGCGAGCGAGTGATCAGCATCAGCGACGCAAAGGACAGGCTGCCACCGAGCGCGATCAGCGCCGGCCAGGTCACCATCTGCGCCGACGGCTTCAGCGCGATGATCACGCCGACGAAGCCGACGCACACCGCGCTCCACCGCCGCCAGCCCACCGGCTCGCGCAAGAAGATCGCCGAGCCGGCGGTGACGAAGATCGGACAGGCGAGATAGTAGGTAATGACATCAGCCAGCGGCAGATAGGCCGCCGCCCAGAAGAAGGCCGCGACCTCCAGCGTGGACAGCACCACACGCAGCACCTGCAGGCCCGGCCGATCCAGGTTGAGGAAATCGCCGCGGTGCCGCCAGATCATCGGCGCCAGCAGCGTCAGCGCGGCGATGGCGCGGAGGAACATCAGCTGCCCCACCGAATAGGTGCCGACCAGATATTTGCCGATGGCATCGCCGCAGGAGAACATGCCGATGCCGGCCAGCATGAGGCCGATACCGGCGATCCGGGCGGCGCGGTTGTCCGCTGCGGTCGAAATGGTCGCAAACATGCCCATATACGCCTTTATTGAACCCTTTTCGGCCCCTCATCCTGAGGAGCCGCGCGAAGCGCGGCGTCTCGAAGGATGGTCACGCGCTCCGGAGCCCACGATCTCATGGTTCGAGACGCGCGCAGCGCGCGCTCCTCACCATGAGGGCCTGAGTTTCGTCACCGTGCATGCCGGAGATCATCGTTAACGTTTCCCCATTGTCCTTTAGGACGCGATTGAAACCGCAACAAGGCAGCCATTCGTCGCCTTGCCGGCGGCGATGAGTTGTTGCCGCAAACACACCCCTGCGATACGGATACGCCATGAAATTCCTCGATGAAGCCAAGGTTTACATTCGCTCCGGCGACGGCGGAAACGGCTGCGTGGCGTTCCGCCGCGAGAAGTATATTGAGTTCGGCGGCCCCTCCGGCGGCAATGGCGGACGCGGCGGCGACGTCATCGTCGAGGTCGTGGACGGCCTCAACACGCTGATCGACTATCGCTACCAGCAGCATTTCAAGGCGCCGAAGGGCGTCAACGGGATGGGCAAGGACCGCCACGGCGCCAATGGCGAGTCGATCACGCTGAAAGTGCCGGTCGGCACCCAGATCATCGACGAAGACAAAGAAACGCTGATCCACGATTTCACCAAGCTCGGCGAGAAATTCGTGCTGGCCGAAGGCGGCAATGGCGGCTTCGGCAACGCGCATTTCAAGTCCTCGACCAATCGCGCCCCGCGCAACGCCAATCCCGGCCAGCCCGGTCAGGAGCGCTGGATCTGGCTGCGGCTGAAACTGATTGCGGATGCCGGCCTCGTCGGCCTGCCCAATGCCGGCAAATCGACTTTCCTGTCGAAGGTCTCGGCCGCCCGGCCGAAGATTGCCGACTATCCCTTCACCACGCTGCATCCGCAGCTCGGTGTCGTGAACAGCGACGGCCGCGAATTCGTGCTGGCCGACATTCCCGGCCTGATCGAGGGCGCGCATGAAGGCGCCGGCCTCGGTGACCGCTTCTTGGGCCATGTCGAGCGCTGCCGCGTGCTGCTGCACCTGATCGACGCCACCTGCGAACATGCCGGGAAAGCCTACAAGACCGTGCGCGGCGAGCTCGAGGCCTATGCGGGCGATCTCTCGGACAAGATCGAGATCGTGGCGCTGAACAAGATCGACGCCGTCGAACCCGAAGAACTGAAGAAGCAGAAGGACCGCGTGAAGCGCGCGTCGAAGAAGACACCATTGCTGATTTCCGGCGCGACCGGCGACGGCGTCCCCGAAGCACTGCGCGCGCTGGTCGAAGTGATCGGCGAAGCGCCGGTGTCCGACAAGGCGAAGAGCGCGGCACAGGCCGAGCCATGGGCGCCAATGGAGAATTGAACTCCTCCGTCATTGCGAGGAGCGCAGCGACGAAGCAATCCAGAAGCCGCGCGAAGAAATAACTGGATTGCTTCGTTACGCTCGCAATGACGGCGGACCGGTCGTCATCCAACTTCCAGATACGTCCAAGAAGCATCACCATGTCGTCCCCTGAGCTCAAAAACTTCCGCCGCATCGTCGTCAAGGTCGGTTCATCGCTGCTGATCGACCACGCGGCAGGCGAGGTGCGGGCCGAATGGCTGGCGGCGCTCGCCGCCGACATCGCCAAGCTGCATGCCGATGGACGCGATGTGCTGGTGGTGTCCTCCGGCTCGATCGCGCTCGGCCGCCATCGCCTCAAGCTGCCGCGCGGCCCGCTGAAGCTTGAAGAAAGTCAGGCCGCTGCCGCCGTCGGGCAGATCGCCCTCGCACGCATCTGGTCGGAAGTGCTCGGTCATCACGGCATCGGCGCCGGGCAGATTCTCGTGACGCTGCAGGACACCGAAGAGCGCCGGCGCTATCTCAATGCGCGCTCGACCATCGGCAAGCTGCTGGAATGGCGCGCGGTGCCCGTGATCAACGAGAACGACACCGTCGCCACCAACGAAATCCGCTACGGCGACAACGATCGACTCGCCGCGCGCGTCGCGACCATGACGTCGGCGGACCTGCTGATCCTGCTGTCGGACATCGACGGCCTCTACACCGCGCCGCCGGGTGCCAATCCCGATGCGAAACTGATTCCTGTCGTCGAGCACATCACCGCCGATATCGAGAGCATGGCGGGCGCTGCGGAGTCCGAACTGTCACGCGGCGGCATGTACACCAAGATCGAGGCCGGCAAGATCGCCACCACCGCCGGCACGCATATGATCATCGCTTCCGGCAAAATCGATCATCCCTTGCAGGCGATCATGGATGGCGGCCGCTGCACCTGGTTCCTGACGCCGGCCAATCCCGTCACTGCGCGCAAGCGATGGATCGCTGGATCGCTGGAGCCGAAGGGCACACTGACCATCGATGCCGGCGCCGTCGCCGCGCTGCGCGCGGGCAAGAGCCTGCTGCCGGCCGGCGTGATCCGCGTCGACGGCGCATTCTCGCGCGGCGATGCCGTGATCGTCAGGGATCCCGATGCGCATGAGATCGGCCGTGGTTTGGTGGCTTATGACGCCGAGCATGCGGAGAAGATCAAAGGACGCTCGTCGCCGGATGCGATGAGTATTCTTGGCATCACGGGACGCGTGGAAATGATCCATCGCGACGATCTGGTGCTGGGCGGGTCAAGGACCTGACACGCACTCCGCGACCGTAGAATGAGTAGAGCGTAGGCGCGAAGCGCCGAAGCGAAACCCATCGGCGGAGTACGCGGCAATCGACGCACAGCATGGGTTTCGCTCCGCTCAACCCATCCTACGACAAGGTTCCCGCCATCATTGCGCCATGCCCCCGGTCTTGTCTGCGGCCGCATTCGACCACAAGCAATTGATCCGGGAGCATACTCATGAAACGCCTTTTGATCGTGCCCTTCCTGTTGCTCGCAACACCAGCGCTCGCGCAACAAGGTGCGCATTCCGCCCAGAACAAGGATGCCTGCGCCCGCGACGTGTCGCGCTTCTGCCGCGCCAAGATGAACGACGGCGACTCAGTCGTGCTCGGCTGCCTGAAGGAGCATCGCGCCAAGCTCGGCAAGGCCTGCGCGAAGGTGCTGACCGATAACGGGCAGTAAACTTCAACTGCTCCCCGCCGGAGTCGACGCGGGCAGCACTTCGGTCGCGGCGCGATCCGGCGTCTCTTCCTTCCAGCGCACCGAACCGAACGGACGTTCCAGCATGCGGCGGACACGGACCGGATCGGGGCCGAGATGGAAACCTGCGGCACGCAGATACAAGGCGCGCTCCGAAGTCGTCGCGCGATTGCGCTGACGCAGGAAATCCAGCCAGGTCGGACAGTGATAGCGCTCGGTCCAGAGTTCGGGATCGGCGATGTCGCGTGCGATCGACCAGCCATAGGCGCCGTTGCGCTGGCGTGCGAGCTGCACATCCTGCATCACGCCATGGAAATTGCGCGCCTGATCCTGCGCCACGCGATATTCGATCTCCACCACCAGCGGCCCGCTGCGCGCGGTGAGCTGCAACTGTACTTCGGGATCTTCGAGCCGCTCGGCATCCTCGTCGCGCGCGCCGGTCAGCGGCATCCGCCAGATCAGTCCGAAAAGCGGCGACGACAACATCGCAATGCCCGACACGATCAGCGCCCATTCGACGCCGACCATATCGGTGAGCCGGCCCCAGCCCCAGCTGCCGATGGCGACGCCGCCTGCAATCGCCGCCTGAAACGCCGCAAGCGAGCGGCCGGCCACCCAGCGCGGCGCCGAGAGCTGCACGCCAATATTGAGCAGCGCGATGGCCGCCATCCAGACCGCGCCGCCGACCACCAGTGAAGCCGCCGTGAGCACCGGCTCGGTCGAGATGGCGACGCCGATAATGGCCATGCCCATGATCAGCGCGCAGCCGCGGATCGCCGTCTCGCCGGAGAAATGCTTGCGGATCGGACCGATATTCATCGCGCCGATCACCGCGCCCATGCCGAAGGCGCCCAGCATGATGCCATAGGTCTGCGCGCCGCCATGCAGGAGATCGCGCGCCACCAGCGGCATCAGCGCCGAGATCGAACCGCCGCAAATGCCGGTGATCAGAGTCCGCGCCAGCGAGATCCTGATCGACGGCGAATTGGCGATGTAGCGGATGCCCGACACCATCGCCCGGTTCAGGCGCTCGCGCGGCAGGCGCGACACCTCGACCTTGCGGCGCCACAGCAGCAGCACCACGAACAGCGGCACATAAAGCAGCGCATTGGCCGCAAAGGACGCGACGGCGCCGGCCGCCGCCACGATGACGCCGCCGATGGCCGGGCCGAAGCTGCGCGCGATATTGTAGCTGATGCCACTCAGGGCCACCGCCGGCGGCAGCACTTCCGGCGGCACCTGTTCGCCCACCGAGGACTGCCAGGCCGGGCCGAACAGCGCCATGCCGCTGCCGATGATGAAGCAGAAGGCGAGCAGGATGTTGGGCGTGATGTGCCCGGTCCATTCCATCGCCGTCAGCGCACTGGCGCCGACAAGCGAGAGGGCCAGCGAGGCCAGCGACACCTTGCGGCGGTCATACATATCCGCCACCGCGCCGGCCGGCATGGCCAGGATCATGATCGGCAGCATCAGGGCGGTCTGCACCAGCGCCACCTTGTCGGCGGAGGCCGTCATCTGCGTCATCGCCCAGGCGGCGCCGACGCTCTGGATCATCAGACCGAGATTCGACAGCAGACTGGCCAGCCAGATGCGGCGGAACACCGGATAGCGCAGCGGCGCGGCAATTCCGTCGGAGGGGTGGGGCGCAGGTTGTGGGGGCGGTTTCGGCGTGTCCGTCATACCATCCGTTGATGCCTGTGAAACGCCGGGTCTGTCCAGTCACCGCGGCACAAATCGATGCTGCAACTGCAAACTAATGACGCCTTCAAGACGCCGGCTTTGTCAGGTGATATAGTCCGGCATCGCTCCTGAAGTTGCGAGGCCGGTCGTGAGCATTGCCGAGGTCTACGACTTTCCGACCCCGAAGCGCCATGTGGTGCCGCCGATGCCGCCGCGTGCGCCGGACAATATGACCGCCCGCGCCAGAATGGCGGCGATGCGCCGCAGCGCCATCGAGACCTGGGGCCAGAAGGCTTACGAGGACGACGTCATCAAGGGCCGCTTCTTCGGCCATGCCAGCTTCATCCTGAACGACCCCGACGCCATCCGTCATGTGCTGGTGGACAATCACGAGAACTATACCCGCACGCCGGCCGCGTTCCGCGTGCTGCGGCCGATGCTCGGTGAGGGACTGCTGATCGCCGAGGGCCGCGTCTGGAAGCACCAGCGCCGCACACTGGCACCGGCCTTCACCCCGCGTGCCGTGATGACACTTGTGCCGCATATGCTCTCGGCCGTCGATGAGACCATCGCCGATCTGCAGCACCAGACCGACGGGCCGGTCGATCTGCGCGAGATCATGCAGCGCATGACGCTGGAGATCGCCGGGCGCACCATGTTCTCCTATGGCATGGCCAAACACGGCAAGACGCTGCGTGACTTCGTGATGGAATATGGCGCCACCCTCGCCCGGCCGCATTTCTTCGACCTGCTGCTGCCGCAGGGCTGGCCGACGCCGCAGGACATTCCGCGCTATTTCTTTCGCCGGCGCTGGACGCGCTTCATCGCCATGCTGGTGGCCGAACGCCGCGCCGCCGGCAAGGCCGACAATGCCCCGCCGCGCGACCTGTTCGAACTGATGCTGGCGGCGCGCGATCCGGAGACCGGAGCCGCGTTCACCGACGACCAGCTCGGCGATCAGGTGGCGACCATGATCCTCGCCGGCCACGAGACCACGGCGACAGCCCTGTTCTGGGCGCTGTACCTGCTGACGCTCGACCCGGTGATACAGGGCCAGGTGGCGAACGAAGCGCGCGCCGCCATGGCAACCGGCGTGCTGGAGCTCGACCGGCTGAAATTCACCCGCGCCGTGATCGACGAAACCATGCGGCTGTATCCGCCTGCCTTTTTGATCGCACGTGAGGCCCGCGCGGCGGATACAGTGAGCGGCATGGCGGTCGCGAAAAGCGACATCGTTCTGATGGCCCCATGGCTGCTGCACCGGAACGAGAAGCGCTGGTCCGATCCGAACGCCTTCATGCCGCAACGCTTTATGCCCGGCAGTCCGCAGCCGGACCGTTTCGCCTATCTTCCCTTCGGCGTCGGCGCACGTGTCTGTATTGGCGCCCATTTCGCCATCATCGAGGCGACGCTGGCGCTGGCCAAGATCATCGGTCATTTCCGCGTCGTATTGCCGGATAAAACGCCGGTGATGCCGGTGGGCGTGGTGACGACGCAGCCGGATCGCTCGCCAATGTTCAGGATCGAGCGGCGCTGAATTCGTGTGCATCGCCCCTTCCGGTGGCGATGCGGCCCCATGCGCACCTCCGGCGCGTCAGGCGCGGACGATTTGGTAGTATCGCGGTGCTGGATGCGTATCTGCGGGATGCATCGCTGGACGCATCTCTTGGAGGCATCGCCTATTTGGCCTAAACTAAAGCCATGAGTGATGTTCAGGCGCAATTCGAGACATTGAAGCAATCCGCGGATCCTGCCGTCGCGGATGCCATTGTGCGACTGATCCGCGACGGAGCGGATCACGAGCTCAACCGCGTCAACGTCCTCGACTTTGCGGCACGCCGCGGCCTCAACGAAGAGCGCGTCATTTCCGGCTTCTTGCATGCCGCACGGCTCGGCCTGTTCGATCTGACCTGGAACGTGCTGTGCCCGGGTTGCAGCGGTGTGCTCGACGCGCACAGCACACTGAAATCGCTGCGCCATGACGACTATCATTGCGGGCTCTGCGCCTGCGGCTACGAGGCCTCCGTCGACGAGCAGGTCGAGGTTGCATTCACGGTCACGCCGCGGGTCCGGCACATTGCCGCGCACGATCCCAATACATTGCCGCTCTGGGAATATTTCAAACAGATCTTCTGGAGTTCGGGCGTCGATCTCAACGAGGAGACCTACGCGTCACTGACCGACGAAGTGACGCTGGATGCGATGGAATTGCCGGCCCATGAAAAGGCCGTCATGTCGCTGCAACTGCCGTCGGAATTCGTCATCGTGTTCGAGCCGGTGACCCACTCCGCACAGTTCATCGATGTGAAGGGCGAACCGACCAAGGAACGCCAGCATCTGTCGTTGTTGTACAACCGGATGCATACGCCGACCGGCACCATCACCATGCAGCCCGGGCCGCTGCGGTTGTCGCTCGAGAACCAGACCGAGGTGCGCGTACTGCCGTCGGTCTTCGTCGCAGCTCAAGGTCTTCACGATCTGATCGGCAAGCGCAAGCCGTTCCTCACCGCCAAGCGCATCCTCAGCAACCAGACCTTTCGCGATCTCTACAAGGCCGACAATCTCAATATCGATCAGCGGCTGAAAATCACCTCGCTGACCTTCCTGTTCACCGACCTCAAGGGCTCCACCGCGCTGTATGAGCGCGTCGGCGATCTCGCCGCCTTCGATCTTGTCCGCGCCCATTTCCATGCGCTGCTGGACATCATCGCAGCGGAAGGCGGCGCCGTGGTGAAGACCATCGGCGACAGCGTGATGGCCACCTTCACGCATCCCGAACAGGCGCTGCTTGCCGCGATCGAGATGCGCAAGGCGATGGGCCGGCTCAATGACGAACGCGAAACCAGCGACCTCGTGGTCAAGATCGGCATCCACGAAGGGCCGTGCCTCGCGGTGATGCTCAACGAACGGCAGGATTATTTCGGCCAGACCGTGAATATCGCCGCCCGCGTGCAGGGCCTCGCCACGTCACAATCCATTCATGTGACCTCCCCGGTCGTCTCCGCAAAGGGCGTCGCAGCGATCCTGCAGCAATCGGGGGCAATGCCTATCGAAAAGGCTGCCGCTTTACGCGGCATTGCCGACAAGGTTCTGGTCTACGAGATTCCATGAGCCGGCCAAGGCTTGCTGAGACCAAGGCTTGCTCAGACCAAGCCTTGCTTAACTGTAATGACGCGGTCAGGAACCGCCGTGTATTGTGTGCGTTCCCTTTCCGCGCCACAACGCGACGGTCTCGTTGGCCGCATTGCGGATGGCCCGCCAATCTGGTTCATAAAATCCCATGCTCGAGAAACTGCGCCAGTTCATCACCGATGTGGTGTCTCCCGACGCCAGCGCCGATCAGAAGTTCGACGACACCGGTTTCCGGCTCGCCGCGACGGCGCTGCTGATTCATGTGATCTCGATCGACGGCGCACCGTCCAAAATCGAACAGGCCAAGCTACACAGCCTGATCGAGACCCGGTTCGAACTCGATGCCGGCACCGCCGATCGCCTGATCGAAGCGGCTTCGCTGGTCGAAGGCGAAGCGGTCGATCTGTATCACTTCACCAGTGTGATCATGCGCGTGGTGGATGAGCCCGGCCGCATCCGTCTGGTCGAGATGATGTGGGAGCTGGTTTTTGCCGATGGCAAGGTCAGCGAGTTCGAGGAAAACGTCGTCTGGCGCGCTGCCGATCTGCTCGGCGTCTCCGCGCGCGACCGCGTCGAACTCAAACGACGCGTCGCCGGCGATACAGCCGAAACGGCCTAACCCGCACCGGATATCGTCCATCATGCGATGCGCAATCGGCGACATCGTATGCGCGGCTTCGGCGAGGCATGCGTGGAATTGACCGCTCGGTATTCCGGTGGTCATTCGCGCTTGCGCATCAATGATATCCCTATTACCCGTTAGTTAGAAGCATTCGTCTTTAAGCCATCCTTGTAAGAGAATTCCCGTGATTGAGCGCGTGACGTTGATTACCGGTGCTTCGGCGGGAATTGGCGCCGAGATGGTTCGCGTCTTCGCCGCGCACAAGCATCGTCTGGCGCTGGTGGCACGGCGCGCCGAGCGCCTCACCGCCCTGTCGGACGAAATCGTCGCCGCCGGCGGCCCGGCGCCCATCCTCATTCCCTGCGATCTCGAACAGCCGGATGCCTGCGCGAACGTCGAACGCGCGCTGCAGGGCGCCGGTGTCGAGGTCGAATATCTGATCAACAATGCCGGCTTCGGCATGTTCGGCTTCGCCATCGACATGGACCGCGACGCGCAGCTCCGCATGATCGATCTGAACGTCCGCACGCTCACCGATCTGTCGCTGCGACTCGCACCCAGCGTGATCCGTCACAAAGGCGGCATCCTCAATGTGAGTTCGATCGCTGGCCTGATCCCCGGCCCCGGCATGGCCGTCTACTATGCCAGCAAGGCCTATGTGCTGTCCTTCACCGAGGCGCTGCGCCAGGAGCTCGGCCCCAAGGGCGTGCGTGTCACAGCGCTGTGCCCCGGCCCGGTGCCATCGGAATTCCAGGCCCGCGCCGGCTTCAAGCCGGGGCTGGATTCGATGATTCTCGGCGTGTCGCCGAAGGACGTGGCCGCCCTCGCCTATAAGAGCCTGATGGCCAACAAGGGCACGGTATTTCCGGGCCTCGGAATCAAGATCGTCCCGATCCTGCTCCGTCTGTTCCCGCGGAGCTTTATCGCCGGGGCTGTGGCGAAGCTGCAATTGACGCGGGTGGGGCAGGTTTAAGGGAGCCGTTGCTGCGTCCGCTTACGCCCTACGGGCTTCAGCGGGACATCCGTCTCTCGCTTCGCGTCCGATGGTGTGGAGATTGGCTCGCCGAGCCGAAGCGCGCGAAGCGAGCGAAGGATGGTGGACCCAGGCGGGATCGAACCGCCGACCTCGTCATTGCGAACGACGCGCTCTCCCAGCTGAGCTATGGGCCCGTCTCGAACTGCGCCGTACCGACGCAGGTCTGGAATGGGCGCCATTTACAATCCCTGTTAACGGCAAGTCAAGAACGACCCGCAAGCGGGTCAAAGTCTCGATTTTCCGGGCGTTTTCGGCCCGTCCTTCCCTTGTTTGCGCAGTGCCGAACCGATATTTAGCGCTCTGTCCCATCCGCGACCCAACCCGCGAGCCCCTCCCGCCATGCGCGCCGTTCTCGATATCGTGCTGATCGTCCTCGATCTCTACGTCTGGCTGCTGATTGCCTCGGCAATCCTGTCCTGGCTGATCGCCTTCAACGTGGTGAACACCCGCAACCAGTTCATCGCCGCGGTGGGCGAATTCCTCTATCGCATCACCGAGCCGGTGCTGGCGCCGATCCGCAACCGGCTGCCTGCTCTCGGCGGCCTCGACCTGTCGCCGATCGTCGTGATCCTGATCATCATCTTCCTGCAGCGGGTGATCGGTTACTACATCTATCCGTACGTCGCCTGAGACCTTGGCCGATCCCTGGCGATACGGCGCCGATGGCGTCAGCATCGCCGTCCGCGTGACGCCGCGCGGCGGCCGCGACGACATCGACGGGATCGAGACCATGGCCAATGGCCGCGCGGTGCTGAAAGTCCGCGTCCGCGCCATTGCCGAAGGCGGCGAGGCCAATCGCGCGGTCACCGAGCTGCTGGCGAAACAGCTCAAGGTGCCGAAGCGGGACGTCCGGCTGCTGTCGGGCGCCACCTCCCGCATCAAACAGATCGCCGTGAATGGCGATCCTCACAAACTCGGGCTGCTGCTGCGCACCCTCGCAGCCGCCCCCCTCTGACGACGGAGACCCCGCATGACCGCCAGCGTGATCGATGGAAAAGTAATCGCCGCAGAACTGCGCACGCGCGTGGCCGCCGAAGTCGCGCGGGTGAAGAGCGAGCACGGCCTGACGCCGGGCCTCGCCGTGGTGCTGGTCGGCAGCGATCCCGCCAGCGAGGTCTATGTGCGTAGCAAGCACAAGCAGACCCAGGAAGCCGGCATGGCCTCCTTCGAACACGTGCTGCCCGCCGATGTCGCGCAAAGCGATCTGATCGCGCTGGTGCAGAAGCTCAATAATGATCCCACCGTGCACGGCATCCTCGTCCAGCTGCCGCTGCCAAAAGGCCTCGACACCCAGGCCGTCATCAATGCCATCGATCCCGCCAAGGATGTCGACGGCCTGCATCCGGTGAATGCCGGCCGTCTTGCCAGCGGCATGGACGCGCTGTCGCCCTGCACGCCGCTCGGCTGCATCATCCTGGCGAAGAGCGTGCATCCCTCGCTGGAAGGCATGAACGCCATCGTGATCGGCCGCTCCAATCTCGTCGGCCGTCCGCTGGTGCAATTGCTGCTGAACGAGAACGCCACCGTCACCATCGCGCATTCGCGCTCGCGCGACCTGCCGAAGCTGACCGCGCAGGCCGATCTTGTCTTCGCCGCCGTCGGCAAATCCGAAATGGTGCGCGGCGACTGGATCAAGCAGGGCGCCACCGTGATCGATGTCGGCATCAACCGCCTGCCCGCCGCGGATGGTAAATCGAAGCTCGTCGGCGACGTCGCTTATCAGGAAGCGCTGAAGACCGCGGGCGCGATCACCCCGGTGCCCGGCGGTGTCGGGCAGATGACCGTGGCGTGTCTCCTGGTGAACACGCTGCGCGCGGCCTGCGCGATCAACGGGCTGAAGGCGCCGGCGGTTTGAGTGTAGCCCGGATGGAGCGAAGCGAAATCCGGGGACCGGCGACATGAGGAAGCTCTGATTCCCGGATTGCGCTTTTCTCCATCCGGGCTACGGCCGCTTCGCCTCATCCGCCCTACTGCTTCTCCATCAGCCGTCGATAAAACCGGATCATATCCGCGTAGTTCGCGCTGCTGAGCCGCTCATTGGTGCCGTGGAAGCGCTTGAGATCCTGCTCATTCGCGCGCACCGGCGAGAAGCGGAAGATGTTGTCGGTCACGCCGGCATAGTGCCGCGAGTCGGTCGCCGCCACCATCAGCCCCGGCGCCACCAGCGCATCGGGAAACACCTCGCGGATCGTCGTGTTCAACGCGCGATAGGACGCGCTCGCCGTTCCCGTCACATCAGGCGGATCGGTGTTGCCCGGATACGGCTTGATCTCGATCTTCTCGTTCGCAACCACCTTGCGCACATGCTCGGTGACGCTGGCCTGCGTATCCCCCGGCAACAGCCGGAAGTTCACCACCGCTTCGGCATTGCCCGGCAGCACATTGTCCTTGTCGCCGGCATTGAAGATGGTCAGCGCCGTGGTGGTGCGCACCGTCGCTTCCGTCGGCCCGCTCTTCTCGAATTCGCGCAGCAGCAGCGGCTTGAACAGCCACAGATTCGACAGCACCACGCGATTGAAGCCGCTCATTTCCGGCGCGATGGTCGAAAACATCTCTCCCACCGTGCTGCGGATCTGCATCGGCAGCCGCGCATTTTCCAGATGGGCGAGCGCGGCGCTCATCATGCCGATGGCCGTCTCGCGCGGCGGCATGGAGGAATGGCCGGGCGTCGCGCGCGCATTCAGCACCAGCGTCGCATAGCCCTTCTCGGCGACGCCGATCAGCGCCATCGGTTTGTCGAGCCCCTTCAGGATTCCTTCGGTGATCAGCAGCCCTTCATCGAGCACGAAATCGAGTTTCACGCCGCGCGACTTCAGCAGCGCTGCCATCGCCTGCGCGCCGCGGGTGCCGGAGACTTCCTCGTCATGGCCGAAGGCAAAATAGATCGTGCGCTTCGGCCTGAAGCCGGCCTTGGCCATCGCCTCGGCAGCTTCCAGGATCGCATAGAGATTGCCCTTGTCATCCCAGGAGCCGCGCCCCCAGATGAAGCCGTCGGCGACGACGCCGTCGAACGGCGGATACTGCCAGTCCTTCTCGGTGCCGGGCGCCACCGGCACCACATCCTGATGCGCCAGCAGCGCGATCGGCCCGGCGGCGGGGTCGCTGCCCTGCCATGTGAACAGCAGGCTGTAATTGCCGACGAGCTCAAGCTTGGTGGCCGCATGAAAGGCCGGGAAGCTCGCCGCCAGATGCGCATGCATGGCGCGCAGCGAGCCCGCAGCCTGATCCGGATTGAAGGCGTTGGAAATGGTCTGGAAGCGGATCGCCTCGGCGAGGCGCTGAGCTGCGGCCTGTTCGTCCACCGCCAGCTTCGGCGCGGGCGAAACAGCGATCTGCTTCGAGCCTTGCCGATACGTGTTCACGAGGACCACCGCCGCGAGCACCACGACAATGGCGACCGCGACGAGGATGATGTTGCGAAACCAGATCAGCATGCGGCGCATCGGATATCCCCCAGCGCCGCCGCTATATTTAACCCTTGGCCTTCTCGGCCTTGGCGCGGTCGATGCCTTCCTGGATCAGCTTATGCGCTTCCGCGGCGTCCGCCCAGCGCACCACCTTCACCCACTTGCCGGGCTCGAGGTCCTTGTAGTGCTCGAAGAAGTGCTGGATCTGGTCCAGCGTGATCTGCGGCAGGTCGCTGTAGTTCTTCACCTTGTCGTAGCGCTGGGTGAGCTTCGAGGTCGGCACCGCGATGATCTTCTCATCCTGGCCGCCCTCGTCTTCCATCAGCAGCACGCCGACCGGGCGGCAGGCCATCACAGCGCCCGGCACGATGGCGCGGGTATTCGCGATCAGCACGTCGCAGGGATCGCCGTCGCCGGACAGGGTGTGCGGGATGAAGCCGTAATTGCCGGGGTAACGCATCGGCGTATAGAGGAAGCGATCGACGAACAGCGCGCCCGACGCCTTGTCCATCTCGTATTTGATCGGCTCGCCACCGACCGCAACCTCGATGACGACGTTCACTTCATGCGGCGCCTTGGCGCCGAGCGGGATTGCGTCAAGACGCATCGAAAGCTCCGGTTCTGGTGTGACGAATTGCGCCAGACCTAGCCGAGCGAGCCTGATGTTTCAACGCCAAACCGCGCGAAAATCGCGCGGCTGGTGAATGGCTTAGCGGAAATACCGATGGGCCTTTGCCCTAACTCCGCCCTCATCCTGAGGAGCGCGCCCGCGGCGCGCGTCTCGAAGGATGGCCGCAGAACTCGGCGCCCCGCGAACTCATGGTCCGAGACGGCGCTGCGCGCCTCCTCACCATGAGGGACGGTGTCACGCGTTCCAGGCGAAGGCCACCTTGTCGAGCGATTTGGCGCCGAATCGCTCGGATGAACGGGCCACCATGCGGCCACCCAGCGCACGGTAGAATTCCGTGGCGCCTTCATTGTCCGAGAGCGCCCAGATGACGAGGCTCTTCAGCCCGCTCTGCATCAGGTCGCGCTTGGCGGAGGCGAACAGGCGGCGGCCGAAACCGAGGCCCTGGAATTCCGGACGCAGGTAAAGCTCGTAGATCTCGCCTTCGAATTGCAGGCTGCGGGCGCGGTTGCGACCGTAATTGGCGTAACCGGCCACCTTGTCGCCGAAGCAGAGTACGCTGACACGGCTGCCCTTGCGGATCGCCGAATCCCACCACTGCGCGCCGCGGCGATTGATGAGCTTGTCGAGTTCAGGGCCGGGAATCAGCCCCTGATAGGCCGCGCGCCAGGCTTCGTCATGGGTGGACGCCACCTCAACCGCATCCGCGGTCTTGGCCGGCCGAACTTCGATCAGGGTTGTGCTCATGAGGTGATCAAAGCAGCACGCCCGACCGTCTTCAAGGGCATCGTTAATTATCAGTTAACGTGTGGAAATTTTGCATCAGTTCCGCGAAAATCTGTCCCGGAAAAAGACAGATCGTTACGGGATGGGCCAATGGCCGATGATGTTTTCCACCGGACGCAGCTTCGACGCGCGACCCTGTCGTCAATTGCACGCAGGCGTTGGTAATTCCGCGCGGCCAAACTGATTCGCGACAACTACACTTCTCCGCCGCATCCATGTGCTAGAGAGACCGCGATACCGGTTTGTCCCCAATGCGTTGAACGCCGGGCCGGTTCGCGAGTCCGCAATGACCGTCTATTTCATCCTCAAATTCCTCCACATCCTCGGCGCGATCGTCATCCTCGGCACCGGTGCAGGCATCGCGTTCATGATGCTGCAGGCCCATCGGTCGGGCGACGGCGCATTCATTGCAGCGACCGCGAACGCTTCCCTTGCCGCCACCGCGCTGCTGACGGTCGGCGCGATGCTGCTGCAGCCGTTCACGGGCGGCCTGCTCATGGAGATGTCATCCGTCTCCGCCGCCGAACCCTGGATGATCGCGTCGCTGATCCTGTATGCCCTGGCCAGTCTCATCTGGTTGCCGGTGCTGTTCATGCAGATCGAGATTCGTTCGCTGACCCGAAACGCCGTGGCCGATCGCGCACCGCTGCCACCGCGCTATCATACCCTGTTCCGTCGCTCGCTCGTGCTCGGCACCCTGGGCTTCGGCGCGATGCTGGCGATTCTCTGGCTGATGATCGCCAAGCCATGACCGAACCTTGGCCCGATGACGACATCATTCTCTATGACGGCGTCTGCATCTTCTGCTCGAGCTGGGTGCGCTTCGTGGCCACACGCGATGTGGCGAAGCGCTTTCGGTTCACGCCGATCCAGTCGGACTACGGAGCAGGACTCGCGCAGCATTTCGGGATCGATCCGCATGACCCGGACACCAATGCGGTGGTCCATGGCGGTGCTGCTTACTTCAAGTCGGACGCTGCACTCACGGTGCTGTCGCTGCTGCCGGGATGGGGCTGGGTGCGCGTGCTCTTCGCCGTGCCGGCGGCGCTGCGCAATCCCGTCTACAATCTGATCGCAAGGAATCGCTATCGCATCTTCGGACGAAGCGAGGCTTGCATGGTGCCGGATGCATCGCTGCGGGAACGGGTGATCGAATGATCCTCTGCCGTCATTGCGAGGAGCGAAGCGACGAAGCAATCCAGAAG